>DASZVX010000021.1:0-99356 GCA_035547255.1 Hyphomicrobium sp.
GCTGACGTCGGATTTCGTGTCCGCCCCTTCCGGCATCAGTCCGTTTACGATTACATCCAGCTTCGACCAGTCGTATTTTTCAGCCGGCGCCGGCATGGATGTTCTGACGCTGGGCGGGATCGACCTGAAGCTCAATTACGACGGCTTGTTCGCGGGCCACAGCGACGCCAATTCCGGCGGCCTCAAAGTCAGTGTTAAATTCTGATTGGACCCAAGGCGTCACGACCTTCTTGTAGGCATCTGCAAAGCCGGTCAAAGGAACCGGCACGGGGGGGGCAGCAATTCATCCACTCCGGGATCGCACCGAGATCGCACCCGCACAGTTTCAAGCGCGAAACGAAGATCAAAAAAGCCAATAAAACTGGCGATCCCGGCAGGATTCGAACCTGCGACCCTCTACTTAGAAGTCAGTCATCCCACCGTCTCTCGCCCGAAGGGAAAGAACAAGATTTGGCGGTTGCAAATCTGTTGCACGCCGGATCGGTGGTCTCGAAAGTTTTCTGTTAAGTAACTGAAAAAATTGGCGCTCCCTACGGGAGTAGTCATCTTCATGAATTTCAATAACTTACAATCAAGTGGGACAGAAAAACCTCTCATTGCATTCCAATACGTTGTGCCGACGAGTGTCCCACCTAACCGCTGATTAGCCCCGACCTGACATCATTGCTCGCGGTCTTCGACTGATAGACGTCAGCTTCGCAGGGAAAGCCGACATTCGATGCGATGGCAGTCGATTAGCCGGCCGCTTTTCCAAACGCGCCTCCTACTGACTTAACGTCAGACGTCGGCCCTATGGCGGCTTGGGGCCAGAAGCGGATGTGATGTAACATTTTCTGCTTTTCACAGCTCGGTTGGTCGATCCCAGAAACAGAAGTAGGCCCTTCGCGGATGAGGAAGCGTGTCCTGTCACCGAACATGTTCGCTGCGCGGAGAAATCAGCCGACGTGGCAAATGGCCATTCCGATGCTCATGACCCAAATCCGACGTAACGAGTTCGATGGGGCGATTTTTAAACTTGAGCTCGAATGCCGGGAAATGAAAGCACTACGTTAGCTTTGGCTGCGCGGAAAGAACGCGACGCGATCCCCAGTTAGCGGAACGCACTCGACGTCAATTCCATAGAGTCTTCGCAGGTTCTCGACATTCAAAACCTGACGCGGCGATCCTTCCGGCTCCAGACGACCGTCGATGAGAAGTGCAACTCGGCTTGATGCCTGATAGGCGAACTGCGGATCATGGCCGGTCATAACGACCGAATGACCGTCTTTGGCTAGCTGCTTCAAGTGCCGTGCAACAACGCTTTGATAGCCGAAATCCAGATTCGCTAGGGGTTCATCCAAGATCAGCGTTGGGGCCACCTGAGCGAGCGCGCGTGCAATGAGTGCGAGCTGACGTTCTCCCCCAGAGATCTCACTATAAACGCGGTCGGCAAGATGCGAAATCTCAAGCTTTTCAAGCACGCGCTCCACGACATCATGATCAATCTCGGATGTGCTGCTCAACAAGCTCGTTCGCGGCAACCGTCCCATCATCACGACTTCGCGAACCGTAAAGGGAAACGGCGTCATGTGAACTTGCGGCACGTAAGCGACGCGCGTTGCGATCTCTCGGCGGGACAACGAAGCGGCCGACCCTCCGCCGATCAAGACTTCGCCCTGCGCAGGAGAAACTAATCCCAACAACAGCCGCAACAAGGTCGTTTTGCCCGCGCCGTTAGCTCCAAGCAGCGACACAACCTCTCCAGGCATCAGGACAAGATTTACGCCTCTCAAGATGCTGCGTTTTTCGAAGCGAAAATGCAGATCGCGCGCCTCAAGGCGTCCACCAGGCGGGGTTTCGGAAGAGATCTCGCACTGCGCTTCCATCGGCTTCGACGTCCTGAGCTGTTATAGCCACGCCCGACGCGTACGTCCGAGTACGAGAATAAATGCCGGGATGCCGAGCAACTCCGTCACGATTCCGATGGGAATCTCGGCAGGCGTCAAGACGCGCGCAAGACAATCGGCACAGAGCAGAAACAACGCCCCCAGTATCGCACTAAGGGGGAGCAAACGAGCGTTTGCTGGGCCAAAAAGTAGACGAGCGAAATTCGGCACCATCAACCCGACCCAACCTATGATTCCGGCAATAGATACCGACAGCGCCGAAATAAGCGTTGCGGCGATTATTACGCCATAGCGAACCGCCGTAACCGGAACCCCAAGCGCCCGCGCTTCGTCATCACCCATCGACAATGCGTCGAGCGCTCGGCCGCACAACGTCAATCCCACGATTCCGGCAAGGATCGGCACGACAACGATCGAAATTTGCTTCAGCTCGACCGCCTGCAAACTTCCCATCAGCCAGTACACGATGGCAGGCAATTGGTTGTAGGGATCAGCGGTATACTTGACGATAGACAGCAACGCGGTGAACAAAGCCCCGCTGATGATCCCGCCGAGGATGAGCGTCACCATCGTCCCCGGCCCAAAAAGATTGGCAATAAAAATGCCGAGCCCGACGGCCAGCAATGCCATCGCGAAGGCCAGCAGTTGAACGACCACCCAGTGTCCCGAGATCAATAAGCCGATCGCCGCCCCGAAACCCGCACCACCAAGCACGCCGAGTATGCCGGGTGAAACCAGGGGATTGCGAAAGATCGCCTGAAACGCGGTGCCGGAAATTGCGAGCGCCGCGCCGATCAAAGCCGCGGCCATGACGCGCGGCAGGCGTATCTCGACGATGACGTTATGCAAAAGCTGATAGCGATCGGGGTCAAGCTGGCGAAGCCCGACGGCTGCCTGAAAAAACTCACCGATGTCGGCAATGCCGAGTGGATAACGCCCTAGCGTGAGCGATAGCCCCATCGCACAAAGCAATATCAATCCGAGCAGAAACACCGGCGCAACTGCGCCGCCTCTGTTCATGTACCGATCCTTAGTGCTTCTTCCACGCGCGGCCGGACTTCCCGGCCGAGAAGTGTGAGTGAGCGATCCAAAAGCTCAAGCGGCAAGAAGCCGAAGAACGCGCTCAAGGCATTGAGGTAGGTTATCCCGAGTTCCGCATTGAGCTCGAGGATTCGACGAGCGCAGCTTTCCGGACTCCCCGCGATAACCATCTCGCGGTAGAAAACCTCCGGGTCGAGATCCTGCTCGGTTACGATCCCTCTGCGATTGAAGAGGCCGAATCCCCTGAGCCTGCCCGTAAGTTTGAGCACGGTAGGCCAAAGCTCCTCGCGGGCGCTGGCGTCTGTCTCGCTGACATAGACAAATCGCCCGAAGGGAACGCGCCCGACATCGCCGCCCGCATCTTTGAAGGCTCGCATCATGCGGCGCTGGTTCGCCATGTTGGTGATGCCATGACAGATGAGCGCATGCCCTTCGCGGGCTGTCCAAGCAGCGGTCTCATCGGAATAGGTGCCGATAAAAACAGGCGGATGCGGCTTCTGAATGGGTTTCGGTTCGATCGAATAGGCGTTCTCGCCGAAAGGCATCTTGCCGTCCTGCCAGGCCTTCATCAGAAACTGCAGCGTCGATTGAAAGCGCTCGTTCACGCTGTCCGGATCGATGCCGTAAACCTCGAGATACTTGCCGTTGCCGCCGCGCGAGATTCCGAAATCGACGCGGCCATCCGAGATAACGTCAAGCGTCGCAATTTCCTCAGCCAGCCGCACGGGATGATGAAGTGCCAGCAGCAAAACCGAAAAGCCGACGCGTAGCCGCTGCGTGCGCGCCAGAATTGCAGATGCGAGGATGAGAGGTGAATGGCAGCGCCGTCCTTCGACTTCGACAATGCTGCCTTGGAAATGCTCCTCATTGAGCCACAATCCAGCGAAGCCCAAGGCCTCTGCCTTTTCAGCAAGATCGAGCAAGCGAGACGAGGAAATCGCCTCCAGCCCGCCAGCGCACCCGGAAAGACCAATGCGGAATGCCGGAATCGTGCGCGGAGGTATTTCGCAAGAAATTTCGTGACCAGTATTCATTCTCTCGCTCATCGATCCGTCAATTCACCGCCATACCGACAAACGTCTCCGATGTCATCTCTGGCATGACTCATTTGGAGGCGCCCGCCCTGCCCGCCAGGATCGCGCCAACATCATCGGGGCTGAGATCGGTTCTAAAGAACCTCCCGTAGAACGCGCGAATTTCGTCATCGATCGCTATGTCGGCAAAGAGGTCGGGATGAAACATTTTAGCCGCCCATAAAACCGTGAGCGGCTGTTCAACGGTGCGATTTCCCCACACATGCACTCCCATCGGAATGGCATAGACGCGTCTGTTCTTGATCGCCGACACGTTAGCTAGCCGGGTATCTGCATAAGCATCTGCGATCTCGGGCTCTGCCGTGACGATGATTACTTCCGGATTCCAAGCGAGGAGTTGCTCGATGGAGAAGTTGAATGCTTCGCCAATACGCCCGTCATCGGTGACGCTGCGCCCGCCTGCTTTCGCAATCCACCATTCTGCGATTTTGTGAGGCTGTGTCAGACGTCGAAGATCGGCATAAAGAACGCGCGGCCGTTGGTCATCACGCAATCCGTCGACGCGGCTGCCGACCCTCCCGATGGTCTCGTCGAAATAACGATTGTAAGCATCGGCCACATCCTGCTTGCCATATAGCTCACCAAGAAGGTGCATCACGGCTTTGACATCGCCAGGCCTCTGCCAGGATAGATACAGCGTCGGAATGTGCGTGCGCTCGAGCAGATCGATCGTCGTGCGATCCATCGTCAACACGACGTCGGGCGATGCTTCAATCACACCCTCGATATTCGGACCTTGCCCGGTTTGAATGACGGGATGGTTCGCGAGTCCCGGCGCCACGACATACTGAAAACGCCAGCGCGGCCCGCCGAGATTGGGAGGCAAGTTGTTGACGATGGAGCCCGCTTCTCCCATCGCGAAGACGAAACTGTTGAGAACGGGAACGGGCCCGATCGTCCCAACCCGCGCGATCTTGTCAGGCACCGTGACGGTGCGCCCTGCCATGTCGGTGACGACGCGTTCCGCAAAGGCTTGCGAAACGCCAGCCATAAGCGCGAGAAAAATCGGCAGCCAAAGCGCCAACAAGCACCGCATCGCTGTCCGCCGAACGAGCATGAAGTGATATCGAGATACCGGCAGGGGCATTCGCTCCAGGAGTTGATAAAAAAAGGGATGCCCGCAGGCATCCCCACGCCGATGCTCAGAACTTTACCGCGACGGTCCCGATAAACGTCCGAGGCGCACCGACATAATATTGGGCGTCCGAACTCAGGTCGGTGTCGTTCGGCGAAATCTCCGAAATGTATTCATTGTTGAATAGATTCACGACACCGAACTTCAACGTCGCCTCCTGCAAGCCGAACTTGTCTTTGATGTTGTAGGCAGCCGTGAGGTCGGCAACCGTATAGCCTGAAACCTTGTTGCGATTTTCAGCATCGCCGTATCGTTGGCCGATGATGCGAACGACAGGCGTCAGCGAGAAATCATGCCAAGTATAGGTTACACCAGCCTTGAACATGGCTTGTGGTGTATTCGGGATTTGATTGCCCTTGGTCGAAATCGGCGCTCCTCCTTTGCTCAACGTCTGCGTATCGCCATCGAAGGTTTGAGACGCAAGCGTCGCAGACGCAAACGCAAAGAGCTGTGATCCGAACTGATACGAGGCTTGTAGCTCCGCGCCGTATTCGGTGCTTGAACCCGTTCCCACGTAATAAGCGAGATTATTAAGTGCAGGGTCGTTTATCTTCACCTGTTGATTTTTGTGCTTGGCATAGAAGAGCGTTGGAACGATCGTGAACCCGTAATCGCTATAGCGCACTTGAGCTGAGAACTGGTCGGCAATTTCCGGTCTGACGTTGTCGACGAGATCCTGAAGATCGATGTCTTTGCCCTGAAATGCCGCTCGATTACTTATATAGTTGCTCGCTTGCGGTCCCCAATCCGGACGACCGAAGTTCCGGCCATAAGCGAAGTTGGTGCTCCATCCTCCGCCAAGCTCTTTCGTGATTCCAAAGTTCGGAAGGAATTCGTTGTAATCCCGCGCAGTCACGAAGGCGTCCGCATATTCTGCGGGATTGCTGGCCAAAGCCTGGTCGAGAGTCCCATCCGGAACGCCAGCGGGATTGTAGTAGTGCATATTCGGTGCACCAAGGCTCATGTAGCGCACACCGCCCGTAACCGTAACGGTTCCGAGCGTCTGCGTGAGTTGGATATACGGGCTGTTGGTGATGAAGTTATCGATTTTTGCGATCGTATTCCATTTCGCGAACGAGAGTTCACCCGTCGACGAAATGTTGAATCGACGTTGGTCGGTCGGCGGCGGCGGTGGCGCCAGTGACTGCCACCAATAACCCGCTACGACATCCGTCCCCGTTGCGAAGTGCCCATTATATTCTAGGACTCCGCCGAGGTTATCGTTCTGCTGCCTCCATATCTGGACTTGGCCGCTGGTGCCGGACCATTGCTCACCATCATTGTTCCAGTAGTAAGGCTTGAATACTAGGTGCTGACCCTCTGCAAGCCGGTAGTCTACGTTGGCGAAGAGCGCGTAATCCTCGGAGCTTACCCGGTTAAATTTGTAGTAGTTTATCGGATTGGTTGGATCGAACGTTTTGTCGTAATCGAGCCCGTAGTTTTTGCTAAGGTTTTGCGTCTGCTGATAGGTAAGTGCCTTGTACGGATTGCCATCAAATTTGCTATAAACGGCGTTGAAGTCGACCTTCAGGTCTTTGTTGACCTTCTGGCTCAAACCCAACGCAAAATTTTCCCGCGACTCGTCGCCTGCGCCGGTCCATTTATCGGCACTGGTCGTTGACCCGGAGATGAAAAGTTGCGTCCCGGTGCTAAGAAGGCCCGTATCGATGCGCGCGAACGTTTTGTTGAAGTTCCACGATCCAAAGCTTTGCTCGAAGAAGTTCGACGCGGTGTCCTGCGGGCCAAGAATGATCTGGTCGATCACGCCCGAAGCATTTGAGACGCCAAGGCTTCTGTCCGCCGGAATCACGCCCCTGTAAACGTCAAGCCGAGAGATGTTTTCAAGATCATAGAGATCGTTGCCGCCCACGATTCCCATGATCGGGAGACCGTTGATGTTACGAGAGAGATGAAAGTCGCCTTTGCCCGCGATATTGATGTTTCGCGTATTGCTGAGACCAAAAGGATCGGGGCTCTCGAAAGAGACCGAAGGAATGATGTCTGCAGCTTGATAGAAATTCGTTTGTGCCCCGCCACCAAGAAGGTTGAGACCTTCGCGGCTTACGCTGCTGACTCGACCGAGCGTCGGATCACTGACGATAATACCGCCGACCGTCTGCGCCGTCACGGACGGCGGCATGACGCCCTGACTGTCCGAACGCGGCCCATTTGCGTCGCCAAGAGACAAATCTACGCCGCTCGGCGGTTGACTGGACGTGCTGGTTGCGGTCGATTTCGCTTTCTTCGGCGCACTCTTTTTCTTCGTAACCTTGTGCTTGACCGGCTCGGCTTTTTCGTCGGAAAGCACGGTAACGGGTGGAAGCGGCTTTTCAGCCTTTCCCGGGTTCGTTTCCTGGGCGAGTGCCGCGATCGGCACGAAGATCAGTGTGCCGCTTAGCGCAAGTTTCTTCTTTATCATTATACATTTCCCCCAAATTTGTATGGGTAAGCCTGCCTAGACCGCGTCGAGATCGCGGCGCTTCTTCGTTTGATGATCAGGTATTAATGCGCGCCGCTTTCGGCTTCGCTTGGAAGCCTGCGGTGCGCTTTAAACCTTGAGAATCAGAAGACCTGCTTCGGGTTTGGTAGGCGAAGGGCGTTAACAGGAACGCCTTTCCGGCGACGCTGCTGCCGCCAGGCGACAATGCTTGTGCCGCCTTCCCTATGTCGATCTTCCTCAAAATAAAGACACACAGCCGCTAGAGCAGCGGCGGATACATAACCCGACACCACTTCCCCCCGAAACAGATACGGCACCCCCCGGCGCCGTCACATCTCATTCGATATATTTGCATGACTATATCGAAACCACAAATGGAAATTCTGAATGTAGCTATTTATGCCGCCTATCGGTCGGGCAAATGGCTGATAGTCCTCGTGCTGCCCATTCGAGCTCTACCGCTGGGCCTCGGTAGTCGACGCACCGAACATCCTCTCGGTGATTGATGTCGACGTGAACATCGGCGTCTTCCACGCAGAAAGGCAACCGAGTGAAGCTGACGATGTCAGGCCAGGATACCGGCTTAAAGAATGTCTAGCTTTCGCGTGCTATACCGCAATCTATTGATTGTAGGCGCGTCTGCCAAAGACAGGTGAACTGCTTGAGGTAAGGCCGGAGTGAACTGAGGTTATTTCTGCTCCTAGCCCTTGGCGTCGGAGCGCCAACGTCCGCTCGTTGATGCGGTGCCATCATGAGGTCTCTCGATGGTGACCTCGACTAGGACAGAGACTGATGTCTGCAAACTTTGCATTCCGTCGGTACAATGGTCTACCGACGGAAAGCGCTGGCGTCCGCTTTGGGTCAGAAGCGGGAATAGTGCAGGTCGACTTCGCTTCCGCTTGGCTCTCAAGAGCAGACGCTTATGGCCATGCCATCACTGACTAGGCAGCGCAATCGGTCCACGTCCGTTAATGGGATCAAGCGGACATTGGCGGTCACCGAGTTGGCGAGCAAAACCAGCCGCACTGTGATGAGAACAGGCGGATATAGTTGGATCGATATACGAGAATCGAAGATATCATCCGCTGACGGCGACCGAAAGACGGATACCAATGCCCTACTTAGCAACTGACGATAACGATCTTGACCGGTCTTTTACTTGCTCTGCGTGTGGGGTGTTTAGCGTCCAACGCGCAACTCGACTTAGTGTTGTACAGTTTGGAAGCGTAAAAAATGCCGATATTGAACACAAGACGCTACACTTTATAGACTGCGACAGCTGCGGCCAACGAATACTCTTTGCTGGCGACGAGATCATATTTCCTCAAGCGTCGGCACCGGTCGAGAAAGCTAACTCCGACCTTCCGGACGACGCAACGAAGGACTACGAGGAAGCGGCCGCTATCCTGGTTCGCTCACCGCGCGGTGCATGCGCCCTGTTACGATTGTGCTTGATGAAGCTCATGGTGCACTTGGGGCATTCTGGCAATCTCGACGATGACATCAAGTCACTTGTCCGGGCCGGACTCGATATCGAAGTTCAGCAATCGTGCGACGTCGTCCGGGTCATCGGAAACAATGCGGTTCATCCTGGCGTCATCGATCTCCGCGACGATCGCGCAACGGCTGAAAGGCTGTTCCAGCTCATCAACTTCATCACAGATCAACTAATCACCCAGCCCCTGAAACGAGCAAAATTCTACGACACGATGATTCCCGATGGCACCAAAGCCAGCATCGCGAGGCGTGACGGAAAGGCGCCATGAGAAGGTGATATGGATTGCCAAGACATTTCAGAAATACGCGAATTGGGGTCGCGATCAGGATGCTGTCCAGCGCCTACAAATAGCGGTCGCTGCTACCGGTTCTGATTACACGAAAGTCCTGATGGCGCTCGTTTCGCAAGACGAAACGACCGAAGTTGTCTTCATCGGCTTACCCGCACTTCATCTCGCGGCGCCTTTCGTCGGCTATAAAGTGACTACCTTACTGGGCAAGCCGGTGGCGACCTTATTGATTGGCGATCAGACAGAGTTCGAAAAGCACTTCCGTTTCCCTGCAATTGGCGATTAGCGCCGCCGCCCAACGATCGACACCCGTCTCGTACTGCGGTCTATGTCCGCTGTCGCGAGCGCCATTAACGCCCGGTTCCCCGACCGCGATTGACAACGGCGGCCTGCTGCAGTGAAATGGTCGCTAAGGGGTCCCGCGACGTCCCCGTGAGGCGACAGCCCAAAGTTCGCGTCCGATCAACCTTCTTTATGAGGGAAAGGACGCGCTATGCCGTCACCTACTGAAATCACCGTTTCCCAACTCGCCCGCCTTATCGGCCTGCCCAACAGTCCGCTGCTGATTGACGTGCGGCCGGACGACGCTCTCGTCCGCGATCCGCACCTCATTCCGGGTTCTATTCCGCGATCGGACGCTAAGCCCGAGAATCTGATCACCACTATCGGCAAAAGGCCGGCCGTTGTCGTGTGCGAGAACGGCGGCGCCTTCAGCCAAGGCATCGCGGCATGGCTGCGCCATGCCGGCGTGCCCGCTGAAACGCTCGAGGGCGGCGTCGCTGCGTGGCAGAAAGCCGGCCAGCCTCTCGTCATCACCAAGAACTTACCGCCGCGCGACAACTACGGACGCACCGTGTGGGTTACGCGTGCACGCCCCAAGGTTGATCGCATCGCGTGCCCCTGGCTCATCCGGCGCTTCGTCGATCCCGAGGCGGTGTTTTTGTTCGTGGCGGCCCATGAAGTTCTGGGTGCCGCCCAGCGCTTCTCCGCCACACCGTTTGATATTCCTGATGTGTTTTGGAGTCATCGGGGCGAGAAATGTTCCTTCGACACGATGCTTGAGAAATTCGGCCTCGCCATTCCGGCGCTAGACCGTGTCGCCACGATCGTGCGCGGCGCAGACACCGCAAGGCCAGATCTCGCGCCCGAGGCTGCCGGCCTTCTGGCTGCCTCGCTGGGGTTCTCGCGCATGTACCGCAATGACCTCGAACAACTCACCGCCGCGATGGCGCTCTACGACGCCGTCTACCGCTGGGCGCGCGACGCCACCGACGAAACCCACACCTGGACCGAGGCCACAGGAGCTAAGGCCTGATGGACAAACTGGTCTCTGAACTCCCCGAAGCAGCATCCTCCCATGATGTCAGCTTCGGGGAGGCCTTTTCGACGTTCGCCCGCATCGGCGTTCTGTCGTTCGGCGGTCCTACGGCGCAAATAGCGCTCATGCATAAGATCATCGTCGAAGAGAAGGAGTGGCTCGACGAGCAGCACTACCTGAGTGCCCTGAGCTTCTGCATGCTGCTGCCGGGACCCGAAGCGATGCAGCTTGCCACTTATGTGGGCTGGCGTTTACACGGCCTCAAAGGCGGCCTTGCGGGCGGACTGCTGTTCGTACTTCCGGGTGCCGCCGTGGTCCTGGCGTTGTCCATTATCTACGCCTACTTCGGCAATGTACCGCTGGTCGATGCGCTGTTCCTCGGCATCAAGGCGGCAGTACTGGTCATCGTTATCGAGGCATTGCTGAGGATTGCTATGCGGGCACTGAATTTGCCCGAGCATTGGATCATCGCGGCGGTTTCGTTTATCGCGATCTTCATGCTCGCGGTGCCTTTTCCGCTGATCATTCTACTGGCCGCCGTGTTCGGATATTTTCGCGCCGAAGATCGCGGCCAACCCCAGACGTTGGCCGTTACGCCGATGGAGACAGCCAAGACCGTCGCAGCGTGGTTGGCGATCTGGTTCGGCCCGCTGCTTGCAATCGTCGGCATCTTCAGCCGCAATCATGTGCTATCGCAGCTCAGCGTCTTCTTTTCCAAGCTCGCCATGGTGACGTTCGGCGGCGCCTACGCGGTGCTGGCCTATATGGCGCAGGACGTGGTGGCACGCTACGGTTGGCTCGATACCGGTGCGATGATGGATGGCCTCGGCCTTGCCGAGACGACCCCTGGGCCGCTGATCCTCGTCACGGAGTTCGTCGGCTTCCTTTCCGCATTCCGGCATGGCGGCGAGCCCGTGCTGCTTCAAGGTCTGCTCGGCGCGTTCGTGGCGCTATGGGCAACCTTTGCCCCGTGCTTCCTCTGGATCTTCGCGGGAGCCCCCTACATTGCCTGGATCACGCATCAGCCCCGTTTGCGCGGCGCGCTGACCTGCATTACGGCGGCTGTTGTCGGCGTCATCCTCAACCTCGCGATCTGGTTCGCGCTTCATGTCTTCTTTCGCGACGTCGCTCTTCATCAGGCGGGGCCGCTTCAGTTGTGGACGCCAACACTCTCGTCCGTGGATTGGCGCGTGGTCGGCCTGTCGGCGTTGTCGGCTTACCTGCTGCTTGGCCGCCAGTGGTCCATCGCCATGACACTGGCGCTTACGTCGGCAGGCGCACTGGCGCTGCACGCAATTTAGGAAACTGCCCTATGGGCACTCGGCACTCACTCATCTGCGGCGCGATTCCTACGGTCGTCTTGGGCCTGTTAAACGCGCATGGTGCCGCATCGGCGGCGCCACAGAATGCTTTTACGTCGCTTGAACTCGAGGCAACAATACCGCTGACCGGCGTTTCCGGGCGCATCGATCATCTCGCCATCGATGTTAAGCGACATCGCCTGTTTGTGGCGGAACTCGGTAATAATTCGGTCGATGTCATCGACCTCGACAAAGGGCGGACCGTCGGCCGGATAATAGGATTGCACGAGCCCCAGGGCGTCGGCGTCTCCGGAGATATGCTTGCGGTAGCTAATGGCGGCGATGGCACCGTCTCCCTTTACCGAAGTGACGACCTCTCACCGTTGGGTTCCATACCGCTGGGAAACGATGCCGACGATGTGCGGGTGGACCAAGCCACCGGCAGAATCTTCGTCGGGTTCGGACAAGGCGCGATTGCCGTCATAGATCCGGCCGCCCGTGCCAAAATCGGTGAAATCAAGCTCCCCGCTCATCCTGAAGGATTTCAATTCACACCAGGAGGTGACCGTGGGTATGTCAACGTTCCCGCTGCGAACCAGATCGCGGTTATCTCAGGTGGTCGCCAAATCTCATCGTGGCGCTCACCTGAAAGCCGATCCAACTTTCCCTTGGCGCTTGACGATGACGGCGGTACTGCGGCTGTAGTCTTTCGTACCCCCCCGTACTTGGAGTTATTTGATACCCCGAGTGGCGTCCTCCGCGCGCGTGTTGTGACCTGTGCAGACGCGGATGACGCGTACTTTGATGCGCGCCGTATGCAAATCTACGTGAGTTGCGGCAGCGGCGTGGTTGACGTGTTCGATGAACGCGAGCCGTCGCCAAGGCGTATCGCCGAAATAAAAACGGCCCAAGGCGCGCGCACCTCCCTCTTCGTACCGGAACTGGATCGCCTTTTCGTGGCTGCCCGAAGCGGACGGCTGAATGGCGCGAAGATCCTCGTCTACAGACCGAAGGATCGAGCGCCCCCAAAAGCAGAGTAGTGACGGAGTACAACGATGCTGAAAACATCCCTCATCCTCGGCGCATGTTGCTTGGCGTTTGCGCCGTATTCCATTGCGCGCGCGGACAACACTGCGAGGCTTGATACCGCCGCCATCGAAGCGGCAACCGGCCTCAAAGGTACGCTCAATAAGAAGGAGAACGTCTTCAAGGTCTCCAAGCCACGAACGGACGTGCCGACTAGCATAGCCGCGTGGAAGATCCCGCCATTCATGGGCCTCACATCTTGGGCGGCATTTACCCCAGCTCACGATGGAATGACCATGATGATGGGTGATACCGTCCTCTTTGAGGACGAGGTCAATCCGGTGATGAGCGTGGCGCTCGATAACGGCCTCGACGTGACGGCTCTTCACAATCACTTCTTCTTCGATCAACCGAAGGTTTACTTCATGCACATCGGGGGCACGGGAGACGCTGCCGCGTTCGCCGCCGCCGTCAAGAAGGTCTACGGCAAGGTCGCAGAAATCCGCACCGCGCATCCCGAGCCCCAAAACGACTTTGAGGGCGGCCACATCGGTTCTCCCAACCACATCTCCGGTGCGCCTTTGGAAAAAATCCTTGGCTATCACGGACAGGCCAAGGATGGCATGTTCAAGGTCGTGATCGGCCGCACAGCCGCGATGCACGACACCTCCATCGGCAATGAGATGGGCGTCAACACGTGGGCGGCCTTTGCCGGGACCGATGACCAGGCTGTCGTCGATGGCGATTTTGCAATGAAGGAAAGCGAGCTTCAGACCGTACTGAAGTCGATGCGCCACCAAGGCATCAACGTCGTTGCCATCCACCAGCACATGAGCATGGAACAACCGCGCATTTTGTTCCTGCACTACTGGGGATTGGGAAAAGCGGGGGAACTCGCGCGGTCCCTGGAGAGCGTTCTGCAGGCACAATCGACGGCGGCCAAATGAGCGCCATTCGATCGGCGCGGCAATCGGAAGATCCAACAAGGATAGGCTGGCCAGAAACTTCGACCTCGACGTCTATTCCCATCTAGAGGAACGAGCTGAACGCTGACCGTCACAACAGCGAGCGCATGTCGGGTCTGTGTCAGAAACGTTCGATTTTGGCACCGTGCCATTGACGATGCCATAACTCCGCCTATTTGAGTGCCAGAATTCGGTGCCGAAATATGGGCGAGAGGCAATGCCAAAAACCGTATTTTATGTGCGGGTATCAACCCGAGAGCAAAATCCAGCTTCGCAGATCGACGCTGCGAAAAGGCTTGGTGTAAAGACGCAGCACATCTTCGTCGAAAAAGCATCCGGCAGTCGACACGAGCGGCCGATTTTGGCGGAAGCTCTCCAAACGCTCGAAGCTGGCGACACCTTGGCGTGCTTCAAACTTGATCGAATTGGGCGGAGCCTCGTTCATTTGACCAAACTTCTCGATGATCTGAAAAAGCGCGACGTGCATTTTCGAACCGTCGATGATCATCTCGACACCCGGGGCTCTACCGGCAAATTACTCCTTCACATATTGGCATCCATTGCGGAATTTGAACGCGACTTGATCATAGACCGCACGCGAGCCGGACTTGCGACGGCGCGAAAGAGCGGAAAACGCCTCGGCGCTCCGGTGAAATTTACGCCAGACATGGTCGCGATGGCTAAACGCTATTTCGAAAAGGGGTTGAACGCAGATGAAGTCGCCCGACAATTAAAAATTTCACGCCGAACTCTCTTCCGCGGACTGCGTGCGGCTCGCGATCACGACGACTACATTGTGGCCAGTTAGTTTGGTTTATTGCGCTAGTGACTAAGAAACGAAATGGCCGGTAAAGCTTGCCAAATACCCAGCGAAGTGGGCTAACAAAACTCCGCGAGCAGAGGCCGGATTGTGCCAATAAATTCTCAGATCTGCTGCGGTGAAAATCGGAATTTTGCTAGTTCTAGCTCCAACTTCTGTTCACCATGCCACCGCATTTCTCATTGAAATGGAAAGCGTCGATGAAAAAACGTGCTTCGGCGAAGGGCAAATCGACGCTTGAACTAGATCAACGAAAACATCTCCATCGTTTTGTCGACCGGCTATGTGATGGCCCTCCCGGACATGACCCCGACGCATGGGTCCGTACCGTCCTCTCGGACATCGGAAACATTTTCAGAATGGCGTCTTCAGCAATTGATTATGAATGCGGGCGTGTCTGTGACGGAGTCGATAGAGCTTCTGGTATTTTCCAAGCATCAAGTCCGTTTGCGAGGTGGGAGGGAGCAGATATTTGCGTTGATGCGCCGACAGCAAAACGATGGACGGACTCCGGCCATGCGAAAAGATCAATCGCCCCTCCGCCAGAGGTCATCAGAAAGATCTTAATAGCAATTCTCGAGCCGATTTCTCGCGCATCATATCATCCCTGGCTTTTTGTTTTGGTGGACGCTTTAGACGCTCTGGCATTCGGCGAACAGCGAACAATTCTAAAGCCCGCAGCTGAGGGGCTACATAGTATCGGGCGCGGCCGGGATGCTTGGATGCTGCGCCTCCACGCCGTTGCATGGATGGAGTTTCAAATTGCGTCGGAGCTTTTGAGCAAACCCGCCGCAGAACGAGCCGCTGCTGCCGCTTTTGGGCGAGATGTCCGCTCGGTGCGCGGCTGGCGGCAACTCGCAAATGACAAACTGGGCTCAGTGCGCGTCGATGCAGAAGTCGATTATGCACGAGCATGCGGCCGTGATTATCGACTTATCCGCAATCGAGTCGAATCCGGCGTACGAGATCCGGGGATGGCACGGCGCATCGCGCATTATGTCGACGTCTTCGGAAATGACGACCTGAAGCGTTCAGGCCAAGCGTTTCGAAACCTGCCTCGAAAAAAATCACGTTCGTAACGGGGAAATGGGCGTCCCGCTTCCCCTTGGACAGAACGGCACCGCGAAGTCTACCAGTCCCGGGACAGACCGTTCCGGCACCGGAGGCTCCTAATGAAGACCATAAAAAAACTCCTTTTTCGATTTTCCCCCACCGGTGCGGAATACTCACGCATCGGTGCCGAATGCTCGCCCATCGGTGCGAATTGTACCCACCATTGACGCATCGGCACGACGAGAACAGCCAGCGCAGCTCGAAACATTTTCGCGGCTTGCTCCTAAATCACCCGACGAACACGCGCGTGCTCTGCTCTGCTGGCTCAGAGCGCGCCGCTGCGAGTCAGGCCTACTCCATGCGGAAATTTTGCAGTTTTACCGAGAGATGTGCCACGAAGCGGGATGGTTCGAGCGTCCGTGGGCGCCAATAGCACGTGCTTTCTCCTTGCTCACAAATGACGGAAAAAAGAAGTACGCTTCCTTCAGACACATCAAGACAGGGAATATCGTGCGGCGCCGAATTTATCCGTTTTCGGCATCGGATCAGCCCGTCGCTCCACCCGCTGACGCTAACGGTGCAAATTGCAATTCGCTAACAGCGGAGAAAACGCCATGAGCATTTTTTCCGAGCATGCGCTTGTTCTTCTCAACCATGGCTTAGCCGTATTGCCCGCACGGGAAAAACGACCGCTTATTCGAGGCTTTTCAGGCTGGACTCGTCCCCCCTCAGTCACCGTCGTTGCAAAATGGTGCCGACAATTTCCCGATGCAAATATCGGCTACAGTGCGGGCGCTTCTGGTCTCATCGTAGTAGATGCCGACGACGCCGGCGCTATCACCGACGCGAGAGCACTGTTCGGAGAAACGCCCGGTCGAGTTAAAACCAACCGCGGCGAACATGCGCTCTACCGAGCGCCAAAGACACCGATGCCAGACGTCCCGCTGTCTCTTCGCAATTTTGGTTTGAATGCCGATCTGAAACTCGGCATTCACGGCCAATTGATTGCGATCGCCCCACCGAGTCGTCATCCTAGCGGCGCATATTACCAATGGATAGAATGCGACGCGAGCGTTTTGGCGCATTTACCGCCATTCGATGTTGATGCGCTTAAAAAATTTATGCCGTTGGAAAAGTTAGCGCGCGGCCATCTCCAAATGCGCAATGGGTCTCGTAAGCAGTGGCTCAACGACCATCTCTGCTCACATGTCGCGTATTGCGATAGCCTCGATGATCTTTTAGATGTCGCTCAAACTGCAAATGATGATCTGACAGCGGCAGGCAATCTGCCTCTAGATGATAGCGTCATAATCGACCGGGCGAAAAAAGTTTACGCTGATTTTCAAGCGGGAAAGATCGAGGCATTGCATCGAACTGAAGCCTCGATCAAATTTAAAAATCGCGAAGTGATTTTGCTTGGAAGGCTCGACGCACGACACGCGCCGGATGCGTTGTTTCTTCTCGCACAGTTGAGAATCAACCACTCCGTGCGATGCGCCAACGGCGACACGTTCTGCATAACACCGAAGGCCATGGCCAGCGCGCAAGTCATTCCAGGCTGGACACGTGAGCGCTATGAAAACGCACGCAATCTTTTGCTGGCAGCTGGACTGATCGTAATGGTTTCGCCTTTGCGAGCCGAGAACGGAACGAGAGTTGCGGCTCAATATCTATTAGCCGAACAAAAAAAGGGGGGGCGGTCTGTTACATTGGGGTGAAAAAAGCGCCCTGCGCATTCAGATCCCACTACCAAAAGAAATGAGCATTCGCAAATCCTGCGCAGCTTCCAGCTCTTAGATTATTGTCATGCCATTACGTGAAAACCGGGCTGCAATTCTCCCGCCCAATTTGCCGCCACGCGGGCTGTCCCGCGACGAGGCCGCCGCCTACCTCGGGCTTGGCGTCACGAAATTTGATGAACTGGTCGCGGAAAACAGAATGCCAAAGCCAAAAGTTGTTGGATCTCGGCGGATATGGGACCGCAAACAACTTGACTGTTTTTTCTCTGCGTTGCCCGACACGGAGGGCAATGCGGAGCCAGATGACGTCTGGAGCCGCGCCTGTTTATGACGTCGGGAACAGCAATGCTGCACAAATATCAGTATCTGATTGCCGATCGAGATCGACACGGAAATGTACGCATTTACTTCCGACGCGGCCGGACCAAGATTCGAATCCGCGAAGAGATCGGAACGCTGGCTTTCGCGGAGCGATACGCCCAACTCTGCGCTGAACCCCACTTGCAGCCTGCGTCGACGCCATTGCCTCGGTCGGAAACGTTCGAGGGGCTATGGGAAGAATACCGCCGCAGTGCCGAGTTTGGTGAGCTTGACGCTTCGACCCAGCGCACGCGCATGCGTCTATTTGAAAATATGCTCAACGAGCCGATTTACCCCGGCGCACTCCAAACGTTTCGGAGCTTCCCCAAATCGCGCATAACACTCGAAACACTTGAGATACTCCGAGATCGTAAAGGCCGAGCACTTCGTGGCGCGGCAAACGATCGGGTAAAAGCCCTTCGCGGCCTATTCAAATGGGCTTCAAAAATACGATTGACGAGCGGCAAATCACTTTTCTCATTCCCTCCCGCCACGTCACTTGCGAAGCTTCCTGGAGCCACGAAAGGTCACCACACCTGGACCTCCGAAGAGATTGAACAATTCGAAGCAAGGCACCCACTCGGCAGCATGGCGCATCTGGCGATGGCAATCATGCTATACACTGGCGCACGCCGGTCCGATGCGGTCCGACTCGGCCGCCAGCACATGCGCGGCGGCAACATCGCTTGGACAGCCTACAAAAACCGCAAGCGCTTCCCGACCGACATCGACATCCCAGTTCTACCACCACTCACTAAGGCGATCGACGCGACAGGCGCAACGTCTCGAATGGTCTTTCTTGTCACCTCGTTCGGCAAGCCGTTCACGATCGCAGGCTTCGGAAATTGGTTTCATGATCGGTGCATCGAGGCCGGGCTGCCGCATTGCTCGGCGCACGGATTGCGGAAAGCGGGATCGGCGCGCGCGGCCGAAGCGGGCGCGACGGCTCATCAGCTGATGGCAATGTTCGGCTGGCGCTCGTTGGCAGAGGCTGAACGGTACACACGGGAAGCCGAGCGCAAACGCATGGCAACAATCGGCATGCGGAAACTGCTCGAAGGGGTAATTGCCGGAAAAAGTGTCCCACTTTCGCGCTCCGTTCCGGGAGGTGGGACAAATCGGCAAAAAAACTCAACAAGATCAAAGGGAAAAAAGTGACTGGCGCTCCCTACGGGAGTCGAACCCGTCTTTTCAGATTGAAAATCTGACGTCCTAACCGATAGACGAAGGGAGCGACCGCCGTCCTTGAGAGGCATCCCTATAGTCGGCTTCGGGCGTCCTTGGCAAGCGTGGCCCATCCGCACTGTCCTGCGACAGGATGGTCGTCCAGATCAGTCCCGAAAATCAGGACTGGCGACGCGGATCGGCCGCATCTTCGATCTGGAGTTCGACCCGGTCGCGGCCGCCCCACGTATCGCGCCTGAGGTGACCCGCGACGTGCAGCGGCATGCCCCCGGCAGACATCAGCAGATCGCCAAGCGGCTGGCCCGCTGCGCGGAAGGCAATGGCGTCGAGACGCGCCCCATCGCCCCCCTCGAGCAGCACACGCGCGTGCGCGTCCCCGACGAGCTTCGCAAATTTCACGCGATGCGCCGGCAGCACGAAACGCGCTTCCGGATTCCCCTGCCCGAAGGGGCTGACGCGCTCCATGAGTTCCATCAGCTCGACCGTGGCGCCCGACGCGACGAGAGCTGCATCGATATCGAGTCCCGCAGCCTCATTCGCAGACGTTGTCGCCGCGCCGAGTTGCGTCAGGAAATGCGCTTCGAGCGTCGCGAGATTTTGCCGTCCAACCGTCAGACCCGCAGCCATCGCATGGCCACCGCCTTTGATGAGCAATCCCGCAGCGACGGCCGCACGCACCGCAGCGCCGAGATCGACGCCGGGGATCGATCGCAGCGATCCAGTCCCCTCATCCGGACGTGATGCCTCGACGTCCCACGCAATAACGCACGCAGGCCTGCGGAAGCGCTCCACCAAGCGACTGGCGACCAGCCCGACGATGCCCTTATGCCAGGTCTCCGACGCGACGATGATCATCGCGCGCGACGGGTCGTCCGTCATCTGCCGGTCAGCGATAGCGAGCGCTTCCTCGAGCATCATCGTCTCGATGTCTTTGCGCTCTTTGTTGAGCCGATTGAGCAGCTCGGCAATCTTCTGCGCTTCGACCGCGTCGGTCGTCGAGAGCAGCGTCGCACCGAGCGCCGCATTGCCGATGCGCCCGCCCGCGTTGATACGCGGCCCGAGGATGAATCCGAGATGGTAGGGCGTCGGCGGCGTCGTGAGCCCCGCCGCGTCAGCAAGCGCGGTAAGCCCCACGTTCTCGCGGGCGCGCATTACAGTCAGACCTTTTTTGACATAAGCACGATTGAGGCCCGTCAGCGGAACGACGTCAGCGACAGTTGCGAGCGCCACGAGGTCGAGCAGCGCCAGCAGATCCGGCTCGCGCGCGCCGCTGTAGAAACCGCGACGCCTCAGTTCGCGCGTGACCGCCACAAGGACCAGGAAAACGACACCGGCCGCGCAGAGCATCCCCTGCCCCGAGATGTCATCCTGCCGGTTCGGGTTGACGACCGCGTCGACGTCGGGAAGCCGCTCGTCAGCCTGATGGTGATCGATCACGACGACGTCCGCTCCGAGCTTGCGCGCTCCAGCCAACGGCTCGAAGCTCGTCGTGCCGCAATCGACCGTAACGATCAGCTTGGCGCCTTCGTTAACGAGCGTTTCGATGGCGCCGACGTTCGGCCCGTAGCCTTCAAACAACCTATCCGGGATGTAGATGCGCGACGGCACATCGTGGTGCGCGAGAAAGCGATTGAGAAGCGCCGATGAGCATGCACCATCGACGTCGTAATCGCCGAAGATCGCGATCTTTTGCTTGGCTTCGATCGCGTCCGCGAGGCGCGAGGCGGCCTTGTCCATATCCCGAAGCGTGCTCGGATCGGGCATTAGCGATTTAAGGGTCGGATCGAGAAACCCGGACACCGCATCAAGGCCGATACCGCGCGCCGCCAGAATGCGCCCCATCAGCTCCGGCAATCCATGATGCTGGCCGATTGCGGTCGCGAGCGGTTTCAGATCCGGACGAAGACGCTCCCGCCACTGGAAACCGCGCGCGCTCGCACGAACTCCGAGAAATGCGCCGCCGTCTTCACGGCTCTCGAACGCGACCTTCGCCAAACTCGTTGAGCGCACCGGAGCCCCCTCTGCTTCCTGCCGCCAAGTTGTATGTCGATTCGCACGCGCGCGCTCACGCCGCCCACCCGGCACCCACAGCGGAAACGCCGATACAATGCCGATTATGACTAGACGAAGCGCGCGCCGACGTTGCGTACCGTCGACTTGATCCGCCGGACGGTCCCCGTCTTGGAGCGCATGACGACTGTTTCGGTTTCGGCGAAATCACCCCGGATGCGCACGCCCTTGAGCAGCGAGCCGTCCGTCACGCCGGTCGCTGAGAAGACGACGTCGGCGGACGCCATGTCTTCCAGCTTGAACTTTTTGTTGATGTCGCTGATGCCCATCTTCTCGGCGCGAATACGCTCTTCGTCCTTCATGGGCATGAGGCGGCCCTGGATCTGTCCGCCGATGCAGCGCAGTGCAGCCGCCGCTAGCACGCCTTCGGGTGCGCCGCCCGAGCCCATGTAGATGTCGATGCCGGTTTCCTTCGGATCCGTCGTCCAAATGACGCCAGCGATATCGCCATCGGGAATAAGCTGCACCCCGGCCCCGACTTCACGCACGGCTCTGATCAGTTCCGCATGCCGCGGGCGATCGAGGATGCAAGCCATGATTTCATTGATCGGCACGCCTTTGGCTTTGGCCAAAGCCTGGAGATTGTCAGCAGGCGTCGCATCGAGATCGACGACACCTTCCGGATATCCGGGCCCGACCGCGATCTTGTTCATGTACATGTCGGGCGCGTGCAGGAAACCGCCGCGCTCGGCGATGGCAAGGACGGCGAGCGCGTTCGGCATCGCCTTGGCACAGATCGTCGTACCCTCGAGCGGATCGACCGCAATATCGACCTCCGGTCCTTCGCCGGTACCGACCTTCTCACCGATGTAGAGCATCGGCGCTTCATCCATTTCACCTTCGCCGATGACGACTGTGCCCTGAATTTCGACGCGGCCAAGCTCCTTGCGCATCGCATCGACGGCAGCCTTGTCGGCGGCCTTTTCGTTGCCGCGTCCGCGAAGATGCGCCGCCGCAATCGCTGCGGCTTCCGTTACGCGTGCCAATTCCAGCACCAGGATGCGCTCGAGGCCCGGACCGTGCACCCCGTTCGATTGCTCCGTCTTGCTCATATCCTTATCCTTCCGGACTTCGCGTTGGGCCAAATGCTCAATTCTACAGTTCTTCGATACGGATCATCTGCGGAATTTCAGTGACGTTGCCGTCCTTCTCGATCGCCGCGAGAGCCTTGCGCATCGCTTCTTCTGTCGTCTCATGCGTAATGATGATCACAGGCTGTGCCTTGTCCTTGGATCGCTGCGGAGCGGTGCGCGGTGCATGCAGCGTCTGCGGCCGATGTTGCACGATGCTTTCGAGCGATATGCCCTGATCGCCCATGCTCTTGGCGACGGCAGCCATGGCGCCGGGCTTATCGTAGAGCGCCAGCCGGACATAGTAAGAGCCATAATGCTGATCGAGCTTGGCGCGCTTATGCGGCTTGAGCTTCGCGACCGGCGTCACGAACGGCGGTACGATCAATCCGCGCGCGATGTCGAGAATATCGCCGGCGACGGCCGATGCCGTCGGCTTGGCCCCCGCCCCTGCCCCGACGAGCAGAATGCTGCCTGAGAAATCACCTTCGATAGCGATGGCGTTGGTGACGCCCGAGACTTCCGCGATGGCCGAGTCCTTCAAGACCAGCGCCGGCGACACCCGCGCCTCGATGCCCGTCTCCGTCTCGCTCGCGACGCCCAGCAGCTTGATGCGATAGCCGAGGCTGTCGGCCGCTTCGATGTCGGCTTCGGTGATCGTCTGGATGCCCTCGACGTGGATCTGGTCGAAGGCCACTTTGGTTCCGAACGCGAGACTCGTAAGCAGAGCAAGCTTGTGCGCTGAATCAAAGCCGCCGATATCGAATGTCGGATCGGCCTCGGCGTATCCCAGCGCCTGCGCTTCCTTCAGAACGTCCGCGAAGGGACGATTCTCGCTCTGCATTTGCGTCAGGATAAAGTTGCAGGTGCCGTTCAAAATGCCATAGACGCGCCGAACGCGGTTCGCGCCCAGGGCTTCGCGCAGCGTCTTGATGATCGGAATGCCGCCCGCGACCGCCGCCTCGAAATTCAGCGCGACGCCGTTCTTCTCAGCGAGCCGCGCCAGTTCGACCCCGTGCTTTGCAAGCAGAGCCTTGTTGGCGGTCACGACGTGCTTCTTCGCCTGGAGCGCGGCCTCGACAGCTGCCTTCGCAACACCGTCTTCGCCACCGATCAATTCGATGAACACACTATTCGACGGGTCCTTCGCCAGCGCCACCGGATCGTCGAACCACTGGAAGCCGTCGATCGCGACGCCCCGAAGCTTGTCGCGGCTGCGCGCCGAGACACCGGTCACGCGGATTTCGCGTCCGACGATGTTCGCGAAGTGCGCACCGTTCGTGGTCAGAAGCTCCAGCAGGCCGCCGCCGACCGTGCCAACTCCGGCTATTCCGAGTGTAAGGGGTTCCATTGCTCGCTGACTATCGTGTGGCGGATTTCTGAGGACGGGTTTCGCGATGCTCGGATTGGCCCGTTTCCGAGAAAAGCTTCTTTATCGATCGCGCAGCCTGGCGGATGCGCTGTTCGTTCTCGACGAGCGCGATGCGTATGAAGCCCTCGCCATGCTCGCCGAATCCGACGCCGGGTGAGACCGCAACGTCGGCTTGCTCGATCAGCAATTTCGCAAACTCGACAGATCCAAGTTCCTTGTAACGCTCAGGGACCGGAGCCCAGGCGAACATCGTCGCCGGGGGCGGCGGAATGTTAAAACCGGCCCGCCCGAAGCTCTCGACAAGCGCATCGCGCCGGCTCTTGTACATTGCACGAATCTCATCGACGCAATCCTGTGGACCGTTCAGCGCTGCCGCGGCAGCCACCTGGATCGGCGTGAAGGCGCCGTAGTCGAGATAGGATTTGACGCGCGCCAAGGCTCCGATCAGCCGCTCGTTGCCGACTGCAAAGCCCATGCGCCAGCCTGGCATGTTGTAGGTCTTGGATAGAGATGTGAACTCGACAGCGATGTCCTTCGCCCCTGGAACCTGCAGGATCGACGGCGGTGGCACCCCGTCATAGTAGAGCTCCGCGTAGGCAATGTCGGAAAGTACGATGATGTCGTGCTTCTTCGCCAGAGCCACCGCGTCTTTGTAGAACTCGAGATCGGCGACCATTGCGGTCGGATTTGACGGGAATGAGATGACGACCGCGAGCGGCTTCGGGATCGAGTGCTTCACCGCATGGTCGATCGCCCGCAGAAAGTCCTCGCCGTTGCTCGCGGGGAGATGCCGGATCGACGCGCCGGCGATGATGAAGCCGAAGGCATGGATCGGATATGTTGGGTTCGGAACGAGCACGATGTCGCCCGGCGCAGCGATCGCCTGCGCGATGTTGGCAAAACCCTCCTTCGAGCCGAGCGTCGCGACGATCTCGGTTTCGGGATCGAGTTTCACATCGAACCGGCGCGCGTAATAGGCCGCCTGAGCCTTGCGCAACCCAGGTATGCCTTTCGACGCGGAGTACCGATGTGTCCGCGGCTTGTTAATCGTCTCGATCAGCTTGTCGACGATGTGCTGCGGAGTCGGCATGTCGGGGTTGCCCATGCCAAGATCGATGATGTCCGCACCGCGCGCACGCGCAGCCGCTTTCAAGCGGTTGACTTCCGCGAAAACGTATGGCGGCAGGCGCTTAATACGGTGAAAATCTTCGCTCAACAATCTTTGCCCTCGATGCCATAACCCGTCGGCATCACAGTTGTTTCACCTTGCACTGGGATGCACGGGGGGGTCGGTTAATAATCGACAGTGCACCGACCGCCGCCCTGTTTACGCTTGCCTGCCATGGTCCGTCCAGTGCTGCGGCGCGACGGACCGCGAAACGGGACGGAAGATATGAGATAAGCGCCTTGCGCGCTGCATCATCCGCCGTGCCGCCACTGATTTTTTCGCTGACCACCACCTACTTTGAGGCAATACCCGGCAGCCGCGATTCGACTTGATCGAGCCTCGCCCGAAGGGCAGTCTGCCAAAGGTAAATGGCAGCGGTCGACAGCCGTTCGGACTGCCGGCGCCGCATATTGGAAAGTTTTTAAACGCCGCCATGCCGCAAGACAGCCACAAGACCGAAACCCCTTCGTTCCTGTCGCGTTATCTCATCCCCAATCCGGAAGAGTTCGCCTCGAACCTCCTGCGAGCCTTCGAGCGAGGCAGCATCGCCCTGGCTCAACTCGCCGAACGGCCGGACACGAAGATCGGCCCCTATACGCCCGCCAGCGAATTCTCGGCCGCAACCGAGACGCTCACGGCCTTGCTTCGGACCTGGCTCTCCGATCCCGTCAAGCTCTCGGAAGCCCAAGCGCTCTTCTTCACCCAGTTCGGCAATCTCTGGAACAACGTCCTAACGCGCGCCATAGGCATGCCGGTCGCCCCGCTGATCGAGCCGGCACCCAGCGACAGTCGCTTCAAAGATCCGGAATGGAACGAGAACCCATTCTTTGATTTCTGCAAACAGGCTTACCTGCTGGCTTGCAAATGGGCAGAGGACCAACTGGCGACGACACCGGGCCTCGATGCGCGGGAACGCCACCGTGCCGAGTTCTATCTGCGTCAATTGACGAGCGCCTACTCTCCGACGAATTTCCTCGCGACCAACCCCGAAGTTCTGCGCGAGACGATCGAAACGAACGCGCGCAATCTGCTGAATGGCGCCAATCTGCTCGCAGAGGATTTGCAGCGCTCCGGCGACCTGATGAAAATCAGCCAGACCGATGCCAACGCCTTCGAGCTCGGCCGTAACCTCGCGACGACTCCGGGTAAGGTCGTCTTTCAGAACGAGCTTCTGCAGCTCATTCAATACACGCCGACAACCGACAAGGTCCGTGAGCGCCCGCTGCTGATGATCCCGCCGTGGATCAACAAGTACTACATTCTCGATCTGACGAGCGGAAAGAGCCTCATCAAGTACATCGTGGATCAGGGCTTCACGGTTTTCGTCGTGTCGTGGGTCAATCCTGACGAAAAGCTCGCCGCAAAGACATTCGAAGACTACATTCTCGAGGGCATTCTTGAGGCTGTGCGCGCCGTCAGGCAGGAAACCGATATCGAGAAAATCAATGTTCTCGGCTACTGCGTTGGTGGAACCGCGCTGGCGACCGGGCTTGCCTATCTCGCCCAACGCGGCGAAGAACCGTTCAAATGCTGCACGCTGTTGACCACGCAGGTCGACTTTACGCTTGCTGGCGATTTACTGCTGTTCACCGACGACAACCAGCTCGACAGCCTCGACGCCCTGATGACCGAAAAGGGCTTCCTCGACGGTTCGCGCATGGCCAACGTGTTCAACATGATGCGGCCCCGCGACCTCATCTGGCCCTACGTCGTCAACAACTACATGCTCGGCAAAAAGCCGTTCCCGTTCGACCTCCTGTTCTGGAACCAGGATTCGACGCGTATGGCGGCCGCCAATCACAAGTTCTACCTGCGCGAATTCTATAACGAGAACCGTCTCGCGAAAGGCGAGATGGAGGTCGGCGGCATCAAGCTTGACCTCAAGAAAATCAATCTGCCGATCTTTTCGGTGGCGACCCGTGAGGACCACATCGCCCCCGCGGCATCTGTCTTCCGCGGCATGCAGATGCTCTCCGGCCCCGTCGAGTTCGTGCTCGCCGGATCGGGCCACATTGCCGGCGTCATCAACCCGCCAACCAAGGCTAAATACCAGTATTGGACCAAGGGCACGAAGATGACGAACCTTGCCGACTGGCAGGCATCCGCCACAGCGTTCCCAGGGTCGTGGTGGCCTTACTGGATCGAATGGCTATCGCAGCAGTCCGGCGGCTGGATCCCGTCGCGTACGCCGGGTGTGAAGCTCGGCGTCATCGAGGATGCGCCAGGCTCCTACGTCAAAGCGCGCTGAAACGAGCTGCGCGCTTTGCGGCCGGCTTCCCGCAAGGGAGCCGCAAAACGCATCCGGTCAAGCCAGCTCGAACTCGCCCTCATAGTCGACCGGCCAAAGCACGGTGAACTCTTCCCCGTCGAGTTCCCGGAACGCAACGGCGTTGATGTCGAGCTCGTCGGAAGCGCCTTCGACGATCGGTTCGATCTTTTCCCAGACCTTCGTCGCGTTCTTCGCGAGCAGGATCAGATTGATCACGCCGTCGCCTGGCTCGTGGCCATCGACTTCGGCCGTCGTCGAGCCGTCGAATGCGTCGATCAGACGATCCTCGAGTTCGATAACTTTGTCGAGCGTGTCTTCGTCGTCGCCGTGAAATTGCAATACTAGCTGGTAGTTCATGGCCCCTTCCTGGCGGCATTTCTAAATCGCGGCAAGTGCTTGGTCGAGATCGGCAATGATGTCATCGACATCTTCGATCCCAAGCGACAGGCGGACAACATCCGGCCCGGCCCCGGCGGCCTCACGCTCATCGTCGCTAAGCTGCCGATGCGTTGTCGACGCCGGATGAATGACGAGGCTTCGGGTATCCCCAATGTTGGCGAGAAAACTGAAAAGCTTCAAGGCCGAGACAAGCCTCACGCCCGCTTCATAACCACCCTTGAGGCCGAACGTGAAGACGGAACCGGCACCTTTTGGACAAATCTTTTGGTACAGCGCATAGCTGGCGTTGCCCGGCAGACCCGCATAGTTCACCCAGCCGACCGCCGGATGCTTTTCGAGCCATTTTGCGACGATGAGCGCGTTGTCCACCTGACGCTGGATCCGGAGCGGTAGCGTCTCGACGCCCGTCAAAATCAGAAAGGCGTTGAAGGGCGATATCGCCGGGCCGAGATCGCGCAGGCCGAGCACGCGCGCGGCAATCGCAAAGGCCATCGGACCGAAGGCCTCCGCGAGCTTCATGCCGTTGTAGGACGGGTTCGGATCGACCAGCGATTTGTATCGGTGGGCACTTTTCTGCCAGTCGAACGTCCCGCAATCAACGATCACGCCTCCAATCGAGTTGCCGTGACCGCCGATAAACTTCGTCAGGCTGTGCACGACGATGTCGGCGCCGTAGTCTTTCGGCCGGCAGAGATAGGGGGTCGCCAACGTATTATCGACGATGAATGGAATGCCGGCGTGTTTGGCGACTTCCGCGATCCCAGGCAGATCACTGATGACGCCGCCCGGATTGGCAATGCTCTCGCAGAAAATGGCCCGTGTCCGCGGCGTGATCGCACGCGTAAAGCTCGAAGCGTCGGTCGCATCCGCCCACACGACATGCCAGTCGAACTTCTTATAGGAGTGGTTGAACTGGTTGACTGAGCCGCCATAGAGCTGACGAGCCGCAACGAATTCGTCGCCCGGTTCGAGAAGCGTATGCAGTGCCAGAAACTGCGCGGCATGACCGGACGCAACGGCCAGTGCCGCCGTTCCGTCCTCGAGCGCTGCAATGCGAGCCTCGAGTACCGCCTGCGTCGGATTGTTGATGCGGGTGTAGATGTTGCCGAACGCCTGCAGATTGAAAAGCGCGGCCGCATGATCCGGATCGTTGAAAACGAATGAGGTCGTCTGGTAGATCGGCGTCGCGCGTGCCCCGGTCACCGGATCGGGGCTGGCGCCGGCGTGCACGGCCTGGGTCGCAAACTTCAGCGTCGGCGACTGAGTCATGGAAGATCTCCTGAGCGGCGATACTCGCCGTCAGGGAGCGCAGGGCCAGCCCTTCTGTCAACCGGCCATGCTGCAAAAGCTCGTCAAAGCTTGGCGAACTGGCCCGCGATGCCACAATGCCACTTCTGGATCACCCAGTTCGGATGTTCGCCGATCCATTTCGCCATTTCGATTTGGCCGTTCATGAAGCACTGTTGGACCGTGACGCTTTCGCCCTCGAAATTCAGGGTGACATCCCTGCAGCGGGACGGCTGGTCGATCATGCAGACGGCGACGACGAGTTCGATCATAGGACCCCCACAGTCTAGGTCTGACGATCACTCGCAGGAGTGATCCGGCTTACCCTGGGCGGTTCCTCGAAGACACTTTTGTTATTATCGAGATTATTCCCCAAGTATGAGGGAAATTTTGCCATGCACAAGAACGCGGCTGTCGCACGATTTGCCTAAATGGCGATCACACCCATTTGGTAGTGGAAGTGTTGCCCATTGGTCCCGAATGAACACCGGAAAAGTACCTGTTTAGACACACTTCAGCCTTGCGTAAGGCGCTTTAGATCAAAATAAGTCGTCGGAATGCAACAATCGATTCGCTTTCCCGTGCGTTTAGATTCGTAACCGCTTGTGCAGCAGCACGGTTAAGAGCGAAGAGTAGAGCGCGAGTCCCGAGGCAGATATTAAGGGCAGCAGATGACGATTTATGGGGCCTCTTCGGCCCAAGGTGCGGCGTGGGACAGTAAAGACAAGTCCGGGGCTCCAACAGTCGGATGGTTTCTGCGCAGATCGGCGCTTTGGGCGGCGATCGTCGTTGCTGGCATCATTTCAGCCTGTGCGCTCTACGCAATCGTTGCCAACGCCGAGGCGACCAGCGCCAAAACGAACCCAAAGACCGCGACACAGACCTCCCCGTTAGGGGTTTGAGCCAAAGTCCGTCGGATTTCGGCGCGTCACGCGTTCCTGAAAGCGCTGGCGATCAGGGGTGAAGTTGTATTGCTTATTTTTAAGGGCTTCCCATGTCCGATAAGCAGGCGGCTGAGCAAATGGCCATATTGCCTCCTATGCACTATTCGTGCTGGGTAGTAACCGCCGATCTCTTGATCACGGCCCAGCCATCCCTCTATCATTGTGATAGGGTTGTGCCCTGAGGGACGCGTCGGAATGACGGAGCAGCAAAAAAAGTTTCCTGAGTTCTATGTCACCGCTCCCCAACCTTGCCCCTATTTACCCGGCCGGCTCGAGCGCAAGCTTTTCACGCATCTGACGCACGACAAACCACCGGAGCTGGTCGACCGTCTGCTGACCACCGGATTCCGACGCAGCCAGAACATCGCCTACGTTCCTTATTGCGAGGGCTGCCAAGCCTGCGTCTCGGTCCGCGTACTCGTCAACGAGTTCCAGCCCGATCGCTCGATGCGCCGAAGCTGGACGCGAAATACCAAGCTCGTCGCACGCCGCATGGCGCCTGTCCCGACGCAGGAGCAATTCAAGCTCTTCCGCACGTACATCGACGCCCGGCACAGCGACGGCGGCATGGCCGACATGACCATGCTCGATTATCGCATGATGGTCGAAGATACGGTCATCGAGACGTTCTTGACCGAATACCGCGAGAAGCCCGACGGAGCGGACGATGCCGAGTTCGAATCGTGGCCGCTCAAAGCCGTCGCCCTGTGTGACCGTCTGAGCGATGGCATTTCGATGGTCTACAGCTTTTACAATCCCGGCGACGCCGATTCAGGCCTCGGCACCTACATGATCCTGGAACACATCGCCTTCGCACAGCGTATCGGCCTGCCGCACGTCTATTTGGGCTACTGGATCGAAGGCTCGAGGAAAATGGCCTACAAGACGCGCTTCCGGCCGCAGGAGCGTCTCGGCCCTGATCGCTGGGAACGCGCGTCGGACGACGATCTCTAGCTCGTCCGGCTTCTATTTACCTTGCGAGCTCCGCGTTGAGCTTCTCGAACATGTACGCCCATTTCGCCGTCTGCGTATCGACGAGCAGTTTCATGCGGGCCCTGAGTTCGAGCAGCATCGCGCAGTCAGGCGTCGGCGCGCGCCCCCCCTCCTGCCCCATCGACGAGATCGCCGACAGCAGTTCGTCCGTTGATTGGTCGTAAACGGCCATCTTGTCGTCACGCACGAATGGTGCGGCCTTCTCCATGAACTCATTCTGAGTCCAGTTGCGCTTGGCCTTAAGCTCGCGCAGCTTTTCCTGGAACTCGGGCCGATTCTTGCTGTTGAGATCGCGCAGGCTCGACGCTGTCGTTTCGACGACGGCCTCGAAATCCTCTTTCTTGCAGGTCGCGTCTGCGCCTTCCGCCCTGAGACCGACGCTCCCGATCCCCGCGACGATAGCCGCCACCGCGATCCAAGTCGCTTTTTGAATAGCCCCACCCATGAGCTAACGTCGTAGCTGGGCAAACCGGCGTCGACAAGCGCCGGCGCTCAACACCTTCGATCAAAATCGCGGACCGAAAGAATTCGATCGTGGGAAACCGCGCGGGGCAACGTGCCCGGCCTGCGCACGTTCGCCAACCCACTCGCGCAATTCACTCCACGCAAGCGTGAATTCCCGCCCGGCGCTATCGATCCAGGTCAGGCCGTCCGATTTCTTGAAAACGCGGATGTCGGAGAGGCCGCCGTCCTTGAAACGCTGCAGGATGACACCCTTGCCGCGCGTCATCTCGTTAACCTCGTCGATCTTGAACACGAGCAGCTTGCGGTTCTCGCCGACTGTCGCAACGTAATCGCCTGCGGCCGGCACGCAGACGCGCGCCTCATCGGGCTCCGACACATTCAGGATCTGCTTGCCCTTGCGCGTCGACGCGATGACTTCCTCTTCCGGCACGATAAAGCCGTAGCCGGCTGTCGAAGCGACAAGCAGCTTGCGCGACGGTTCGTGCACGAACACTTCAACGATGTCGTGGTTCTCTTCGAGATCGATCATCAGACGAACCGGCTCGCCATGTCCTCTTCCGCCCGGCAGTGCGCCGGCCTCAAGCGTAAAGAACCTGCCGTTCGTCGCAAGCAGCACAAGCTTGTCGGTGGTGGAAGCTTTGATGGCCCACTTCAGCCCGTCGCCCTGCTTGAAATCGAGCTTCGACAAATCGTCCTGATGCCCCTTGAGCGCGCGGACCCAGCCCTTTTCGGAGAGGATCACCGTTATCGGCTCCTTCTCGACCAGCGCCGCCGCAAGATCGACCTCGACTTCCGGCGCATCAGCGAACGTTGAGCGACGGCGGCCAATCGCAGTCTTTTTCGAGTACGTCTCGCGTGTCGACTTGACCTCGTCCGCGACACGCTCCCATTGCAGCTCTTCCGATTTCAGAAGTTGCTTTAGTTCACGCCGCTCCTTCGAAAGCTTGTCGTGCTCGGAGCGGATCTCGACCTCTTCGAGCCGCGATAGCGATCTCAGCCGCAGATTGAGGATTGCCTCGGCCTGCACATCGCTGAGATTGAATTTCGCGATCAGCTTCGCCTTCGGATCGTCTTCGCGGCGAATGATCCGGATGACCTCATCGATGTTGAGGTACGCGATCAGATAGCCGTCGAGCACTTCGAGCCGGTGCTCGATCTTCTTCAAGCGATGTGTTGAACGGCGAACGAGCACCTCGATCCGATGCTCGAGCCATTGCCAGAGCACGTCTCTCAGATCGAGTACGTTCGGCACCTGGCCCGCCGACAGAACGTTCATATTGAGGCCGACGCGAACCTCGAGCTCGGAAGCGCGGAACAGGCTTTCCATCAGCAGCACCGGATCGACCGTGCGGCTCTTGGGCTCCAGTACGAGGCGGATTTCTTCGGCGCTCTCGTCGCGCACGTCGCCGAGGAACGGCAGCTTCTTCTCGCTCATCAGCTCGGCAATTTTCTCGACGAGCTTGGCTTTCTGGACGCCGTAGGGAATTTCCGTCACGACGATCTGATAGCCGCCGCGGCTGGTATCTTCCTTCGTCCACCGGGCCCTGACACGAAAACCGCCGCGTCCCGTCTTGTAGGCTTCGAGGATCGCATCGCGCGGCTCGACGATAACCCCGCCCGTCGGGAAGTCGGGCCCCGGCACCATCTCGACAAGCTTTTCGATCGTCGCGTTCGGATGCTTGATCAGGTGCAGCAATGCCGCGCAAAGCTCGTCGACGTTGTGCGGCGGGATATTCGTCGCCATGCCGACCGCGATGCCGGAGGCACCGTTCGCCAACAGGTTCGGAAACGCCGATGGCAGCACCACCGGCTCCTCGACGCGCCCGTCGTAGTTCGGACGGAACTCGACCGTATCCTCGTCGATACCTTCGAGAATAAGCGCCGCCGTCTCCGTCATGCGCGCTTCGGTGTAGCGTTCGGCGGCCGGATTATCGCCGTCGATGTTGCCGAAGTTGCCCTGCCCGTCGACCAGCGGATAACGCACGGCGAAATCCTGCGCGAGACGCGCCAGCGCGTCGTAGATCGCCTGGTTGCCGTGCGGGTGATAGTCGCCCATCACCTCGCCGACGATTTTCGCGCACTTGATGTAGCCGCCTTCCGGATTGAGCCTCAGCTCGCGCATCGCGTAGAGGATGCGCCTGTGGACAGGCTTCAGACCGTCGCGCACGTCAGGCAGCGCACGGTTCATGATCGTCGAGAGCGCATACGCAAGATACCGCTCTTCGAGAGCAGTACGGAACTCGACGGGCTCGATCGGACCCTCGCCCGGAAGAATCGGTTTTGTCGTCATGGGGCATCCCTACAGCGCGGCACCGGTGCTCTCAAGCCCGCCAAAGGCCCGCTCTGCCGCTTTATGAAAACCGTGCTATTTGGGCGCAAGCCCGCGGACGATGCGCCGATGTCACGGCCCCAGCATCATTCGCCAACTGATTGATTTGCCACGAATAGGACCGATGCGGATGGCAGCGCTGGTGCCGGATTTACCCAAGGTTGAACAGCATATCGTCGAAATGACCAATCAGGTGCGTAGCGACCAGAACTTGTCCACGCTGAAGGTCAACGCGATGCTCTCCAAAGCCGCGCGTGCTTACGCCCAACGTCTAGCACGAACGGGTCAATTCTCCCACTCCGCCGATGGCCGCAATCCTGGCCAGCGAGCCGAAAGCGCCGGATACAAGCCCTGCGCGATCGCGGAGAATCTGGCGATGGATCGCAGCAATCGCGGCTTCGATACTGGTGAGCTCGCGATGCAGGCGGTGGCCGGCTGGATGAACTCGGCCCCGCATCGCGCAAATATTCTGATGGCATCCGCGACCGAAATCGGCGTCGGCGTTGCACGGTCTCCCGAACCTGTTCCGAAATTCATATCCGTCGAGTTGTTCGGCCGCCCGGCAAGTGACGGCGTCAAATTCGAGGTCGTCAACGCGTCGGCTGCGAGCGTCACATATGCGTTCGCGGGTAAGACGCACGATCTGAAACCGCGAATGACGATCACGCAAAGCACATGCGGTGCAGGCGAGATCACGTTCTCGAAACCCGCCGGTTTCTTTTCCTCCTCAAGCGAGATCGCACGCGTCCGCGCCGAGGACGGCAAGCGTTACACCCTGACAAGCGACGCGAGCGGCGCGATTACGGTCGACGTCGCAGCCCATGCCAAACCGCGCTGACGGCTTGGAAATACTCACTAAATAGACAAACCGGAACATTCCGCTGCAGAAAGACGTTCTGCTGTCGAGTATTGACAGCAAACGAGGTCCCAAAATGGATCGCGCCAGACTTGGCGGTATCGCATTGGTCGTTGTTCTCTTCGCTCTCGTCGTCGGTGGCGTATACGCCTATCAACGCTCGCAATCGGAAGTCTTGGTCGATAGCCCGGGGGTGCGCATCGAGAGAAATAGCGCAACCGGAGAAACGAAGATTGAAGCGCCTTTCACGCGCGTCGAGAAAGATCAGAGCGGCACGCGCGTCCAGGCGCCCGGCGTCGACGTGAACGTACCAAAGCAACCGTCGGAAAATTCCGGGACCAAATAAAATTGGTTCTTGCCGCGCTGGCGAGCCGCCCATGACGACGGGCGGCTTTTTTTTTATTTTAGCCTTCAAACGATGGATCGCACGAGACCGCCTTCGACTCTCAGCGCCGCGCCGTTCGTCGCCGACGCTTCCTTCGACGCCACATAGACCACCATGTTCGCGACCTCCTCGACGCTCGCGAAGCGCTGAATCAGCGACGACGGACGGTGCGTCTTGACGAAGGTCGCCGCCATCTCGTCGGCACTCTTTCCAGTCGACTTCGCCATCGCCTGAAGAAAATCCTCGATGCCATCCGACCGCGTCGGCCCAGGGAGAACCGTGTTGACGGTGACGTTCGTTCCCGCCGTCAGCTCGGCAAGGCCGCGCGAAATCGCGAGCTGCGCCGTCTTCGTAAATCCATATTGGATCATCTCCGGCGGAATGTTCAGCGCCGACTCCGATGATATGAAAATGATGCGCCCCCAATTGCGTTCGAGCATCCCAGGCATCAACGCTCGCGACAGCCGAACACCCGACATGACGTTGGTCTCGAAAAAACGCGTCCAGTCCGCATCCGGAATTTCAAAGAACGGCTTCGGCTCGAAAATGCCGGCGTTGTTAACCAGGATGTCGACATCGTGCGCAGCCTCGATCAGCGTGTTGCAACCGGCGGCGGTCGAGACATCGGCAGCAACACCCAAGACGGCGGCCGCGGCGACACTCTTATGGATGGCCGCAATAGCGCGGTCGACGCTCTGCTGCTTCCGTCCGTTGACGATGATCCGCGCACCGCTCGCTGCAAGTCCCTTGGCGATCGCAAGTCCGATGCCTGCCGTCGAACCCGTGACAAGCGCCGTCTTGCCGATAAGGTCGATTTTCATCTGATCTGATCCATGCCGATGGGGTCGGTCTGGAGATCGGCCGACCCGCCACAAGAGTCAACTGTCGTCGTCCTCGAACGCATGAACATGCGTTCTTGTTCGAAAATGCTGCGTTGGAACCGTCGACGGCGCATTTCCCCCGATATTGCGATAGCGCATTTTCATTACCGGGAAGCAATCCGTGCTAACATGCGCGGCGGATTTTCCGCGAACCGGCCCTACTCCAACGGCGTGGGCAGTCCATGAGAGCAATCATTCGCGTTGTGCAGCGCGCGGCTATTCTCGCCCTCGGCGCTTTCAGCATTTGGCTGATTGTGGACGTCTTCAAATTCGTCGACCATCGCGCACCTCCAATATTGGCGCTCAGCGTGACTTACGGCATCGCGGCCTATGTCATCCTTCCGCGCGCGGTCCGAATGGGGCTTAAAATCCTCCAGCGTAACCACGTGCCGCGTTTTACCATTACCGGAGATGGACTTCCGGGCGATCCCGTCAATCTCTCGCTTGTCGGCACGTTTGATCAGCTCCGTGCCGCCTTTGCCGCGGCGGGTTGGGTCGAAGCGGACCTATTGAATCTCGCCAGTTCTTGGCGCATGGCGCGGGCCTTCGTTCTGAACAGACCCTACCCTACGGCGCCATTCAGCACCCTTTACCTATTCGGACGAGGTCAAGACATAGGCTTTCAGCGAGCGATCGGTGATAGTCCGCGCAAGCGCCATCACGTTCGCTTCTGGGCACAAAACGACGCAAACGCCGGTGACGCCTCGCGCAATCCAGCCGAGCATGATCATCAACGCGTCCTTTGGGTCGGCGCGGGCACCCGTGATACCGGCTTCTCACTCACGCGGCTGACATTCCAACTCACACATGCCACGGATGCGGATACCAACGCCGAGCGTGATTTTGTCATCAATGAATTGACCCACTGCGGCGCAATCCGCCACGCAACGCTATTTAAGCCCGGGAACGAACTTGGCCACGTCAACCATTACATTACCGATGGCGAGATCGCGGTCGCCGAAATCGCGGTCACAATCTCTGAGCCTCGCGAACATCGTTCCCGACAAGTCACCGACGACCCGCTCGTGGACCAGAAATAATATTTGCGGCGTCAGCTTTGATTAGCGCCACGGCTCGTAGAAATACGGATCGTCGTAGTTGTCGCCGCGCGCTTCGAAGCGCTGCGGACGATCTCTGTCGACCGGCTTCGCCTTCGTCGTTTTCGGGCTTGCGGCAGACGCGACTTTTCCGTCGAGCGAACGAACGATCGTAACCTCTGTGCCGACATGCACGAGCGACGCCAGATGCAGGACGTTTTCGTTCAGCATGCGGAAGCAGCCCGAGGACTCCGCCTTGCCTATGGACTTCGGCTCGTTGGTACCATGGATACGATAGAGCGTGTTACCGAGATAGATCGCCTTGGCTCCAAGCGGATTGCGGATTCCGCCGAGCATCCGCGTCGGAAGATCCGGCTTTCGCTTGCGCATGTCGGCGGGCGGATACCAATCGGGCCAATCCGCGATCCGGGATATCTTCTCCTTGCCGGTCCAGCCAAAACCCTGCCGGCCGACGCCGATGGGATAAGCATAGGCCGACGTCGTGCTCAGCACGTAATAGAGCTTGCGCTTGCTCGTATCGATGACGATGGACCCAGGCGCATAAGGCCCGCTGAAGGCTACGACCGGCGGCGCCACGGGTTGAATGTAAGGTCTGTTTCCGCCGTTCGTGCCGGGCGCCTTGCTGAGCTGCTGCTCTTCGCCCGGCGGCGGAGCGGCATCCCAGGCGCCGTAATCGTCACGGTCGCCATACCCGCGGTTATCGAAATAGCGGCGACCATCGTAGCTGTCGTCGCGCTGGTCGCTATAGTCGGGCCCGCCGTTGTAACGGGGGTCGTAACGCCGGTCGTCGTTGGTATCGAGCCTGTTGTAGACGCGCGGGCTGCGATAGCGGTTATCATCGTAAGCAGGATTGTAGGCACGGTCGTCGCCCTGATCGCCGTATTGGTCGTCAGGATAGGCTTGTGAGCGCCCGCCGCCCCACGGGTCCCACTGTTGCGCCGATGCAAACGTTGACCACGTCGTCGACACACACAGTGCAGCAACAGCAGCGATGAGCGTTTTCATGAGGACCCCGCGACAGTCGTTCCGACAGAACCCACAACAAACGTCGTGAGCTTATCGTTCCGTCGCGCTCATGTCGCGTGCGAAGGCGTCTTTCGCGTGGCAAATCGATGGCGTAGGCGCATCTGCGACATTACGAATTAAGTGCAGGGCGGAGGGCGCAATCGTTTACCGCGACGACCGCGCCAGGACGTCCATCAGCTCGGCGACCTTGCGGCGCTGATCCGCTGCGTTACCGCTCGCAATCGCGTGCTCGACGCAATGGGCGACATGATCGCGCAGCACTTCCTCTTCCACGCGGCGCAGCGCAGCGCGCACGGCCGAAATCTGCGTGACGACGTCGATGCAGTAGCGGTCGTCTTCGACCATCTTGGCAAGGCCGCGCACCTGCCCCTCGATCCGGTTCAGGCGCTTCAGGCACGACGCTTTCATCTGTTTGTGCATGCCTTGACTCATACCCTATGGGGGTATACATGTCAACCGTCACAAGATACCCTCATGGGGTATAGAAAACGGGACTCGCAATGGCAGCGGACCATACCGGATCGAACGAACACACTGGGCACGCGCAGCATGGCAAAAGCTGCTGCGGCCACCATCATGAAACGGCGCCCGCCAAACACGAGCACACGGCAAAGGACCCCGTGTGCGGGATGGACGTTGATCCGCACACGGCAAAGCATCGCGCCGAGCACGCTGGCCGCACGTACTACTTCTGCGCGGCCGGTTGCCGGACGAAGTTCCTTGCAGACCCCGCGAAATACCTGAACCCGGCTGAAACTTCGGCCGAACCGGTGCCGGAAGGCACGATCTACACCTGCCCGATGCACCCTGAAGTCCGGCAGGTCGGCCCCGGCGCCTGCCCGATCTGCGGCATGGCGCTTGAGCCCGACGTCGTCACCGCCGACGCCAAACCCAATCCCGAACTCGCCGACATGTCACGCCGCCTCTGGATCGGGTTGGCATTGGCGGTCCCCGTTTTCATCCTGGAGATGGGCAGCCATATCTTCGGACTGCACCACATGATCGGCGCGACCGTCTCAAACTGGGTGCAGTTCATTCTAGCGACGCCGGTTGTGCTCTGGGCCGGCTGGCCGTTTTTCGAGCGCGGCTGGAAATCGATTCAGACGCGCAACCTCAATATGTTTACGTTGATCGCGCTCGGCACCGGCGTCGCGTGGGTGTACAGCGTTGTAGCGACCCTGCTCCCTGACGCATTTCCGCCGGCCCTTCGCAGCAGCGATGGCGCCGTTCCCGTCTATTTCGAAGCCGCTGCCGTCATCACCGTGCTTGTCCTCGTTGGTCAGGTTCTGGAGCTCAGGGCTCGCGAGCAGACAGGCGGCGCAATTCGCGCGCTCCTCAACCTCGCTCCGAAAACCGCACGTCGCCTGACGAACAACGACAGCGAACAGGAAATCGAGATCGACGCCGTCTCTCTCGGTGACCGTCTGCGCGTGCGTCCCGGCGAGAGCATCCCGGTCGATGGCGAAGTGATCGACGGCAAAAGCTCTGTCGATGAGTCGATGGTGACGGGTGAATCCCTCCCCGTCAGTAAGACGGCTGGCGCGAAGCTCATCGGCGGAACGATCAACGGCAGCGGCACGCTTGTCATGCGCGCCACCGGCGTCGGCCGCGACACGATGCTGGCGCGCATCGTCCAGATGGTGGCAGAAGCACAGCGCAGCCGCGCGCCGATCCAACGCCTTGCCGATCAGGTCGCGAGCTGGTTCGTGCCGCTCGTCATCGCGGTTGCGGCGCTGGCGTTCGTAGCTTGGGCGACGTTTGGACCCGAGCCGCGCTTTTCGTATGCCCTGATCGCGGCGGTATCCGTGCTGATCATCGCCTGCCCGTGTGCACTCGGTCTTGCGACACCAATGTCGATCATGGTCGGCGTCGGACGCGGAGCGCAGTCTGGCGTCCTGATAAAAAGCGCCGAAGCGCTCGAGCGCATGGAAAAGATCGATACGCTCGTCGTCGACAAGACCGGCACGCTGACTGAAGGCAAGCCGAAAGTAACGGTAGTGCGCGCGGCATCGTTCATCACCGAACCCGATCTCTTGAAGTTTGCAGCAAGCCTCGAACACGCGAGCGAGCATCCGCTCGGAGCCGCCATCGTTGCGGCTGCCAGGGAGCAAAACATCGCGCTCGCATCGGTGACGGATTTCGACGCGCCGTCAGGAAAAGGCGTCTCGGGCATGATCGACGGACACCGCGTTATTGTCGGCAACCGCCGCATCATGGCCGACTCCGGCATCGACACGGTTGCCTTCGACGACGAAGTCGAACGTTTGCGCGCCGACGGTGGAACTGCCGTCTACGTCGGCCTCGACGGCAAGTCGGCAGGCGTTGTCGCGGTTGCCGATCCAATCAAGGCGACGACGGCATCTGCGCTCAGCAAACTTGCCCAAAGCCACGTTCACGTCATCATGCTGACGGGCGATAACGCGACGACAGCCAAAGCCGTCGCAGCAAAGCTCGGCATAGAGGACGTCAAAGCCGACGTCTTGCCGGAGGACAAGGCAAGGATCGTTCACGAGTTGCGCCGTGACGGACACGCCGTCGCGATGGCAGGCGATGGCGTCAATGATGCGCCCGCGCTCGCAGCGGCGGATGTCGGCATCGCGATGGGAACAGGAACCGACGTCGCGATCGAAAGCGCCGGCATCACACTCTTGAAGGGCGATCTCGAGGGCATCGCGCGAGCACGTCGCCTCTCGGAAGCGACGATGGCCAATATCCGGCAGAACCTATTCTTCGCGTTCATCTATAACGCGGCTGGTGTGCCGATTGCGGCAGGCGTTCTCTATCCGGCTTTCGGACTGCTGCTGTCGCCGATCATCGCTGCAGCTGCGATGTCGCTATCGTCCGTCAGCGTCATCGCCAATGCCTTGCGGCTTCGCCACACCAATATCGGCTGAGGGTCGATTGCGACCCTCACACGGGATCGGGCTCGAACGTGGCTGCGCGTGCGGAAGCCGTTTCCGGTCTGCCGAGCGACAGCGCAAGCAGCGCCGCGATGATGCACGCCGCACCCGCTATGAAAAACGCAGGCAGATACGTTGACCATTCTGTGCGGGTCAGGCCGGCGCCATACGCAGCAGCAGCAGCTCCGAGCTGATGACCTGTGAAGATCCAGCCGAAGACGATATTTGTCCGTTCGGTCCCGAAATAACGCGATGTGAGCTTCACCGTCGGCGGCACGGTCGCAATCCAGTCGAGGCCGTAGAACATCGCAAACAACGACAAACCGTAGAACGTGAAGTCCGTGAATGGCAGATAGATGAGCGACAGCCCGCGCAAGCCATAATACCAGAACAGCAGCCAGCGATTGTCGAAGCGGTCGGACAGCCATCCCGATCCGATCGTACCGAAAAAATCGAATACGCCCATCATCGCGAGGACGCTCGCAGCCTTGACCGGAGCCAGGCCGAAATCGCCGCAGAGCGCGATGAAATGCGTCTGGATCAAACCGCTGGTGCTGAGTCCGCAAATGAAGAACGTCCCGAACAGGACCCAAAAGGCCGCGCTCTTCATTGCGTCCTTGAGCACGAGAACCGGCGAAGCGAGAAGCGCTAGCAACCCACCGCTGTGGCTCGGTTCCGGAACGATCTCCGTTGCGCCGTAGGGTGCGAGGCCGATGTCGGACGGCCGATTGCGCATCAGCAGCAGCACGAGCAACGTCGCAAGAATGAGCGTCGCGCAGACGAAACAAAGCGCCGTGCGCCAGCCATAAACCGCCGTCAGCTTGGCGAGCAGCGGCAGGAACACGAGCTGTCCCGTCGCCGTACTCGCTGACAAGAGCCCCATCACGAGCCCGCGCCGTTCCGAAAACCACCGCGTCGCGATCGTGGCGCCGAGCACCATCGCAGTCAGGCCCGTCCCAATGCCGACGCCGATGCCCCAGAAGAGCACAAGCTGCCAGACTTCGGTCATCGCAAGTGATGCAATGAGCGTCATCGCAATGATCACGAGCGCAGTCAGCACGATGCGGCGAACGCCGAAGCGGTTCATCAGAACGGCGGCGAACGGCCCCATCAGCCCATAGAGCAGGAAGCGCACGGCAAGCGCCGAAGAAATCTCGGATGCCGTCCAGCCGAATTCGTGTTCGAGCGGAACGATGAATACGCCCGGCGCGCCGACCGTGCCGGCAGTCACCAGCATCGTCAGGAACGTGACAGCCGCTACCACCCAACCGTAGTGGATGTTTCTGCGCGCGAGAGAGGCCGCTACCGGCGACAAGCTGATGGTCATAAGGCGCCCCAATTGCACCATGCGCGGCAGCCTAATACATTACACATATAATTAAAATACGGCACGGCCGAAGAGCTGTGTGACGCATCGTCAATGCGTTCCTTCGACGATCATCTCGAAGGACTGCACGTCGTATTTTCCTTTAAGGAGCTTTATGAGCGCAAGCGGAGGTCCGGCGATTTCAGGTTGATCCCAGTGGACCTCGAAGGTTGTCAACCTGCGGTTTATTTCGTCACCACTCGACTCGCTCAGAAAGTTTGTCCTGTATCCCGACGCGTGCAAAGTTTCGCAGACCTCCGCAACGGAGGGGGTTTCAGCCCCGCCCGCAATGATGATGTGCGCTCGTTGCTGCCTCGGAACCCTGAAGTCGATCCACTTGAAGCCGATGAGCGTGAACAGGATGAGAGCAGCGCCAGCTGCTCCGAGCAACAATTGCCCACCTCCAAAGCAAAGGCCGACGACTGTCATCGCCCAAAGTGTGGCGGCGGTTGTAACGCCCGAAATGAGAGTTCCCTGCTTCAGGATCGCTCCGCCTCCAATAAAGCCCATCCCTGTGAGTACGCCGAGCGGCAGGCGCATCGGATCCATGGTGGCGAACAATTCGGCCGTCTTGCCATGGGTACTGAGCAGGAGATTTGCCAGGATCATCGAGAGGGCCGCCGCAACGCCGACCAGCACCGTAGTCCGGAATCCCGCGCTATGGCCGCCTGCTTCCCGGTTGATTCCGACGGCTGCACCGGCAAGGACAGTCAAAATAAGCCGGAGCGCAATATCCATCGCACTCGGATGCAGGGGCATATCCATCTTTGAGGACTCCGGATGCAAGTGTCCAAAATACCGAGATTAACCCCAGTTCTCACCGTTCGTTAGTCTATCTTCACGCACGCAGCTCCGCATTAGAAAGTCCCGTTATGCCGAGGTTCATACTTGATCGGGCATTTACAGCATGCCGCGGGGCGAATGGCAGCGGACGGAGTACTGGATGAGGTATGTCTTTGCACCGAAGCCGTGCGCCTGCTAGTCCCGGCCCGAAATCCACTCCCTGACTGCTTCTGTCCGTTCGTTTTTCCAGAGCCCCTCGCCCTTGATGTCGACCAAGTCTCCCAAGCACCGGAATAGAGCCTGGAGATGGCTCGTCGCCGTCGCATATCTCTTCAGGGTCAAGCTACGCAAATCACTGCGCGGCGACGTCTTCGTGCTCGTGCTTGCGGGAGCCTGCGTCGGCGCTTTGAGCGGCGCAGTCGCTGCGCTGATGGTTTACCTCTCACATGCCATGCAGCAGGCTTTATTTGGTCTTGATACAAAAGAACGGCTGAGTTCGATCGCCAGTTTGCCATTCGAACGCATGCTGCTGGTGCTGACGGTCGGCGGCCTGTTCGTCGGCGCCACATATTGGTGGCGTCACCGGCGCGGACGGCATCAACCCGTCGTCGATCCGATCGAAGCCAACGCGCTCCTCGGTGGACGCATGTCGCTAACCGATAGCGCTTACGTCACGATCCAGTCCCTGCTTTCAAGCGGCTTCGGCTTGTCACTCGGCATCGAGGGTGGCTTTACGCAGGCTGCCGGCGCTATCGGATCGAAATTTGGCCAGCTCCTGCGCCGGCGCCGCCATGACGTCCGCATGCTGGTTGGCGCGGGCGCGGCGGGCGGCATCGCGGGCGCATTCGGCGCGCCGTTTGCGGGCGCCGCCTATGGATTCGAGCTGATCGTCGGCGCCTACACCATCGCGAACCTGGCGCCTGTCGTCGTTGCAGCAGTTGTGGGCACGATCACCGCACACGCGCTGTTCGGACATACCTATCGCCTTCCCGTCGAGACGTTCGAGTTGGCGAACGACGCCCATGCGTTCTCCGCAATCGCGCTCGGCGTTGTTTGTGGGCTTCTCTCCGTCGTCCTGATGCGCGGCGTGACGACGACGGAACATCTGTTTCACGAGAGCAGCGTGCGCACCTCGTTGCGCCCGTGCATCGGCGGATTTTTAGTCGGCATCATCGCAATGTCGGTTCCGCATGTCCTGGGATCCGGCCACGATGCGATGGCCCTGATGATTCATGGTACCTGGCCGCTCGCGACGCTCGTCGTCGTCCTGATTGCGAAAATCGCTGCTTCCGCGGTCTCGCTCGGCTCTGGCTTCAGAGGCGGCCTCTTTTCGACATCGCTGTTTCTCGGCACGGTCACCGGAACGATCGCCGGACAGCTCGGAGAGAACTTCGGATACTTCGCCTCGACAGATGCCGACATGATGAGCCTCGTCGGCATGGCGAGCTTCGGCGCGGCCGTGGTCGGCGCTCCGATGACGATGGCTCTGCTGGCGATCGAAGTGACGGGCGACTTCTCCGTCGTCGGCCCGGTTCTGCTCGGCGTCATCGCCGCGACTCTGACCGTCCGCCAGGTCTTCGGATATTCCTTCGCGACGTGGCGCTTCCATCTCAGAGGCGAAGCCATTTTAAGCGGCGAAGACATCGGCTGGGTCCGTCAGACGACGGCCCGCAATCTGATGCGCCGCGATATCCCGGTCGCCCCGGCATCAATGCGGCTTGGCGATTTCCGCGCGCGATTTCCCATCGGGGCAACCAAATACGTCGCGGCGGTCGATGGCGAAGACGCTTTCGTTGGATTGGTTGACGTCGCGAGCGTCCACGCCGAGACGGCAGCACAGAATGGCGCCGCCGACGAACTGACGCTCGAGCACGTTGCTATCCAGAAAGACTCCTGGATCGAGGCTCAGACGCGCTTCGATCGGCTGATGCCGATGTTCGAAGCCCGAGAAACGGAATTGCTCGTGGTCGTCGACAACAAAAATACGAGGCGCGTTCTCGGCCTCATTACTGAAGCATTCGCGCTGCGCCGCTATCGCCAGGAACTCGAAGCGCGGCAGCAGGAGATGTTCGGGTCTCAACCCTAGTCGGAGAAACGGCGAGCATGCAGATCGGACTGATCGGTTTGGGGCAAATGGGCTCCGGGATCGCGGCGAACATTCTCAAGGCCGGACACGAGCTGACCGTCTACAATCGTACGCGCGCGAAGGCGGAAGCACTCGTATCCGAGAGCGCCAAAGTTGCAGATCGCCCCGCCGATGCCTGCCGCGGTGAAGCCGTCATCACGATGCTTGCAAACGATGACGCCGTCGAAAACATTGTCTACGGCGACGAAGGCGTGCTCGCGAACCTACCGAAAGGCTCGATCCATATTTCATCGAGCACGATCAGTGTCGCTCTCTCGGCGCGCATGGCGGCGGACCATGCGCAGAAAGGCCAGCGCTACGTCGCGGCGCCTGTCTTCGGACGGCCCGAAGCGGCAGCGGCAGCCAAGCTGTTCGTCGTCGCCGCCGGTGTGCCCGACGCCGTCGAAGCCGTCATGCCGATCTTCGATGCCATAGGGCAAAAGACTTTTACGGTTTCGGAAAACGCCACCGCTGCCAACATCATCAAGCTCAGCGGCAACTTCCTGATCGCGTCCGTCATCGAATCCCTCGGCGAAGCGATGGCACTCGTCGGCAAGGCCGGGATCGACAAGCACCAGTATCTCGACATTCTGACATCGACGCTGTTCGGCGCGCCCGTCTACAAGACATACGGAAAACTGATCGCTGACGCACAGTTCGAGCCTCCGGGATTTGCCGCACATCTCGGGTTGAAAGACGTTCGCCTCGCGCTCGCCGCCGGAGACGAACTGCAGGTGCCGCTACCCCTCGCAAGCCTTCTGCGCGACCGCTATCTGACGCTGCTCGCCAACGGCGGGGAGAATCTTGACTGGTCGGCCATCGGTGGATTGGCTGCGAAGGATGCAGGCTCAAAATGACCAGCAATTCGCCTCTTACGCGCTTGCGATGGAGAGGGTATTTTCGAGAAGCCGCCACCGTCGTACTGCGCGTATCATTCTGACCAGGCACAGAACAAAATTTTTTTGCCTCCCCTGTCATTTCCGCTGCGCTGCTTATTTTAGGTATTGTCACTGAAGCTTTCGCGGTGCTGCGCCATGAGTAAGGCAGTCATCGTTTCGCGGCAGGGTTTGCCGCCTGGCCCGAAGGGCAGCCTGATCGGCGGCAATCTCGGACAGGTCGGACCTCGACGTGTCGATTTCTTTCTCGATCTGGCTCGCACCTACGGGCCGCTGGCCAGTTTCCGCATCGGTCGCTGGCGTCTGTTCCTCGCGAGCGATCCTGACCTCATCCAGCAGGTTCTGGTCACGGACGCAAAATCCTACATCAAGCATTTCGGCGCGCGCACGTTCCAACCGGTGCTCGGCAACGGGCTCGTCACCAGCGAGGGCGATTTCTGGCTGCGCCAGCGACGATTGCTGCAGCCGGCGTTCCTGAAAGCCCAAGTGCAGTCCTACGCGCCGGTGATGGCGAACCTCACGCAAGCCATGCTGGCAAAGTGGCATTCCGGCAAACCCGTCAATCTCGAATTCGAGTTCAGTTCGCTGACCAGCGCAATTGCCCTGAAGACGCTGTTCGGCCTCGACGACCAGGGCGAGCGCGAGCGCATCGATGAAAGCCTGCGGCAGGTCTTCGATCTCTTGACCGCTCGTCTCGACATGCCGTTCCAATGGCCGCTTTGGTTGCCGACGCCCGTCAATATCCGGCTGAACCACGCGCTGACCAACGTCCGGCGCGTCGTCGATGGGTTCATTGCGGCAGGCCGCGCGCGTCCACGCGGCAGCGATTTGCTTTCAACGATGATCGCTGCGCAGCACGACGACGGCACGGGCATGAGCGATCAGCAGCTTCGCGACGAAGCCATGACCCTTTACCTCGCGGGCCACGAGACGACCGCTCTGACGCTGACCTGGAGCTGGTACCTGCTCTCGCAACACCCGGCGGTTGAGAAAAAACTCGTCGAGGAATGGCAGCGCGTACTCAACGGCCGCGCCGCGAACCCAAGCGATCTTGCGGCCCTTCCCTACACCGCCGCAGTGATCAGCGAGGCGATGCGGCTCTATCCACCCGTCTACGTGATCGGTCGCGAAGCGGTGACCGATCTCGAACTTGGAGGCTACCGCGTCAAGCGCGGCTACACTGTGCTGATGAGCCAATGGGTCAACCACCGCGACCCGAAATATTTTGCCGACCCCGAGCGCTTCTCGCCGGAGCGCTGGCTCGACGGCCTTGCAACACGCCTGCCGAAGTTTGCCTACTATCCGTTCGGCGGCGGCCAACGGATCTGCATCGGCAGTCATTTCGCGCTGATGGAAGCCGCGATCATTCTCTCGGCGGTCGGACAGAAATACAAATTCACGCTTGCTCCGGACGCGGTGATCGACATCAAGCCGCAGATCACACTACCGCCGAAATACGGCATGCCGGCAACGCTCGAGCGCCGATGAAACAGTCGGGCTGTCAGGGATTGAGCGGCGTTTCGGTTAGGACAGGATATCCCGCAGGGATACGTGGGAAATGCCCGTGCTCGATGAGATTGCGTCCCAGCGATCCGGCATAGCAACCCCAACGGTATGCGCTCCATAACGCCGTCTCACCGAGCGCACTGCGCCTCGCGAACAACGACGACTTGAGCGAATGGGCATCGCATCGGCACTTCACGGGATCGCTGTAGAATGCCGCGATCTTGTCGGTGTTCATGCCGGCCGTCGAAAGCCAATTGGGCACATAAATGTTGCAGAGACGCTCCGCGTCGACCAGTGCCTTGCTGGCACCCATGCCGCTCACTGGACAGGCCGTCGAGAATGCATCACCAACGAGCGCGATGCCGGGCTGCATCACATTCTCGGTCGCGATCAGATCGACGGGCCGGATCTTGATCCCGCCGCGCACACGCAAACGGCCGATCAGACGTTCGAGGCGCGGCAGCGCGTCTGCGATGACGTCCGTCGGATCAGTGCGAAGCTTGTGCACCCAAGGATCATCAAGCTCGTGATAGGTAAAGAGGTTGACTCTGAGGCCGGTGGCCAACGGAAACAGCGTGATGTAGGCGATGCGATACGCCGGCTCTTCACCGAAGTACGTAAGAGAGCCGAACGGCAGACTTGCCGCCTCCGCATCGAACCCGATCGACAGCGAATGGCATCTCCTGATCTCGCGCCGGTACATCCCGATGCGTTCAAGCAATCCTGCCCCAAGCCCGATCGCCCCAATGACGAGCCGCGCCGAGACCTGCTCGCCGCCCGCGAGCGTTAGGGTCTGCTGGTCCGGCGTCAACGCGATGCCGGTGACCTTGTTTTTCACCAACGCAACGTTCGGTGGAACCAGCCGCCGGATCGCATTGACGAAATCCCCGTAGGCGATCCCATACTCGACGATTGGCTTGATCTCGGCGAGCCGCCCGAGCCGCGCCACCCAGACGTTCTCGTATCGCCGCGCAGTAGGCAGGATCTCGTCGAGGACGCCCGCCTTGCCGAGCGAGTCCGCATGCCGGTCTTCGATCTTCTCGCAGCGGAAATCAGGACGCGCCTGCTCCAAGGGGTCGATAAGGGCGACCGAATACCCGGCGCGTCCGAGCATGGTCGCCGCAAGCGAGCCCGCAAGCCCAGCTCCTACGATCGCAACGTCGGTTTCGCGCACGTTCCCCCCTGAAATTTGCCGGCCTACGCTAAGAGGAGAGGGTTACGCGCAATTTAAGACATTTGATCCGCACACTTCACAGATCAGCATGGTTCACGAAAGGTTACAAAGACTTGGGTCAGCCGGGCGGCGCGAGTGGCTTTCGCCCAAGACTTCGTCAACGCGCTTAAACTCAAGGCCTCGCTAAGCCGACGCTTTTTTTAAAGAACGTGTCGGAAATGGCCCTGCCCAACCGTCCTAGTTAGCGGCGACGCGCTGGCGTGGTGGAACTCGACGCGGCCTGCCGCTAGTCTTCGGAGAAGCCACAGGGAGGCGACGATGGCGGGCGTACGGGTATTGGTCGGAACCAGGAAAGGCGCATTCGTCCTGACATCGGACGAAGCGCGCAAAAGCTGGGACATCAGCGGTCCCCATTTAGCGGGCTGGGAAATCTATCATGTGAAAGCTTCGCCCATCGATCCTGATCGGATCTACGCCTCGCAGTCGAGCAGCTGGTTCGGCCAGCAAATCCAGCGGTCGGATGATGGCGGCAAGACATGGCAACCCGTCGACAACACATTCGCCTATGATGGCGTTCCAGGGACGCATCAGTGGTACGACGGCACACCGCATCCCTGGGAATTCAAACGCGTCTGGCATCTCGAGCCGTCACTGACGGATGCCGAAACCGTGTTTGCCGGCGTCGAGGATGCGGCCCTCTTCCGGTCGACTGACGGCGGAAAATCCTGGCATGAGCTGCCGGGACTTCGCGGCCATGGATCGGGAGCGCATTGGCAACCGGGCGCCGGGGGCATGTGCCTTCACACCATCCTTCTCGATCCCTCCGATGCGAAGCGCATGTTCATCGCGATTTCCGCAGCCGGCGCTTTCCGTACCGAGGATGGCGGCGAGACATGGCAGCCGATCAACCGCGGCCTGAAATCGGAACACATTCCAGATCCGCACGCGGAAGTCGGTCATTGCGTCCATCGGCTCGCCATGCACGCCACGCGTCCGAACGTTCTGTTCATGCAGAAGCATTGGGACGTGATGCGCAGCGATGACGGCGGCAATTCCTGGCACGAAGTGAGCGGCAACCTACCGACGGACTTCGGCTTCGTGATCGACGTCCACGCGCACGAGCCCGAAACGATCTATGTCGTGCCGATCAAAAGCGATTCAGAACACTTTCCGATGGACGGTCGGTTGCAGGTCTGGCGCAGCCGCGCGGGCGGCAACGATTGGGAAGCCCTGACGAACGGCTTGCCACAATCGAACTGCTACGTGAACGTGCTGCGCGATGCGATGGCCGTCGATACGCTCGACTCCTGTGGTGTATATTTCGGGACGACAGGAGGTCAGGTCTATGCCTCCTCCGACGCCGGCGACAACTGGGCGGCAATCGTCCGCGATCTGCCGCCCGTCCTGTCGGTCGAGGCGCAAACGCTGCGATGAGCTTGAGATGATACGCGTCGTGCTGCCCGCACATCTTCGAATGCACGCCAACGTCAATGGAGAGGTGGCCCTCGCCGTCGACGGCGTCGTCACGCAGCAATCGCTGCTCGACGCACTCGAGAATGCTTATCCGGTTTTGCGCGGTGCCATTCGCGATCACAGGACGCAAAAGCGACGGCCATTCGTGAGATTCTTCGCCTGTCAGCGGGATCTCTCTCACGACGCACCCGACGCGCCACTCCCTGATGCGGTCGCGACCGGCTCGCAGCCGTTCCTGATCGTAGGAGCACTCGCGGGCGGATGACATCGCCACCCGCGCGAGCAGCCTACGCACAAATGTTCGAGGTACGACTGCCGCTTCCGGCCGGCTCCGCGGAGCGGAGTCGGAAGCGGCAACTCATTAAAGCGGAATGTTGTCGTGCTTCTTCCAGGGATTTTCGAGCGTCTTGTTGCGCAGCATGTTCAATGCCCGGCAGAGGCGCTTGCGCGTCGTTGATGGCTTGATGACTTCGTCGATGTAACCGCGCTCAGCGGCGACGAAGGGGTTCGCAAACCGGTTCTTATATTCTTCGATCCGCGCTTCGATCTTTTTCGCATCGCCAAGCTCGGAGCGATAGAGAATCTCGGCGGCGCCCTTTGCACCCATGACCGCGATCTCTGCCGTCGGCCACGCATAGTTCACGTCGCCACGAATGTGTTTCGAACTCATCACGTCGTAGGCGCCGCCATAGGCCTTGCGCGTAATGACGGTAACTTTGGGCACGGTTGCCTCGGCATACGCGAACAGAAGTTTCGCGCCGTGCTTGATCAGGCCGCCGTATTCCTGCGCCGTGCCCGGCAGGAAGCCCGGCACATCGACGAAAGTAATGATCGGAATATCGAAGCAGTCGCAGAACCGCACGAAGCGCGCCGCCTTGCGCGACGCATCGCTGTCGAGCACGCCCGCAAGCACCATCGGCTGGTTCGCGACGATACCGACGGTACGGCCCTCCATGCGCGCGAAACCAATCACGATATTCTTCGCGAACGCTTCCTGAATTTCGAAGAAATCGGCTTCGTCGACGACTTTGAGGATCAGTTCCTTGATGTCGTAGGGCTTATTCGGATTGTCCGGAATGAGCGTATCGAGCGAGTAGTCGATGCGCTCCGGCTGATCCTCCGTCGGAATTTCCGGAACGCCCGTCTTGTTGCTCGATGGCAGGAAGTCCATCAGGCGGCGCATCTGCAGCAGCGCTTCGACGTCGTTCTCGTAGGCGCGGTCGGCGATCGACGATTTCGTCGTGTGGACCTTGGCGCCGCCAAGCTCCTCCGCCGTCACCGTTTCGTTCGTCACCGTCTTCACGACGTCCGGACCCGTCACGAACATGTAGCTCGTGTCTTTGACCATGAAGATAAAATCGGTCATCGCCGGCGAATAGACGTCGCCGCCCGCACACGGTCCCATGATGACCGAGATCTGCGGAATGACGCCCGAGGCCAGCACGTTTCTTTGGAAAACTTCGCCATACCCGCCAAGCGCGTCGACGCCTTCCTGGATACGCGCGCCGCCCGCGTCGAACAGGCCGATGATCGGCGTACGGTTTTTGAGCGCCATGTCCTGGATCTTGGTGATCTTCCTGGCATGCGTTTCGCTCAAGGAACCGCCCATCACGGTGAAGTCCTTGGCGAAGACGTAGACGGTGCGGCCGTTGATCGTGCCCCAGCCGGTCACAACGCCGTCGCCCGGCACCTTCGTCTTTTCCATGCCGAATTCGGTGCAGCGGTGCTCGACGAACATGTCGAACTCTTCGAACGAGCCCTCGTCCATCAGCAGCTCGATGCGTTCCCGCGCCGTCAGCTTGCCCTTCTTGTGCTGCGAGTCGATGCGGGCCCGGCCACCCCCGAGACGAGCGTCGTCGCGCCGCTTCTCGAGCTCTCCGATGATGTCTTTCATAAAGCTGCCACCCTGCCTTGCCGTGAAAAATGCGATGGCTCTCTAGCACGGCCTTGGGAGAGCGCAAACGTCGAGAAACGCGCGGACCGCCGGCCCGCGTTGGGACGGATCATTAATAACCGAAAGCCTGAGAATTTGGCGTTTAGGTCGCCGCCGGTGCCGCGGCAAGTTGGCGCCCGAACTCGGCAATCTTAACCTCGAGGAAACCCGCCCCTACGATCGGCTCGATCGCGACGGCGCGGGCACGCGTCGCTGCCCAGGATAGGGTGGTACCGACAAAGTCGATGATCGGATCGGCAATGACGTGCTTGCCGCCCGCCTGCTTCAGGTGCCGCTCAGCTTCTGCTCGCGCCGCGAATACGTGCAGAAGGTCGCCGGCCGACGCCCAAGGCCCTGCGGGCGTCAGCCGGGGACCCGATTCGTCCGCGATGAGATAGACCTCGCCTCGCGCCCGCGCGGCGGCCGCATAGTACGGGATCGCCTCCGTCTTCAGACGGATCTGCAGATCGATCGGATCGACCTCGGCTTCGATCGGATCGGACACCCAGTCCGTGCCCGCAAAGCCCTTTGCCTTGGCAATGCCGGGCAGGATATCGGCAGCAAAGGTCGCAAGCTCGATGTCCTGCAGCTCGTTATTGCCGGCGAGAGCCTCAGCCCAGCGTGTCGCCTCGATCGGGCTCGACCAGAAAAGCTGCACCGTCCGGCCGCCGACCTTCTGTGACGGCACGGACGCGGTTTCCTCGTCAGCGAATGTCAGCACACGTCCTTCGCTCACCGCCCGGCGGATGAACCGGTCGCGTTGCGCAAGTTCCGGAATGCGCGGCCTTTGCAGCATTGATCAGCCTACGCTCCTCGCGAATCAGTTGCCTCGAGTGTGAGGCAAACTATGTTGCGAGGGCAAGACGGCAAAGGTAGGGAAGCAGGGCGTATAAGGCCGAGCCGTTCTTCGTTATCTCTCAATGACGAAGCGGCTTGAGGCGGCAGGCAAAGACCCTAGCCGAGCAGCGCCAGCCAGCGGCAGGCGGCGTCGAACTCGACGCGGCGGCCACGGCGGCGGCCTGCGGCCTCCGCATCTTCGCCCCAGAGCGAGATCTCATAATCTTCATCGACGTGCGCCGCGCCCCACGCCTCATCCGTCGTTAAGGCTCCCCGCGCCAGCGCCAGCGCCAGCAGCGCCGAACCCGTCAGCGTCGTCAGCACATGCAGGCCCGTCAGGCGGAATGCATCGTGCGGAGTGAGAGCCCCAGCCACAGCCGCCAAAGCCGCCGGCGGCTGCTGAACGTGTACGATCCCCGGCACGACCCTGAACTTTGCCCCGAGCGTTGCGTCCGCCCAGGCGACGATCGGATTCCAGTCGCGGGATTGAAGCGCGACCAACGCCTCCGGCGTCTCGGCGCGATAGCAAACGAGATCGCTGCCCGCATAAGCGACGATATCGGCCGCAACCGCGTCCGCTGTTTCGCTGACGGCATCGATTGCGGTGTTCGCAAAACGAGTGAGAGGCATACGCGACGGATCGACGAATTCCTGCTGCGCCTGCCATTCCTCGGCAATCGCCTCAGCCAACGCTTTCGTCGACACTGCAAGCGCGCGCTTCTTCGGTGTTTTGACGGCGCGCCCGTCGAGAAGAATTTGGAACGGCGCAACGTCGCCAACGCTAGCGTTCTTGTAGAAGCGGCGCACGAGAGGCTTCGCGAGGCTGTCGCTGATGGCGCCGCGCGGTCCGCCGGAAGCGCGCTCGAGATCGGCGCGATGGCTGCCGTTGCCGTTGCCGTTGGATGTCGTACCGCTCATACCGCGTAGCTCGCCGTGCCGAATATGGTGTCGAGTGCGGCTGGAAGATCGGCAAAACTCTCGACGATCTTGTGCGCACCCGCGTTCGTCAACTCCGCGACGCTGTGATAGCCCCACGCGACGCCGATCGCCGGAACACCCGCCGCGCGTGCCATATCGACGTCATACGTCGTATCCCCGACCATGACCGTATCGGTAGGCTCGACGCCCGCCTCGATCATCGCCTGGAGCAGCATCGAAGGATTGGGCTTCGAAGGATGATCGTCAGACGTTTGAATGGTCACGAAATAGGATTCCCATCCCTCCCGTTCGCACATCCGCTCGACGCCGCGCCGGGACTTGCCCGTCGCAATGGCGAGCAGACGATCTTCCCGAGCTGCCAGACGTGCGATCGTTTCCTTGGCCATCGGGAACAGAATATCGGCATCGGACGGATTGCGGTCGAGTTCGCGGAACGCAGCCTTATAGCGCTCGGCAAGCTCGGCGCACGTGCCGTACTCTGCTTCGGGCGCCAGCGCCGAGCAGGCTTCGAGCAGCGACAAGCCGACGACCGCGAGCGTCTGCTCGCGCGTCGGGGGGATCATGCGCAGTGATTTGAAGGCATGCTCCATCGACAGGACAATGCCCGCCTGGCTGTCGACGATCGTGCCGTCGCAATCGAAAACGACCAATTTCATAATGTGTTTCTATCAACGCACACGGTTGCGGGCAAACGCGCCACAGTCGCGGCAACCAAAACCTTAATGCCGCAACGCGGCATCCAAATGTCATTCCGGCCGAGCCGAAAAACCGGCACCCGGGAGCTTAGCGCGATGGCCTGATGCCGGGTCTCGCCAGAGGGCTTGCGCGGAATGACGGCTGACGGAACTAATCCCCTTTGAACATGTCGGCGTCGAAGCCGAGCAACTCCCACGATGCCGCCATGTGCGCCGGAAGCGGCGCCGTTACGTCGATCGTTTTGCCGCCCTTCGGATGCGGAATGACGAGGCGGCGCGCATGCAGGTGCAGCTTCTTCTCGATGTTCTCCGCCGGCATGTGAACGTCGCCTTCGTATTTGTTGTCGCCGACGATCGGATGCCCGATGAGATGCATATGCGCGCGGAGCTGATGCTGGCGCCCCGTGACCGGCTTCAGCGACACCCACGCCGCCTTGTGCGCGGCGCGGTCGATGACGGAATAATGCGTCGTCGCATGCATCGCTGCATCCTGCTCCCCGGGTCGCGCTTTGCGCACGCGGTCGCCATCGGGACCTGATGCCTTGACAAGCGCCGCCTCGACCTTGCCCTGCGGCGGTTTCGGCACGCCCTTGACCAGCGCCCAATAGGTCTTGGCCGCCGAGCGTGTCTGGAACGTCCGCCCCAGTTTCGCCGCCGCCTCGCGCGTTTTCGCAACGAGCAGCACGCCCGTCGTGTCGCGATCGAGACGATGCACCAGACGCGGACGCTCGCCGCCGAAGCGGTCCGCCATGCCTTCGAGCATACCGTCAATGTGCTTCTTGGTGCCCGTGCCGCCCTGCACTGCGAGGCCAAACGGCTTGTTGAGGACGAGCACATGGTCGTCCTCGTAAAGGATCATCTTTTCGATGGCGTCGCGGTCGCCCTTCGAAACGCCGAGCGCCGGCCTTCCGGTCGGGCTCACCTTCTTCGGTTGGCGAATGATGGCCGGAACGCGGATTTCAGCGCCCGCACTCAGGCGGTCGTTCGCTTGCGCACGCTTGGAATCGACCCGTACCTGTCCCGAGCGCAAAAGCTTCTGGAGATAGGTGTAGCCGACTTCCGGAAAGTGCACGCGGAACCACCGATCGAGGCGCATATCGGCCTCGCCCTCCGCAACTGTGATTGTCTCGACGCTCATAAGCATGGGTGAGCCCTGAATCTGGCCCGAGGTCAAGCGTGGCATCCTGGACCGGCGGCAAAGACCAACGTCTTTCTTGGACGCCCGAAAAACACCCAGCCGCTGCCCGGTCGCCTCAAGGTTAACGCCCGGCGCGATGTCACGGTCGAGACAAAATCGTAGTCGAGGCTCGGCTCAGGTAATGCGTGTTATGGGGAGTCCCGCCGATGGCCGATACGCGAGGTGTTCTGATCATCGGCGAAGGCGCCGTGCTCAAAGGCGAAGTCAAAAGCGGCCGCCGGGTCGAAGTCTGGGGATACGTCGAAGGCGGCGTGACGGCTTCGGAAGTCGTTGTCCAGGAAGGCGGCAAGGTCTTCGGGAACGTCAAATCCGATACCGCTGAAGTGCGCGGCACGATCCAGGGCGACGTCCGCGTGCAGCAGCTTTTCTCGCTGAAAAGCACCGGCATCGCCGCGGGCAAGATCAGGTACGGCCGCCTCGCGATGGAAGAAGGTGCCGAGCTTTCCGCCCACGTCCGGAACATTCCGCCGGCGATCGCGGGCGACCTCGACCTGACTGTCGACAAAGGCCGCTCGGTGCGCATCACGCTCGCCGACTTGAACGCCGTCGACCCCGACGACAAGCCGGAAGACCTGACATTCGCGGTTTCGAAAGCGAATGGCGGCTTTGTGGCTTTCGCGAGCACGCTGAGGACGCCCGCCAGCACATTCTCGCAGACCGATCTCGCGGGTGGCCAAGTCTACTTCTCCCACGACGGCTCGGAGGGCTCGAAGGCGCACTTCGACGTCGAGGTCACCGACGCCTCGGGAGCCAGTTCCGGCCCCGCCAAGACCGTCAACGTCGCCGTCCGGGCATAGCTGGCAGACACCCCGCCACCGTTCTGTGGTCGTTTCTCCTCATCCCGGCGCGATCGGGGATGGCTGACCACGGCCGACGCTTGGCGTTTGGATTGGCAGGCGCGGCCCTCTATATATGCGCGTCATGACCAATCTCTTTGAAGCTGCAGGACTGGAAAAAAGCGCGCCGCGGCCGCTCGCCGACCGTCTGCGCCCCAAAACCCTGCAGGAAGTCGCCGGCCAGGATCACATCGTCGGACCCGATGGAACACTGACGCGCATGCTGAAAAGCGGTCGTGTGCCGAGCCTCATCTTCTGGGGACCGCCGGGTTCGGGCAAGACGACGATCGCGCGGCTGCTGGCCAACGAAACACACCTCAACTTCGAGCAGCTCTCGGCGATCTTCTCCGGCGTCGCCGACCTGCGGAAAGCCTTCGAGCGCGCCAAGATCATGCGCGAGCAGGGCAAAGGCACACTGCTCTTCATCGACGAAATCCATCGCTTCAACCGTTCGCAGCAGGATAGTTTCCTGCCATACATGGAAGACGGCACGATCACCCTCGTCGGAGCGACGACGGAAAATCCATCGTTCGAGCTCAACGCCGCGCTCCTGTCGCGCGCCAGCGTGCTTGTCCTGAACCGCCTCGACGATGCGACGCTCGAAACGCTTCTGCAGCGCGCCGAAGCGGATGTTGGCCGGCCACTGCCGCTTGACGCGGATGCGCGCGAAGCCCTCAAAGGCATGGCCGACGGCGACGGCCGCGCCATCCTCAATCTTGCCGAAGACGTCTTCGCGGCCGTTGCAGCGAAGGGCAAATCCCTGACACGAGACGCGCTTGTGAAGCTCGTACAGCGGCGCGCGCCACTCTACGACAAGTCCCGCGAAGGCCATTACAATCTGATCTCCGCACTGCATAAAGCCGTGCGCGGCTCCGATCCCGACGCGGCGCTCTACTATCTTTGCCGGATGCTCGACGGCGGCGAGGATCGTCTGTTCATTGTCCGCCGCGTCGTGCGCATGGCGGTCGAAGACATCGGACTTGCCGATCCGCAAGCGCTGGTCATCGCCAATGCAGCGAAGGAAGCGTTCGACTTTCTCGGCTCTCCGGAAGGCGAGCTGGCGATCGCCGAAGCCGTGATCTATATGGCGACGGCGCCGAAATCGAACGCCAACTACGTCGCCTATAAAGCTGCGATGCGCGCGGCGAAGGAACACGGATCGGTCTCTCCGCCGAAGACAATTCTCAACGCGCCGACAAAACTGATGGAAGAGGAAGGCTACGGCTCGGATTACCTCTACGATCACGATCAGCCGGAAGCCTTCTCTGGCCAGAACTATTTTCCGGACGAATTCAAGAGGCGTCCAAAATACTACGACCCGCCCGAGCGCGGCTTCGAACGTGAAATCAAGAAACGCCTCGATTACTGGGCCAAGCTCCGCGTCGAACGTAACCGCCGATCCTAGTCAGTAAGGATGGTCACCATGCCCGAGCCCCAAGCACACGCACCCTCTCCGACGCTGCACACAATCGCCATCTCCGATCTTCGCCCGACGCAAATGACAGTCGGGATGCGCGAGGTCGAACAGAAGCGCAAGGAGTGGCGCGGCCTCGACATTAAAAAGTCCGGCAGCTTTCTTGGCCGCCACATGATCCCGGTCGTGCGCGGCCCCAAAGACAGGTTGTACGTCGTCGACCATCATCATCTGGCCCGCGCCCTTCACGAGGAAGGCGTCGAACAGGTGCTGACGTCGACTCTTGCCGATCTCCGCGCGCTCGAGAAGGACGAGTTCTGGACGTTCCTCGACAATCGCGGTTGGATGCATCCCTTCGATACCGATGGCGTGCGCCAGCCTCGAACGAAGCTGCCGAAGGCCGTTGCCGATCTCGAAGACGATCCCTATCGCAGCCTCGCTGGAGAGCTGCGCTTTGCGGGCGGCTACGCCAAAGATACGACCCCCTTCAGCGAATTCCTGTGGGCCGATGCGCTACGCCGACGCGTCGATGCGAAAACCGCCGGCAACGATCCCGAAGCGGCGCTGGAGCAAGCCCTCACATTCGCAAAGAGCAGTGCCGCATCATATCTGCCGGGCTGGTGCGGGCCGCATCCGCGCCCGTAGCTTCTGCGAAGGCTTGATGCCAAGCCTTCGCAATTCAAGCGTCATGTATTGAACGACGCCCTCGGCTCACGCCAGCTTGACGTCGGCGTGGAACTGATTGCTGACGAGCGTCGGCTTCACGTAGCCGGCACGGATCGTAAAGTCTCCGAAGTGCTCGCCCTTCTGACGATCTTTTGCGTAGTGCAGTAAGATCGGCTCCAGCAGAGCCAACGCCCGCTCTTCGTCCACGTCCTGCGCATAAAGCTTGTTCATGCGCGCGCCGTCGAAGCCCGCGCCAAGATAGAGATTGTAGAGCCCCGGCGATCTGCCGACGAAACCGATCTCGCCGAGATAGGGACGTCCGCAACCGTTCGGGCAGCCCGTCATGCGCACGACGATTTCTTCGTCCGTAAGTCCCGCCTTGTCGAGAATACCTTCGATCTTCGTCATGAGATGCGGCAGATACCGCTCGCTTTCGGCAAGCGCCAGCGCGCACGTCGGCAAGGCGACGCACGCGATGCTGTTCCGCCGCGCGCCCGAGAGCGATGTCGGAGCGACGCCATGCTCGGCTAAAATCTTTTCGATTTTACCCTTCGAGCGTGCACTGATGTTCGCAAGGATCAGGTTCTGGTTCGCCGTCATCACGAAATCGCAGATGTCGAGATCCGCGATCGCGCGAATAGCACTTCTCAGACGATGTCCCGGCGTATCCTTGATCCGGCCGCTCTCGACGTAGAGCGTCAGATGCCACTTCTTGTCATCGCCCTGAGTCCAGCCGATGTGATCGCCGTTGCGCGTGAATGTATAGGGTCGCGGCGGCGCGAGATCGAAGCCGAGCCGCTTGTTGATCTCGGCCTTGAAATTCTCGAGCCCATGATCCTCGATCGTGTATTTGAGGCGCGCGCGAGCCCGGTTCGAGCGGTTGCCCCAGTCGCGCTGGATCGTGAGGATCGCTTCCGCAACTTCCATCACCTTGTCGTTGCTGCAATAGCCGAGCAGGTCGCCGAGGCGCGGAAACGTCTCCGGAACGCCGTGCGTCATGCCCATGCCGCCGCCAGCGGTGACGTTCCAGCCGACGATCTCGCCATTCTCGACGATCGCGATGAACCCGCAATCGTGCGCGAAAACGTCGACATCGTTGTCGGGCGGCACCGCGAAGACGAACTTGAATTTGCGCGGCAGATACGTTTGGCCGTAAATCGTTTCCTTCTCCGGGTTCGTCGTCTCCTTGCCGGGGATCGGATCGCCATTGAGCCAGATTTCGCTGTAGGCGCCCGTCTTCGGCAGGAAGTAAAGGCTGGTGCGCTTGGCAAGCTCATAGGCCTCGCGATGTGCCTTCGACAGATATGGATTTGCGATCGACATGACGCCGCGTGTCACGTCTCCGCAGGCCGCGATGGTGTCGAGGCCTGCAGCGTGAATCGCCTGCATCGTGCGCTTGAGATTAGACTTGATGATGCCGTGGAACTGGAACGTTGCCCGTGTCGTCACGCGCAACGACTGGTTTCCGTAATTGACCGCGATGTCGTCGAGCTGCCGCCACTGCGACGAGGTTACGAAGCCGCCGGGAATACGCAGCCGCACCATGAACATGAAGGCTTTGTCGAGCTTCTTCTTGGCCCGCTCGCCGCGAACGTCGCGGTCGTCCTGCATGTAGGAGCCGTGAAACTTGAGAAGCTGAAAATCATCTTCTCCGATGGCGCCAGATTCGACGTGCACCAGCCCTTCGCCGATGGTGCCGCGAAGAAAGTGACTGCTCTCTTTGATGTGTTCGGTTTTCGATGGCTTGCCGTCTGTCATTGTGATCCTCGCGGAGCAATACTTGCCGCGCACAGTCCTTCGGTATGCAGTCTGAATTCAAGTTTCAGTAAACGTCGCGCTGATAGCGCCCGGCTTTCGCCAGCTCTTTGAGCTTGGCACGGCCAGCTTCTTCATCGCCTTTTGCGGCTTCGGCAAGGATTTTGATGAGCGTCTGATCGACGTCCTTCGCCATCCCCTTCTCGTCGCCGCAGACATAGAGATGCGCGCCGTCTTCGAGCCAACCAGCGATGTCCGCCCGGCGTTCCCACATCCGATGCTGAACGTAGATCTTCTCCGGCTGGTCGCGCGAGAACGCAAGATCGATCCGCGTGAGGTCGCCGGACGAGAGATAATCCTGCCACTCGAGCTGATAGAGAAAATCGTTCGTGAAATTGCGCTCTCCGAAGAACAGCCAGCTCTTGCCCTTCGCTCCGGTCGCAATGCGCTCCTCGACGAAAGCGCGATAAGGCGCAACGCCCGTTCCGGCCCCGATCATGATGATCGGCGTGTGCCCGTCCGCCGGCAGACGATAGTGCCGGTTCGGCTTGATGTAGATCTTCGCCGTCGATCCGACCTTGCGCCGCTCGCCGAGGAAGGTCGACGAGACGCCCTTGCGGACCTTGCCGTGAGATTCCCAGCGCACCGCACCGACCAGAAGATGCGCTTCGCCCGGATGCGCCTTGAGGCTCGACGCAACCGAGTAAAGCCGGCCCGGCAGCGGCCTCAGCAGGCCGACAAGCTGCTCCGCCGTCAGCTTTTCGGGATACGTCTCGAAAAGATCGACAAGCTGCCGGTCGGCCGCAAACTTCGGATAAGCCTCGCCTTCGAGCAGCGCCTTGACGTCGCCGCGCCCGGTGAGCTTGGCGTAGTTTTCGACAGCCGAGCGCGAAAGCGTCGTCACGTCGTAGGATTTCTGAACCTTCGGCAGTAGCGCCGCATCTGAGTCGAGGCCGACTGCCTTCAAGAGCTCTTCCACGAGAACGGGATCGTTCTCCGGAATGAGGCCGATGGCGTCGCCTGGCTGATAGGTGAATGACGGATCGTCGAAGGCAAACTCCGCGTGCCACGTTTCGCGCGTTGACCCCGTGCCGTTCAGATTGATGAGAGTCGCGATCTCCGCTTCGAGCGGAGTTTCAGCCGTATAGCGCGGCTCGTCGTCATCGCCTGCCGGGACCGCGGCCCCGCCGAAATCGACATGAACGACGGTGCCACCAGCCGGAGAGTCTTGAGGCGCAAACTTCGCGAGGGATTTTTCGGTCCAGTCCGCAGCCGGCTTCGCATAATCGAGGTCGAGGTCGACGCGGTCGGCAACGCGAACGCCGCCCAATTCTTCAAGACGCGCATCGATCGCTTTGCCGATAGCGCAGAACTGCACGTAGGCGGTATCGCCCAGCGCCAGGACCGCAAACCGGACGCCATCGATACGCGGAGCCGCATCGCTCATCAGCGCCTGATAGAAGTCGACAACGCGGCTCGGAGGATCGCCTTCTCCCCAGGTCGCCGCATAGACGACGATATTTTTCGACTTCGTCAGCAACGACAGCTCTGCATCCGCCATATCGAAGACCTTGGCGTCGAGTCCGTGCTTCTGCGCCGCCTTCTTCGCCTTGCCGGCAAGAGCTTCTGTATTCCCGCTCTCGCTTGCATAAAGAATGGTCAGGGGTACGCGCGGCTTGGCAGCCGGAACGGCAGCTTGAGCCGCCCCGCCCTGCGCCGCTTCAAAACCGGCGAAAAATCCGGCGAGCCATGCGCGTTGCTGAGGGGTTGTCTTTGCAACGACCTTGTTCAGCATATCGATGTCTTCCGGCAAAAAAGGTGCGTTGCGCGGAAGCAGTGGAATGGCGGTCACCGAAGATTCTCCTCGTCAGGCTCGGCCGATGCTTGCGGCGTCGCAGTAGCGCGCTTCGAACAATCGGAAAAGACCCACAGCCAGCAATACCTTCCGGGGCTTACCGGCTGAATTTTCTATACGATCCGTTGGTTGTGGGATCGCGATAATGACCCAGAGCTGATTAACGCTGAGTCTCCCGCGCACCCGTTTAAACGTATTCTACGTGTCTTTGGAAGATTTTTCTACACCTATGCGGCATTCCACCCCAAATGTAAGAATAATATTCTAACATGCCAGCCATTATTTATCGTGATGTATGCGCACAATTAATGACCAACCCTCCCCGCTCGGCCAGGACTCGCCCCCAGCAACCGGCCTCTCTCTTTAGCCCAGCCGAAGACTGAGGACCGCAACGACGAGCACCCTAACTCCGCTTCGCATTGCGTTGCAAAAGCACTGACACGCAGACGTGATACGCGTTGATTTGAAAAGTTCTATTGAGACGTGATGTCATGAAGGAGAACCCGGAGCGGCCTTGACTTTGGTTGGCCGATCCGCAGATTGGGCACGCACAAAAAAAGTGTCTGCACCAATCGGGTGGGCCCTCGGCGGGGCTTGCAGGAGTGGAAAGCAGTTTACCGCTTTGGAGGAAACACTATGAAAGTTTGGACGAAACCCGCTGTGCGCGAGCAGGAAGTTGGTCTCGAAGTCACGAGCTACCTGCCGGCCGAGATCGACCTCATCTAACGGTTGATTTCTTCGGTCTCACAAGATTGGTGAGATAACGACGCGGCGGTCGGTGAGCCTCATCGGCCGCCGTAGTTTTATCCTCTCAAATATGGACGCGCTGCCGTTTCGGCGAGACGGCGAGCGCAGCGACACCGGTATCTATGATCATAAAAGTGCTCGGGTCCGCCGCTGGGGGTGGATTCCCGCAGTGGAACTGCAATGGCGCGCAATCGGCCTTAGTGCGGGCCGGCGCAGCCGGATATAAAGCCAGGCTGCAATCGTCACTTGCCGTCTCGAGCGACGGAGAGAACTGGGTGTTGCTCAACGCCTCTCCCGACATCCGCCAGCAGATCAACGAAACACCCCAATTGCATCCCGTAAAATCGGGTCCGAAACGCAATTCTCCGATCAAGGCCGTCGTTGTCACGAACGCCGATGTCGATCACATCATCGGCTTGATCGGACTGCGCGAGGGTCAGCCGTTTTCGATCTACGGCTCTGATCTTGTACTCGCGACGCTCAATGCGAATTCTGTTTTCAACGTCTGCAATCCCGAGATCGTCCCGCGTATCGAGTTGCCGTTCGACGAGCCGATCGAGCTTAAAGGCGCCGGCATCGACCTCGGCCTGATGGTCGAAGCCTTCGCCGTCCCTGGCAAAGTTGCGCTGTTTCTCGAAAAGGGCGGAGCGGACTCGAATTTCGGCAGCCGCGACGGCGACACCATCGGTCTCAAAGTAACCGACACGAAGACCGGCAAGGAGTTCTTCTATATTCCAGGCTGTGCCGAGATCGATCCCCCGCTTGCCGATCGCATCCGCAACGCCGATCTCATCTTCTTCGACGGCACGCTCTATGTCGATGACGAGATGATCACCCAGGGTCTCCTGAACAAGACCGGCAAGCGCATGGGCCATATTTCCGTCTCGGGGCACGACGGATCGATCGCCGCTTTGAGCCAGCTCAACGTTCGGCGCAGGATTTACGTCCATATCAACAACTCAAACCCAATCCTGGACGAGAACTCGGAAGCGCGAAAAGCTGCCGAGGCGGCCGGATGGGAAGTTGGTTTTGACGGAATGGAGGTCCGCCTATGAATCCAGTTAGCCTCGAGAAAAAAACAGCAGAGCTTCGCAACAGCGAGCCGCCGATGCCGGTCGCCGAATTCGAAGCCGCGATCCGCGCCGTCGGACCGGAGCGGTATCACGATCTGCATCCCTTCCATCACATGCTCCACGGCGGCAAGCTGAACAAAGGCCAAGTCCAGGCCTGGGCACTCAATCGCTTTTGCTATCAGTCTGCCGTTCCGCGCAAGGATGCAGCACTCGTCAGCCGCGCTTACGATAGAGAGCTTCGCCGGGAATGGACGCATCGCATCCTCGACCATGACGGGCTTCTCCCTGACGAACAGGGCGGCATCGAACGCTGGCTCGTTCTGACGGACGGCCTCGGTCTCGACCGCGATTATGTGATCTCGCGGCGCGGCGCACTTCCGGCAACGATCTTCGCCGTCGAATCCTACGTCACCTTTGTGCGCGAGCAGCCCTTGACGGTCGCCGTCGCATCCTCGCTCACCGAGCTTTTCGCGCCGAAAATTCACAAAGAGCGCATCGCCGGCATGCTCGAGAATTACAGTTTCATCGACGACAAGGTTATGGCCTACTTCAAGCGTCGCCTGACACAAGCGCCGCGCGACGCCGATTTCGCACTCCAGTACATTCTGAAGAACGCCCATACGCGCGAAGAGCAGGAAGCCTGCGTCGATGCAGTACGGTTCAAGTGCAATGTTCTTTGGGTGCAGCTCGACGCGCTTTATCACGCCTATGTCGACGGACACATTCCGCCGGGCGCCTTCCGGCCAAAGGATTAACGAGGCTTATCTATGAACGCTGAAGCGCCGCGCACCCGCGTGATGATCGTCCCGGAATCGAAACCGGGAATGCCGCCCCATATCAAGCTTCGTCACGATGCGGGGCGCGGCCGCTGGCACGTGCTCGCTCCCGAGCGTGTGTTCGAACCGGATCCGATTGCTATCGAAATTTTGAAGCGCTGTGATGGCGCGACGACGGTCCAGCAAATCGCCAACGAACTCGCAAAAGACTACAACGCACCACTGCAAGAGATCCTCGCCGACACCATATCAATGCTGCAGGAACTCTCGGATAAGGGTGTCATCAAAGCCTAGAGAAACCTGGAATGGAACGGAGCTGATGTCATGAACGAAATCGCACCGTTGGAGCAGTTCTCCACGGCCCCCGTCGAGGAAGCTTGCGCACGAGCACCGGTCGGTCTGCTCGCCGAACTGACACATCGCTGCCCGCTCCAGTGTCCCTATTGCTCGAACCCTCTGGAACTCGATCGCGTCAATACCGAGCTGACGACAGCCGAATGGCAGGACGTCATGCGCCAAGCCGCCGAGCTCGGCATTCTGCAGATCCATCTATCGGGTGGCGAACCGACCGTCCGCCAGGACCTCGAAGACATCGTCGAAGTTGCAGCCAAGGGCGGTCTTTATACCAACCTCATCACTGCGGGCGTGACGCTCACGCGCGAGCGTCTGCAGAAGCTGAAGGACCTCGGCCTCGACCACGTCCAGCTCTCGATCCAGGATGTCGACGACGCGAACGCGGATAAGATCTCAGGCTACAAAGGCGGCTTCGCGAAGAAGCGCCAAGTGGGCAAGTGGGTCCGCGAGCTTGGCATGCCGCTCACCCTCAATGCACCGATCCATCGCCACAACATCGAGAACCTGCCGAACATCATCGACTTCGCGGTTGAACTGGGCGCCGGGCGCATCGAGGTCGCCAACATTCAGTACTACGCTTGGGCTTTGAAAAATCGCGCGAGCCTGATGCCAACGCGCGCGCAAGTCTTGAAGAGCGCCGAGATCGTCGAAGAGGCCAAGGAACGCCTCAAGGGCATCATGGTTTTCGATTTCGTCGTGCCGGACTATTATGCGAAAACCCCAAAACCGTGCATGGGCGGCTGGGGCCGCGGTGTTATGAACGTCACCCCGCAAGGCAAGGTGCTGCCATGCCACGCCTCCGAGTCGATCCCCGGCCTCGAGTTCGACAACGTCAAGGATAGGCGTCTCGCCGATATCTGGCTCAACGGCCAAGCTTTCCAGAAATATCGTGGCACGAGCTGGATGAAGGAACCTTGCCGCAGCTGCTCGCGCCGCGAGATCGATTTCGGCGGATGCCGCTGCCAGGCTATGGCCTTCACGGGCGACGCCGCCAACACCGATCCGGCATGCACGTACTCCCCGCATCATGCCGCATTCGTGGCCGCCGCCGAACGGGAAAGCGCGGAAGTGACGCCTCCTGCTTTCGTCTACCGACGTATGTCCCACGCAAAACCGACTCCCGAGAAATAGGCGAACATTTTTCGTCGGTCACGACGATTAACCACCTCGGTGCGTCATTCTGTTCGCCTGGCGTTCAGAAAAAAAATGCCATTCTCCGTGCGCTAAGTTATGAGTTACGGCGTTTAACTGTCGTTGCTCAAAGGCGAAACGGGAAGGAACCTCAATATGCGCAAGTGGATTCTGGCTGCTGCCATGATCACCGCGGTGCCGGTCGCAGCTATGGCTGCAGATGCGGACGCAGGTAAGACCATTTTTAACAAGTGCAAAGCCTGCCACCAGGTCGACAAGAATGCCGTTGGCCCGCATCTCGGCGGTGTCGTCGGACGTAAGTCGGCATCGGTTGAAGGCTACAACTATTCGGACGCCCTCAAGAAGTCGGGCATCACCTGGGACGAAGCCTCTCTTGATAAGTGGCTGCAGGGTCCTTCCAAGGACGTTCCGGGCACGAAGATGATCTTCGCCGGCATCAAGGACGCGGGCGATCGCGCCAACCTGATCGAATATCTTAAGACGCTGAAGTAAGCTTCGGCTGATTGATCGACATAAGCGCCGCGGAGGGGTTTCTCCGCGGCGCTTTTTTATGTCCTCAACGGACTTGAAGGCTGGGACATTCTCCCACCACGACGGTCATCCCCGTGATGCGATGGGCGACGACCAATGGCGCGAAGCCATTAGGCGTCATCGAGCGGCTGCACGTCGCTGGCGTCGAGCTTCGATAGCATCTGGTCGATCGACGCTCCGCCGATCGTCAGATCGGGCGCAATGTCCTTCAGCGGCACCAGAACGAACGCCCGTTCTGCGATGCGCGGATGCGGCACGACGAGATCGGGCTCATCGATTTTCTGCTCGCGAAACGTCAGAATATCGACGTCGATGTTACGCGGCCCCCAGCGCAGCGTCCTGACGCGAGCCATATCGTTTTCGACAGCCTGACATCGCTCCAGCAGCTCACGGACCGGCACATCGGTTTTGACCGCGACGCAAACGTTGACGAACCAGTCCTGATCCGTCACGCCCCACGGTGCCGTGCGATAGAAGCGCGAGCGTGCGACAAGCTTGACGGCACCGTCAGCCGTCAGCCGTTCGATCGCTTCCTCGATATTGCCGACCCGGTCGCCGATATTGGAGCCGAGCCCAAGCGTCGCATCGCATGCAAAATGAGACTGACGCTCGGCCATCGGAGTAGAGCCTTCTTGCGACATGACGCCTGCTGCTCAATCGTACTTGATGTACGCGAACCGCTGATCGCCATGCGGCGTGCCTTCGAGGCCCTTGCCTTCCTTACCCGGTTGCCAATGCACGACGTCCTCGATCTTCTTAGCCAGTTCGAGGTCTTTTGCCGTGATCCCTTTCGCCGTGTGCGTCATCAGCCGCACCTCGACCCAGGCATAGGACGCGGTGATATCGGGATGATGCCATGCAGCCTCGGCGAGATGCCCGACGGTGTTGATGACCATCAGCGTGCCTTTCCAGCTCGCCGTCTTGTAGGTGCGTCGTATCCAACCGTCTTCGAGCTTCCATGTCGGCAGATTGGCCTGTAACCAAGCCTTAACATCGCCTTCGGGCATCGCTTTTTCACGTTCCGCACTCATCTTGCCCTTATTCTCCTTTTGTCGGACAACACGCCCAAATCTACCGCCGCTTCCCCCGCCAACGCAAACGCGATGCGGCAGCTTGGTCACCCCCAAGGAAAGGAATTCCGCTTCGTGAGTCTTTCACCCGCGCCTTCGGCGACGATCCGCGTTAAGGCGCCAGCTCGACTGCACCTCGGCTTTCTCGATTTGAACGGTGCAATCGGCCGCCGCTTCGGCAGCATCGGCCTCGCTGTCGATCAGCCGGAGACCGAGCTGACGTTAAGACGCGCCGCGCATCACGAAGCGCACGGATTCGAGCACGAGCGGGCACTTGAACTTCTTAAAAAATTCGCCGGCAAAACGTTGGCTGGTGGCTATGCCGTCGATGTCCAGAAGGCCATTCCAGCGCATGCGGGACTGGGTTCCGGAACACAGCTCGCACTCGCGATCGGCGCCGCGATCACCCGAATGGAAGGCCGGGAACTCTCTCCGAGCAACCTCGCCTCCCTCGGAGAACGCGGCGCAAGGTCCGGCATCGGCCTCTCGGCGTTTGCCTCGGGCGGCTTCATCGTAGACGGCGGCAAAGGTGCCGACGACAGACCGCCCCCTCTGACTGTACGCTGCGACTTTCCCGACGACTGGCGGATCATGCTGATCCTCGAAGAAAGCGGCGCGGGCGTCTCTGGCGAAGCCGAGTTGACAGCCTTCGCGGACCTGCCGGAATTTTCGCAAAGCGCGGCCGCCCACATCTGCCATCTCGTTTTGATGAAACTTATTCCGGGGTTGAAGGAAACCGACCTCGCCGCGTTCGGTTCCGCCCTGACCGAAATTCAGCAGATCGTCGGGGGGCATTTCGCCAGCAAACAGGGGGGCAGCGTCTGGACGAGCCCGGCCGTGGGACGGCTTGCTCACCGCATGCGCGACCTCGGAGCGCAGGGCATCGGACAGAGCTCCTGGGGGCCGACGGGCTTCGCTTTTGTAGACACCGCGGATGCAGCAGAACGCCTCTATCATTCTTTAATCGGAGACGCTAAAGCCCACGGTCTCAGCATTCTCGTTGCTCGAGGCCGCAATACCGGTGCCAGCGTCGAAGCAATTCAAAGCCAAAAAAACGGAGCTTGATAAGTCCATGAGCGAGGCAACCCCAATTCTGCACATGCTCGCGCCGCAGAAGCACATGAGCCCCTTCGACGTGAACATGGCTGCGGATGCCGGCTACAAGGTCATTGTCCCATACATCAACGTCGAGTTGAACGAGGTTACCGGCCTGATTCAGGACGCCATCTTCTCGCGTCCGCCGAACTACGGTGTGCGCACCGGCTTCTTCATGGGCGGCAAGGACGCGATCCTCGCGCTCGACATGCTGGACGCCGCGAAGAAGGCGATGGTCCCGCCGTTCGAATGCTCGGTTTTCGCCGATCCGGCAGGTTCGTTCACCACGGCCGCCGCTATGGTCGCCTGCGTCGAAAAGGTTTTGAAAGAAAAATTCGGCCGCTCCTGGAAGGGCGTGAAGGTTGCGGTCTTCGGCGCAACCGGCGTCGTCGGATTTGCATCCTCGATCATCGCAGCCCTTGAAGGCGCCGACGTCCAGCTCGTCGCCCACCGCGGTGTCGAACGAGTCATCAAGAACGCCAAGATTTCGAAGGAACGCTTCGGTGTCGATCTCGAAGCCGTCGCCGGCGAGACGCCCGAGCAGAAACAGAACATCATCGCCAACGCCGAGGTCATCTTCGCAGCGGCGGCAGCCGGTGTTCAGGTCGTCTCGAAGGAGCACAAGGCGCTTGCGAAGAACCTCAAGGTCATCGCCGATGTCAACGCCGTGCCGCCGCCGGGCGTCGAAGGCATGGAGCTGTTCATGAACGGCGAACCGATTCCGGGTTGCGACGCATTGGGCGTCGGCCCGCTCGCAATCGGCGACATCAAGTACAAGTGCGAGTCCGGCCTCTTCAAGCAGATGCTTGAATCCGACAAGCCGTTGTCGCTCGACTTCCGCCACGCTTATGCGAAGGCGAAAGAGCTCGTCGGCATCTAAGAATGTGGCTAGCGAAGCGGTCCTGATCGCTGCGTTTTCCGGGCGGGCTCTCGCACAGTCCGCCCGTCGCGCCGGCTATGAACCGCTCGTCGCCGATGCCTTCGGCGACCTTGATACGAGTGAGGCAGCAGCCGCCGTCCGCGTCATCGACGGCGCCATGGCGACGGGCTTTCGAACGAAGCCCCTCGTCTCCGCACTCGATGCCCTTGCAGCATCGTCCAGTACACGGCCTATCGGGCTCGTCCTCGGGTCCGGCTTCGAGGATAAGCCGCGCCTCATCGCGGCGCTTGGCAGCCGCTACCGGCTCATCGGCAACGACGCCGCGACGTACAAAGTCTGCAAAGACCCGGAGCGCTTTTTCGCCGAGCTGAAGAAGCTCAGGATCGCGCATCCCGCGACGCAATCCGCTCCTCCCGCAAACCCCGACGGTTGGCTGACCAAGCGCATCGGCGGCAGCGGCGGCCGCCATATCCGCATCTGCGAAGCGGCGACGGGAACGCACCGCCGCCGCTATTTTCAGAAGCAGCTTTCGGGCGACCGGCTGTCTGTCGGCGGCGTCTTCGGCTCAGAACGAACGCATCTCGCGCTGACGCGGCAGTGGATCACGCCGTCGCCCGAGCAACCCTTCCGTTTCGGCGGCGCCGTATCGATGCCCGACATCGCGCCGCAGCTTCGTCATGAACTTGAAAACGCAGCACGCGGCGTTGCATCAGCCTTCCACATCGTCGGCATGGCCTCGTTCGATTTCATCGTGTCCGGTGGAACTCCGCATCTGCTCGAGGTTAATCCGAGACCCGGCGCATCGCTCGACGTCCTCGATGACGGTGCCGGATCCCAGTTCCGCACCCATCTCGAAGCCTGTCTCGCCTTGACCGAATCGACCGACCGACCCGAGCCGCCCCAGACGGCCCGCGCCATGGCCATCCTGCACGCCGACCGCGGGTCACTAACACTCGGAATGACACCATGGCCCCCGTGGAGCGCCGACCGCGGTCCGCCCGGCACGTTCATCCCAGAGGGCGCGCCGCTTGCCAGCGTTTTCGCCGAAGCCGCGACCGCGGATGCGGCAGTAGCGCTCGCCCGGGCGCGCTTGGCTGAACTCGAAGACCTGATATACGAACACACGCAATCCTGACGCCCACCGGAGTTTCCCCAGATGCACGCAAAACAACCGAGCGTTTCCGCGCGCGCCGCCAAGCTCGTTGACGCAATGGTCGCAGATGCCGACGCACTCCGCATCTCCGTTTCGACCGGCAGTCATGGTGAACGCGTCATTGATTTGGGCGCCAACGTCGTCGGCGGGCTGGAAGCCGGACGGCGTCTCGGTGAGGTCTGCATGGGCGGTCTCGGCACCGTCGCCTTCACGCAATCCTCAGGCCTGACGAATTGGCCGCTCGGCGTCGTCGTCAGCTCCAACCACCCGGTGATCGCGTGCCTGGCAAGCCAGTACGCAGGTTGGACGATCACGGACGAAGCGTCGGGTTTCTTCGCCCTCGGCTCCGGTCCGGCACGCGCCCTGTCGCGCGTCGAAGAACTCTATAAGGAACTGGGCTACGTCGACAGCAATCCGCAGACGGCCCTCGTCATCGAAGGCGATAAGGCGCCGCCTCCAGCGGTTATCGATAACATCTCGAAGCACTGCGGCATCAGCCCCAATGGCTTGACGATCCTCTACGCTACGACGTGGAGCCTCGCAGGCACCGTGCAGATTGCCTCCCGCGTTCTTGAGGTCGCAATTCATAAGGCCCACGCCCTGCACTTCCCGCTCGAGAACATTCTCGATGGCACCGGCACGACGCCGATCGCGCCGCCCGTTCCCGATTTTGTAAAAGCGATGGGCCGCACGAACGACGCCATCATTTACGGCGGCCGTATCCACCTCTTCGTCAAGGGACCGGACAGCGACGCCAAACGGTTGGCTGACAACCTGCCATCGAATACGTGCAACGTTTACGGCAAGCCGTTCGCCGAGATTTTCGCCGACGTCAAAGGCGACTTCTATAAAATCGATCCGATGCTGTTCTCGCCGGCGCAGGTGATCGTGTCGAACGTCGAAACCGGCAACTCTTTCCACGCGGGCAAGCTGGCGCCGGAGATCGTAGATGCGAGCTTCCGTTGAGGCGCCTGCCAAGCCCACGTCGACTGAGGGCACAGGTCTTCATCTCGCGCTTCTGATCGAGGAAGGGCGCGGCGAGTGGCATGCGCGGCGCATCGTCAGATCTCTCGAAGCGATGGGCGCGCGCATTACCGTTTCATCGCTCCCTCATTGTGCGTTCGATACGTCGCTTGCGTCCGGCATCGACATTCCGGGCTTCGACGGCAATTTGCCGGACGGCGTTTTCGTCCGCTCGATTTCGGCAGGCACCCTTGAGCAGATCACGTTTCGCTTGGGGCTTTTGCATGCGCTACGCGAAAGCGGCGTCCGCGTCTGGAACGATGCCCGCGCCATCGAGCGTTGCGTCGACAAATCCCAGACGACATTTCTGCTGCACAAGAACGGCGTCGCGACTCCGCGAACCCGCGTTTGCGAAACTCTCCCCCATGCGCTCGAGTATACTGAGGGTCTCGATCGTCCGCTGGTCATGAAGCCGTTGTTCGGCAGTCAGGGGAAAGGTATCGGCATGATCTCGTCGCAAAGCGAACTGCCTGCGCCCGAGTCCGTCGATCAGATGTACTACATGCAGGACTACATCGCTCCGAAGGACGGCATCTTCGAGGATTGGCGCGTGCTCGCAACACGCCATCGCGTCGTCGCGGCCATGACACGTCGCGGCACGAACTGGGTGACCAACATTCATCAGGGCGGCAAGGCCCGCGCGCATCTCCCCGACGATGAGATGATCGCCGCCTCGATGGCCGCGATGCGCGCCGTCGATGCCGATTATGCCGGTATCGATCTGATCCGCACGTCCGCCGGCGAATTGCAGGTGCTGGAAGTGAACTCGAACCCCGCCTGGCGCGGATTGCAAAGCGTCGCCGACATCAATATCGCCTGGGCGATTGCGGAAGATTTTCTGAGGACCGTCATCGCCCACCGCGCCGCGCTCGGGCTCGGTGCGCCGGTCGCTCTCGCCGCCGTGTCATGACGGCCCCGCTCGCGCAGGACAAAATATCCGCCGCATTTCTTGCGGCATGCCGTGCCGAGCTCGAGGCGCTGAAACCCGGCAATGTGCATCGCCATTCGGCCGGGCACGGGATGCAAGTCGCGCATTTCGAGCGCGCAGCAGAAGCCGCCGCCGGGCCTATTGCCGACCCGTCTCTCAGCGTCGGAAAACGCATCCTGCGGGCGACGGAAGCGAGCTTCGCCGTTACCGGCCTCAACACCAACCTCGGCATCGTGCTTCTCTGCGCTCCGCTCGCCAAGGCTGCTGGCGAAACATCCTTCGGCATCGGACTGCGCCGCCGCCTCGACGTGATCCTCGCCGCTCTCGATGAACAGGATGCCGCCGATACTTTCGCGGCAATCCGCATTGCCAATCCCGCCGGTCTCGGCAAAGTCGAAAAGGGCGACATCCGCGACAATCCCGAGCGCATGACATTGATCATGGCCATGCATCTCGCGGCCGAGCGAGATCGTATCGCCAACGCTTACATAACCGCCTATTCCGACGTCTTCGATTTTGCGTTGCCTATTTTTCAGGACGCGCGCGCACTGACTGACGATTCCAATCTCGCCGTCACGACGCTGCATATGTCCTTGCTGGCGGAATTTCTCGACACCCACATCGTCCGCAAGTACGGCGAGGCCGCCGCTGCAGAAGTGCGGCAGGAGGCACGCGCATTGCGAGCGCAATGGTCTCCTGTTGCATCTGCGAAATTGATCCAGCCTTTGATAGAATTCGATGCAAAAATGAAATCTAAGGGTCTCAATCCTGGCACGACCGCCGATTTCGTCGTCGCCACGCTCTTCGTCGCAGGGCTAATCGGCCAGAAACAGACGTGAACGTCCCAACCCCCTACTTTAAGGGCTTGTCTCGGCCGATGACCTGAGGCTAATACAGGCCGTGTCCGTAAAAGGATCACGGACCTATCCATTGCGGCTGGCGCTGGTACTCATGACACCTGGGCACCGACGCTCTTGGATATTCATCGCCCGAGCAGTACAGCGAAGTCCCGGCTTCTGACGGGGGAGCGTTGGTGCTCGTATCGTTTCATTCGTGGGAGGAACCCCCCTAATGGCCAAAATCAACAAAGTCATGGTCGGCGAGTCGCTCGTCGGCGACGGCAACGAAGTCGCTCACATCGACCTCATCATCGGGCCGCGCGGCTCGGCAGCCGAAACGGCTTTCTGCAACGCGCTGACCAACAACAAGGACGGCTTCACGACGCTTCTCGCCGTCATCGCGCCGAACCTCCCCTGCAAGCCGAACACGATCCTTTACAACAAGGTCACGATCAAGGACGCCCGCCAGGCCGTTCAGATGTTCGGACCGGCTCAGTACGGTGTCGCAAAGGCCGTTCAGGACTCGGTTGCTGAAGGCGTTATCCCGGCTGCTGAAGCTGACGATCTCTACGTCTGCGTTGGCGTGTTCATCCACTGGGAAGCCGCTGACGACGCGAAGATCCAGGACTACAACTACCGCGCCGTGAAGGAATCGATCGCACGCGCAGTCGCCGGCAAGCCGACGGCCGCCGAAGCGACCGCACAGCGCAACTCGGTCCAGCATCCGTTCGGTGCGAAGACTTGAAGCGGAAACCGTCCTCAGCAGGTCGATAACAATAAGAACTCTGCCCCTCCCATGAAGGGGGGTCTGCTGCAGCGATTGGGTAGACTGCTCTCAGGCCGTTACAGCGGTTAAGACAAGAGCCGGAGCCGCACCTACCGCGGTTCCAGGTTCGCTGGAGCGGCTGCCGCTAACATCTATCAAACTACCGGCCGGCGATCTCTTTCAGATCGCCGGCCGAAATTTTTTGAGCATGCAGGATGGACGCAACGAGTGCCCCTGCGGCGCCGGCCTTCCTGACGCGATCGAGATCGGCACGATCGCGAATGCCGCCCGCAGCATAAACCCGCCGTGCTCCCGCCCGCGCTGCAATCGTTTCAAGAAGGGCGATGTTGGGCCCGCTCTCATTGGCGATGCGATCGAGCGTCATGACGATCACCCGCGCCGGCCAGAGCGAGGCGTCTGCCAAAAGCGCATCCGGTCCCATGAATTCGTCTCCGCGAAAATCCAGCGACAACACCGTGCGCGCGGGGGCCTCCGCCGAAATGTCATGCCAGATGCGCACGCTTTCGAGGCTTTCCGATCCGACGACGAGCGTCGCGACCGGAGCCGCCAGCACGGCGCGCGCCGCACTGCGCGAACCGGAGCCCGCATCGATCCAAAGTTCGCTGTGCGGAAGCGCCTGGCTGAGCGCCGGCACGAGGTGCGTATTGCGGCCGCGGCCTTCGATACCGTCGAGGTCTGCGATGTAGACTTTGCGGAAGGGATAAAGCGCCCTCAGGCCTCGCGCCACATCCGCGGGCTCCGAGGAAGCGGCCAAAGGCGTTTCGATGGGCTGGTAAGCCGCACGCTGCCCCTTGATTGCGCGCACGACCTTGCCGCGTGCGACGTCGATCACCGGAATGATGTCCACAGCTTGCCTCCTCGTCGATTGAGTGTATCACGAGCCGGAATGGCGAGGTGAAGACCGATATGACGATTGTCGCCGGATATGACGTCGGTGGCGCGCACCTGAAGGTTGCGCGGGTCGAGAACGGGCGGCTCGCCGCGGTCCGCCAGATCGCATGTCCGCTTTGGCAGGGACTCGATCAGCTTGATGCTGCCTTGGCCTCCGCCGGACCGATCGTCGGCGGCGCAGCGGTCCACGCCATCACGATGACGGCGGAGCTGACCGAGATCTTCGCCAGTCGCGAAGAAGGCGTCGTCGCGCTGCTCGAAAAATTGCGCGAGCGGATCGCTGGCGAGCTTCGAATATTCGTCGGCCTCAAAGGCTTTGCTGATGTGCAGACTGCACGCGGCGATCCCACTTTGGTTGCTTCCGCAAATTTCCTCACAACCGCACGCGCTGTCGCGGAACGGAAGCCTCGCGCGCTGCTGATCGACTTCGGCTCGACTACAACCGACATCGTTGCATGCGACCGCCCGCAAGGCTTGAGCGACGCAGAGCGCCTGCAGACAGGCGAGCTTGTCTACACTGGGTTGACGCGCACGCCCGTTCCTTCCGTTACGACGCGCGCACCGCTCGCGGGCCAGTGGCAGGGCCTGGCTCGTGATACCTTCGCGACGATGGCCGATGTCCGTCGCATCCTCGGTGACCTGCCGGAGGATGTCGACTTCCACGCGACAGCCGATGGGCGCGGCAAATCCCTGCCCGAGAGCCTTGCACGCTTCGCGCGCGGCTTCGGACGCGATGCCGACATGCGCCACCTGGCAACGTGGCAGGCGTCGGCCGCGTATGTTGCAGAACGTCAGTTGCGCTCGATCCACGACGGCGTGCTCCAAGTTCAGTCGCGGCCAGGTATCATGGTCGAGTCCGTCATCGCAGCCGGTATCGGTGCATCGGCGGTCGAGCGGATCGCATCACGGTTGAACATGCCCGTCTCGGATTTTGGAACTCTCATCGACGCGCCAAGGGAGCATCGCTTATGGGCGACACGTTGCGCACCAGCGGTCTCCGTCGCGCTGCTCCAAACGAAGCAATAGCTCGAATACAATTCGGCCGCGGTCTTGATGCCGCGGCCGATAGAAATTCGTGCCATATGAATGGCGATGCCGATCAGTCGTGCTCGCGTGCCAGCCGAACGATGTCGAACGTACCGGCTTCGAGCTTCAGATCGTACTGATGGCCGTTCTCACGGCGCGCATCTTCGACCTTCCAATAGCCGTGTTCCCATTTGATATAGCGCCAGGAAATGAATCCCATGCGGTGGAGCCGGTCGGTGACGACATTCGGATCGTCCCGCACCTCGTCGTGGCCCGCAAGAACCGGCGCTGACATCGCGAACGCTACAGCGGCGACAGCGAATGCACGGCGCGCAAAGCGAGAGACTTGAATCATCTAACTTTACCTTCTTCTGGAGATGCTGGTCGTGATGGGCATGCGGACAGACAAACGAATCCCCATCCAGCATGGTTCCATTTTCATGAAGGCAAGTGAAACGTGAGACAATGGCCCACCAGTACACTTGCGATCATTCGACACCCTTAAGTTGCGATGCCAAGTGATGCGATTCAAAGCCCATTATGCGTTTCAATTCCTGATATTGCCGCTTTGCGCGGTCGGAATTGATGCTCGTTGATTTTGTCGCGGCAATAAGAATATTTTTAGCAGTATGCTCGGTCGAGACGAATTCGATGACTTTGACTTTATATCCGGACGCTTCGAGCAAAAGCGCGCGCGCCGCGTCCGTGACGAGATCGGCCTGACGCTGCTTCAGCAGCGGATATTTGATGACGCCGGCAAAACCCTCGCTCGTATCCTTGATCTGCGGCGCCAGCTCGTGCTGGCAACAGGGTGCAGCAAGTATCATTTGCGCATCCGCCGCGATGCCAAGCGCCATAGCGTCATCCGTCGCCGTGTCACAGGCATGAAGTGCAATGACGATATCGGCGCGCGTCGTTGATCTTTGCTGCGCTTCAGCCGCCTCGAATGCAAGACCTGAGAAATTCAACGAACGCGCAAGCTCGCTGCAAAGTTTCACGAGGTCGCCACGGACCTCGATTCCGGTCATACGGCACGTTCGCCCGAGCGTTGTCGTCAGATGATCGTAGAGCGCGAACGTCAGATAGCCCTTGCCCGATCCGATATCGAGAATCGACAGCGGCTCGTCCGGTTTGCGTTGATCAGCTTCTCTCAATAGGCCGTCGAAGATTTCGATGAAGTGGCAAATCTGGCGATACTTGCCCTGCATCGTCGGCTTGATACGTCCCTCTGCATCGGAAACCTGCAGCGCTTTGAGGTAGGGACGATCCGGCGGAACGAGATACGATTTGACGCGATCGTGCGCAGCCGGCTCCGCCGCTTTCAATGTCGGCTTTCCGGACGTCAGGTGCGGCTCCCGCTTCTTGCTGTAGGTCAGCGTCACGTCGCAGTCCGTCGAGAACAGCGTCGCGCTGAGATACGTTTCGCCGATCTTCGCTTTGATGTGATTGATGCCGTCGTTGATAGAAAACGTCTTGGTATCGTCCTTGCGTGCAAGACGGGTGACGAGCTTCAGATGCGGAACACCCTTCAACGCGACGAGCGTCGCGACGGCCTTGCTCGGCTCGCCCTCGCCCCGGAATTTCCCGAGCGTCAGCTTGATGAAGGTTTTGGCATCGAGCGCCGCGGCGAGCGACGCCACGAACGCGGCTTTCTTGTCGTCTTTGCGTGTCATGGGGCGCCGGCTGATTTATCGAAACGCGCCTGCCGCCAGGCATTGATTTTTTCCATCAACCATTCCCAGGCTTCTTCCTCGCGCGGACCGGCAGTCTTCGAAATTGCGATTTCGAGATACTTCAATTCGCTTTCGATCTTTTCAGGCGGCAGCATATTGAGCCGCGTCGTAAGCACCGCCAATTCGAGCACCGCTGCCTGGGCGCGATTGAATCCCTCCCAAGGTTTGTGCGTCTGTCGATGCACGATGGCGCACGCGAAGCGCGGCCGCTGCTCGTCCTCGAAAAAGCGCTCGACCTTCAGCTCCCAATGCGAGATGCAATCGGCAAGGCGGCACCCTTTGATCTTCTTCGTCGCTTCGAGAGGCCATAGCTTCCGCCCCGTAACGCCGCCCGCGAAAACGCGCACGTCGTCTGTATGACTGGCGACGGCAAAGGGATGCGTTCTCAAATTCTCGAGCGTCCGCGACGGCTTGAACGGCGCGATGATCCAATGCGGCCCGTCCTCGATCAGCCCGAGCGGTGCAATGTAGGGTTCTCCCGAAGCATTCATCGTAGTGACGATCGTCTCGACGATACGCGGCATCAGCGCTCTCCTTCGCCTTCGAGAACGACACGGAGCCGAGCGTCGCCCGAAGGTCCAAAAATGGACCATGAAAGCCCGCCCCGCGCAACGATCGACGGCAGAACAGGATCAACGACGCCACGGCGGGCCAAGTCATCGAGGTCGGCTCCGGCGTCGACATCGACGGATTTGAGAAGCACGAGGCGCGCGCCGAGAAGCTCGGCCAGCCGCGCGGCGAGGCTGTCCGACGTCGCCGACCAGCCGGCGGGAACAGCGGCATCGCCCGAAATCATGCGCAACGGCGTCCAGACCGGCACTTGACCGTTCCGGAGCACGCCGGAAATCTCATCGAGCGTTTGCGCAATCTCGAAACGCGGCTGTTGCGAAACGATCAGCTCGGCCATCTGCTGCATCGCCAGCATCGCCAGCCGATGCGCAACGGCGTCGTTGAATTTCATCTGCGGCTGCAGCGCTCGGATGCTGTCGGCAAATGGACCGCCGCCCGGAACGACGACGACCGGCACCCGCGCCACCGCGATCAATGACAGAACGGAATGCATGCGGCCCGTCTCAGCGAGGCTGCCGCCGACCTTCACGACGAGCGGGGAAGCGCCCCTCGCCGCGCTCTCAGCCACGGCCGAACTCGCGCGCCGCTTCCCGTGTCGCCGGACGAATGATCTCGACGCCACGCAGCGGACCGCGTTCCAGCTTTTCGAGCATCACGCGAACGGCGACGATGCGCTTGTCCGAAAGAACGTTCTCGGCGATGCGCTCGGCAAACGTCTCGACGAGGTTGATATGGCCGCCGCGGGCCAGCGCCACGATGAAGTCGATGATGTCGGCGTAGGACGGCACATCCGCCATATCGTCGTCGACAGTGAAAACATCACGTGCGAGCCGCGCTTCGACCGTAAAACGCACCCGTTGGGTAACCCCCTGCTCCTCGGCGTAGACACCGACATTGCAATCGACGACGAAGTCACGCACGAAAATGCTGTCGCCAATCTGACGGGATTTGAGAGCCGCTCTCCTGAGCTTCGCGGATTTGTCTTCGCGCGCGGGCTTCGTCGTTTTTTTCTTATTGTTCATGCCACGGACTTCTCGCGTGCGGGATCAGCGTTTTGTGCGCGGCCGATTTCGAGCCGGATTGCAGCGACGCGCGTCGGATCGAGCTTGCTCGCGCGACCTGTCTCGCAAAGCGCGCCGCGAAAGCCCAGCACATCCGGATCAAGGCTCGCAAGGCCCGCGATGTCCTCCATTCTGAGCGATCCGGCAAGACCGCACATCAGATTGGAACTCCGCGCCAACGACACGAACCTTGAAAGTCCGCCTGCGGGCAGCATCGTGGTCAAGCGTCCGCCCGTCTTGGTCGCCGTATCAAGCATTACCCCGGCGAAACCATGGGCCGCGAGATATGGAATAAGCTCGTAATCGGGCGTCTGGTCCGCCATCAACACTGCCACGAGGCGCGCCCGCGCATACTTCGTCTGTCCGAGAGCCGCAATCGCCGGACGCGCATCGCCGTCGCCGAAAAAGCCGATCTTGACGATATCGATGCCTGTCCGGGCCATCGCGGATGCAGCCTCGACCAGCACATCGGGTTCCGGAGGCAAATCTCCGACCGTCGCGCTGACCAGCAGCCGGCCAGCCACGCACGCGGCAACCTCTCGGACGACCGCGTGCGGCAGCGCCCCCAGCGCGCCAGCCGAAGGATCTTTGCAATCAATCACGTCCGCGCCGCCCGCGAGCGCCAAACTCGCCTCATCGGCGCTCGTCACGCTCGCCAGAAAGGCGGGACGCCGCCGTGTCAAACCGTCAATCATTCCATCGTCCGAGATAAATAAGCCGCGGATCCGCGGGATCAGGTGGCGAAGATGCGGTTTTGCTCTTGGAGCACCGCAGCCCGGTCGTGGCGCTGAGCTTCTGTCAGGTTCACGGCCGCATCCTGAGCAACACTCGCCTGTCCGGGCGCCAGGCGCAAGATGCGGGTCCCGAGTTGTATTGCCTCGGACCGGTCGTGAGTCACGAAAATCACGGTTGTCGGCTGCCGATGCCACAGTTCCATCAACAGTTCTCTGAGGCTCGCCGCCGTCGGGTCGTCTAGGGAAACGAAGGGTTCATCCATCAATAGGATCTGAGGTTCGAGAATGAACCCCCGCGCCAATGCCGCACGGCGCTGCATGCCGAGCGACAACATCTCGGGGTAAGCGTTTTGGGCTTGGGCGAGCCCGACACGCTCGAGCATCGCCGGGATCTGCGCATGACGGGGATCCCCGTCCGGAATCACGAGTGCGATATTTTCATAGAGCGTCCGCCAGGGCAAAAGCCGCGGCGTTTGAAAAATGAACGTCACGCCGTCTTTCGCAGGCCCGAGATCGATCGACCCTTCGTAATCCTTGTCGAGCCCGGCGATGATGTTGAGCAGCGTCGACTTCCCGCATCCCGACGGACCGGTGACGACCAGAAAAGAGCGCGGCGCCACCTCGAATTCGATGTCCTGCAGCACGAGCTGCGCTTCGCGATCTCCGACCGCCGGAAAGATCTTGCGCTTGACCGCGACGCGGATCGTCCCGTTTGCGTTTCGTCCGTTCAGCGGCGCCATGCATTCACCCGAGCTTGCAGCGGCTGCAGCACCGCGAATTCGATGATCTGCACGATCAGGATGAAGGCCAGCGCGTAGGCCAGGATCGTGCCGACGTCAAATTCCTGAAACGCAATCGCAAGACGATAGCCGACACCGTTCGACCGGCCGAAAGCTTCGACGACGAGCACGATCTTCCAGACGAGCGACAGGCCCGACCGAGCTGCGGCGGCAAAGAACGGTGCGAGCTGCGGAAGCGTTACGTGCCGGAACGTCTTCCAGCTCCCGAACTTGTACATGACCGCCATCTCGGCGAGGTCTTTCGAGAGGCTGCGCGCGCCCTCACGCATATTGACGGCGACGTTGGGGATCTTGTTCAGCGCCACGGCAATGATCGCCGCCGTGTCCGTCAGCCCGAACCAGATGTAGCAAAGCGTAATGGTGACGAGCGCCGGCAGGTTCAGGAACAACGTCAGCCAGGCGTCAAAAAACTTGTCCGCCGTCTTGTACTTGCCGAGCGACAACCCGATCGCCGTTCCGATGAACATCGAAATGACGAAAGCGATCGCGACTCGCATCAATGTTGCAGATGTATGCTTCCAGAGCTCGCCGCTTTTCGCCTCCCTCAGCATGACCTCGAAAACGGCAAGCGGCGTCGGCAGATATCTGTTCTGAAGAATATCGGCGAGAACTTGCCAGAAAATGCCGAAAACCAAGAGCGATCCCGCCATCCAGGCGAACCGCTCGATCGTCGAATTGGAGCCGAAGGCGCGCGCCGGCCTAGGCATGGAAGAGCTTCTGGTCGAAACGGGTGCCATCGCCAACGAGTTCCGTGTCTCCAAGTTCAATGAGAAGGTTCGTCAGCTTCTCCGCTGCCGAGGTCTCGGCCGGTCCCCACGCCCCGGTAATACCCGACCTGTAGTAGTCTCTGATCGCCACGAGTTCGGCGTCCGAAGCCGGCCTGATCAGGGGCCGCAGTCGCTCCCATGCTGCATCGGACTTTGCAAGTACCGCATTCGCGTCGGCGACCGCACTCAAAAGAATGTCAACGGGAATGCCCTTGTCCGCGACCGCTTTCTCCGACCAGATGAACCCGACGAGCGCTGGAGTCGGACTGACGCCCAGACCTTTGACGACGTTCGACATCGAGAGAAGTTCTCGAGCGCCTTCCGCTTGGAGACGCGCAGCGTAGGTCCAGAAGTTCAAGACAGCGTCGAGCCGCCCGCTTTTGAACTCGGCAGTCACGAGCGGAGCCGCGCCGAAAACCGGATCGGAGACGTTCGCAATGTCTTTGCCGATGACCTTGCGAGAATAGGCCCTGAGCAAGATCCAGCTCTTGTCGATGCCCGTTCCCGCAACCCCGATCTTCTTGCCGACAAGATCCGCAAAGGATTTGATCGTGCTGTTCTTCGGCACCATCAAGCTGCCGAGCGCCGTCGAATACGGCGCAAATTTGAGGTCGTCGCCCTTGGCGCGCTGGCGCAACGCCCAGGTCCAATCGCTGACGATGACGTCGGCACTGCCCGAGAGAAGCGCGATCGGCGCCGCCGGATTGTTGGCGACTTCGATGACCTGCAGATTAAGCCCGTGCTTCTTGTCGATTCCTTCAGCGCGGATTGTGTCTATCAGCCAGCTCACCGACCCGAACTTGACGGACGTCAGCCGCACGGGCGTGGCGGCCCTCGCAAACCTCGGCAACGACGCCGTTGCGGTCAGTGCGAACCCGGCTGCGAGCGCTTGGCGTCGTGTCAGATCGATCATTTCTGTTCGGCCTCGGTGTTGAAGCGGTTCTTCCACAGATAACGCACGCCGTGCAGCCAAAGGTCATCCGTATTGCCGTTGATCGTCGCCGACATCGTTTTCGTCGGCTTTCCGGTCTTGGTATCACGGGCGACAATCTGCAACATGATCGAGGCATTCGATAATTTGTCGACATAGCCTGTGACGGCAATGTCCGCGCCCGCTTCTTTGGCGATAGGCACCTCGCAACCGTCGCACTTCTGAAACGGCGATGCTGCCTCGATCTCTTTCGACTTCGAGGAGAGATCGACGACCTGATATTTACTATCCTTCCCCATCAGTGATTTGAGTTCGTCGGTCACAAGCTGGGTGCGCCTCAAATCTTCGGGATCGTTCTGCGGAATAATCTCGCCGTCCTGTTGCGGATCGTGGAAATCAAAAGGGAAGACGGCAACTTTCGTGGCGGCGACCGCCGGAGTGACGAGCATTAGGAAAAGAAGTGCATATAAAAAGCGCATCATCATTGGGCGTTCGGTCCATTTCGATTGGGAGCATGGGCTCTGGGAGTGGATCATTGCGCTCGGCCGAAGCGCGCCAGACTAGTAGGTGCTCGTTACCCCCACGTCATTGCAAGAGGTTACTCGGGACTTTGGCGAAGATGCCCGGTAACAAACGCGCGAGCCTGAAGGCTCTGCCTTGACAAGCCGGTGATACGCCCCCTTTTACAGCAACACAGTAACATTGGAAGCGATTAGCGGCCGGCTCCGCGATTGCCTATTCCAAAGACAAACTGGAGTTGGATCATTGGCATCCCCAACAGCCTGCTCTGCCGCACGATCGTATTCCTGGAAGGCCGCTTTCTCGAGTCTTCTCGCCGGCTGTACCTTGGTCGCCTATCCCGCATTCGCGGAGAATGCTGCGCCGCAAACACCGCCGGCCGCGGAGACCCCAGCGCCCACAACGCAATCCAGCACGACCGACGCAAACAAGAGAAAAATTACGATTTCGATCCTCTACGTCAAACAAGACCGACAGGACGAGGAACTGCCTCTGTCCATGCTCGATCTCCCGTCAGCCGATGACGGCATTGCAGGCGCGAAGCTCGGAATAGCAGACGACAACACCACCGGCCGCTTCCTCAACCAAGCGTTCAAACTCGACGTGCTTAACGGCAATGTCGATGACTTGATCAAGGGCGCGACGGAAAAAGTAGGCGCGGGCGACAATTTCATCATCGCGGACATGGAGCCCGACGCACTGCTGAAATTTTCCGACGCCCTGAAGGACAAGCACGCGCTGATCTTCAATGTCGGCAATCCCGACGACAGGCTTCGCGAAGAGGACTGCCGCGCCAACGTCCTCCACATTGCGCCGACGCGCTCCATGCTGACCGACGCCTTGGCGCAATATCTCGTCTGGAAGCAATGGCGAAATTGGCTCCTCGTGTACGGCCCGACCCCGGAAGACAAACTGCTGGCGGATTCCTATCGGCGCTCGGCCAAGAAATTCGGCGGCAAGATCGTCCAGGAGCTTGAGTTCAAGCAGGATACCGGAAGCCGCCGCGCCGATGGCGGCTACGAGCAGGTCCAGCAACAAATTCCGTCGTTCCTGCAGAACGCCAAGGATCACGACGTCATCATCATCGCTGACGAAAAGCATCTTTTCGCCGATTATTTTCCGTTCCGGACTTGGATCCCTCGGCCCATCGCCGGCTCTGCCGGCCTGACGGCTTCGAGCTGGCATCCTGCGCTCGAGTTCTGGGGCGGCACGCAGTTCCAGCACCGCTTCCGTAAGCTGAACAGCCGCATGATGCGGAACATCGACTACGATGCCTGGGTCGCGACACGGACCGTCGGGGAAGCTGCAACCCGCAAGCACTCCGGCGATTTCGAAACGCTGCGCACCTTCATCAAGTCTCCAAGTTTCGAGGTTGCAGCCTTCAAAGGCGTGGCGACGAGCTTTAGAAGCTGGAACGGCCAGCTGCGCGAGCCGCTCATCATCGGGACGCCGAAGCTCCCGGTCAGCGTCTCTCCGCAAGCCGGATTCCTGCATCAAACGAGCGTTCTCGATACGCTCGGCTACGACAAGCCGGAGACCAAGTGCAAAGCCTATACGCAATGATGTCCATGCCCGGAACCGGCGAGCGACGGCGAGCCCCCAATCATACCCTTTTCATTCGGAGACGAGCGATGTCGCGATCTTCAGCGATTCTTACAGCGTTTTTGTCGGCGGCCGCCATCGCATCGACCGCAAGCACGGCTGACGCGTACACCGCTTACGTCACCAACGAGAAGGACAACACCGTCAGCGTTATCGACACCAACAAGCTTGAGGTCATCAAGACGGTGAAGGTCGGCCAGCGTCCGCGCGGCATCGTCATGTCGAATGACGGCAAATGGATCATCGTCTGCACGAGCGACGACAATGACGTGAAAATCTACGACGCGAAGACGCTCGAATACGTCAAGTCGCTTCCCTCGGGGCCCGATCCCGAGCTCCTGACGCTGCATCCCGACGGCAGGCGCCTCTACATCGCAAACGAAGACGATAACCTCGTCACCGTCGTCGATATCAATACATCGCAAGTCCTCACCGAAATTCCCGTTGGCGTCGAGCCGGAAGGCATGGGCATGAGCCCCGACGGCAAAGTGCTCGTCAACACGTCGGAAACGACGAATATGGCGCACTTCATCGACACCACGAAGCACGAGACGTTCGACAACGTTCTTGTCGACAGCCGTCCGCGCGTCGCGATGTTCAATTCGGCGCAGACCCAGCTTTGGGTGTCGTCCGAAGTCGGCGGTACGGTGACGGTGATCAACCCTGCCGACCGCAAGATCATCGGCAAGATCAGCTTTGAAATTCCCGGCATCACGAAAGAAGCGATCCAGCCCGTCGGCATTCGCATCACGAAAGACGACAAGATCGCATTCGTCGCACTCGGGCCGGCAAACCGCGTCGCCGTCATCGACACGGCAACTCTCAAAGTTTTGAAATACATTCTCGTAGGCCAGCGCGTCTGGCAGATGTATTTCACGCCGGACGGGAAACAGCTTCTCACGACCAACGGCGCCTCGAACGATGTGAGCGTTATCGACGTTGCCAGTCAGAAGGCGATCAAATCGATCAAGGTCGGCCGTTATCCCTGGGGCGTCGTCGTTTCGCCCAATTGAATGATCGGCGTCTGAGGCCTCAAACCGGATTGTGGAAACAATGACGACGATAGTGACAGACCCAAAACTGGTGCCGGCCGAAGCCGGCCGGACTCCGGCGCTCGTCGTCAACGGCGTCAGCCACAGCTTCGGCGACAAAAAAGTGCTCGACAACGTCTCGCTGACCGTCGACCAGGGCGCGTTTGTGATGCTCCTGGGCCTGAACGGCGCCGGTAAGTCAACATTGTTCTCGCTCGTCACGCGGCTTTACGACAACGTCAGCGGCGAGATCAAAATCTGCGGATATGACGTGCGCCGCAAACCGTCGCTGGCCTTGCAGCGCCTGGGCGTCGTCTTTCAAAGCCGCACGCTCGATATCGACCTCACTCTGACGCAGAACCTCAAATATCACGCCGCCCTGCATGGGTTTTCCAATCGCGACGCAACCGAGCGGGCGCGCCTCGCGCTCGAACTTGTCGGCCTCGCCGATCGCGGCAATGAGAAAGTCCGGGCGCTCTCCGGCGGCCAGCTTCGCCGCGTCGAGATCGCGCGCTCGATGATGCATCGCCCCGACCTGCTTCTATTGGATGAGCCGACCGTCGGCCTTGACCTCGGCTCCCGCGAGGGCGTGATCAAGATCGTCCGCGACCTCGTCGCCAAGGAGCGGCTCGGCGTCTTATGGGCGACGCATCTGATGGACGAGGTTCTCCGGACCGATCAGGTCATCATCCTTCACAAGGGCGTCGTCCTCTTCAACGGCGGCGTACCGCAGCTTCTTTCGCAGACGGGCACGACCAGCGTGCGCGAAGCGTTTCGCGCCGTCACCGGAACCAAGGCGCCGATCGAGGAGGCAGCCTGATGTCGACGGCATTCTCGAGCGCGGCCTCGGCGACCCTCGCCGAATCCGACTACGCCGCCCGCCGCCGGCTCGGCATCGGCGGATATATGGCGTGCCTCAAGGGCATCGTCTGGCGCGAAATCCTGCGCTACCTGCACCAGCGCGAGCGGTTTCTCTCAGCCCTCGTCCGGCCGCTGATCTGGCTTTTCATTTTCGCGGCGGGATTTCGCCAGACGCTCGGCGTCTCGATTATTCCGCCTTACGAAACGTACGTGCTCTACGAGGAATTCATCGCGCCAGGCCTGATCGCGATGATCCTCTTGTTCAACGCGATGCAATCGTCGCTGTCGATGGTCTACGACCGCGAAACAGGCACTATGCGAACGCTGCTCGTCAGCCCGTTCCCGCGTTCCTTCCTTTTGCTGTCGAAGCTTCTTGGAGGCGTGACGGTTGCCTTAATGCAATCGTTCGCCTTCCTGTTCGTTGCGTATTGGTGGGGCATCGAGCCGCCGCCGATTACCGAAGTGAAGCTTTTCACCTTCTTCGATGCGCCGAGCTGGGCAGGCGACGCGATTCCGAAGATGACCGACCCGATCGTCCAGACGCTCTTCTCCGTCCCGGCGTTCGTACAGCCTTTCCTCGGATACATTACCGTGATACCGGCGATCATTCTCGCAGGATTGATGCTCGGCGCACTGGCGCTCTTCATCTCGTCCGTTATCAAGCAGCTCGAAAATTTCGCGGGCGTGATGAACTTCGTCATCTTCCCGATGTTCTTCGCATCATCGGCCCTTTACCCGCTCTGGCGCATCCGCGAGGCAAGCCCGCTTCTCTACGAAATCTGTCGGCTCAATCCGTTCACTTACGCAGTTGAATTGGTTCGCTTCGCGCTGTACGGACAGGTCGACACGATCTCCCTCGCGGTCGTCGTGGGCTGTACGGTGCTGTTCCTCGCGGCGGCGGTATTTGCCTACAACCCCTCGAAAGGCCTGATTGCCCGCCGAGGCGGGCCGGGCGGCTCAGCATGAGGTACGATATGATCAATAGTTCCGTTTCCCGCTTGTTCGGCTGGGCCGCGTTCGGTCTTAGCGCACTCGCTTCCGTTGCCTTGATCACTGCCCCCACATTCGCAGAAGATGCAAAACCCGACGCGACGAAAGACGAGTGGCCGTGCGTCTATCGCAAGGTGCCGGAACTCTCCGCTGCGATGATCTGGGATGGCCCGCAGATCACCGATACGACGAGCTGGCATAAGGACGACGCGATCCGGAAGCTTTCGCAGTTCGCGGTTTCCCGGCGCGTGAAGATGGAAGACGTCGAAGCCGCGATCAAGAAATACGCCGCAAGCCTTCCGGCCGATCAGCACGACGCCAAGCTGACCGAGCTTTTCTCCGCTGTGCTGACGCGCACGAATGAAGACCGCAAGACCGTCATGAAGGGCATCGAGAAGTTCCACGTACGCCAAGTCGAGCGCTCGAAAGCGATCGAAAAGGAAGCCCTCGAGCTTCAACCACAAGAACAAGCCGAAGCGGAAGACCCGACAGCCCAAGCGGGCATCGCTGGCCAGGCGTCGCCTGCGGAAGAAAAATACAAATGGGAAGTCCGCGCTTTCCAGGAGAAGCAGGCCAACATTCCACTTGCCTGCGAAATCCCGCAGCTCATCGACCAGCGCGCCGGCGACATCGCTCGCGCGATACGCGCCGAGATGAAGAGCTAGGCTCGCTAGAGCCTACAAAGCGTTTTCAGTACTCTCCAGGACAATCGCTCCGCCCACAGACGGCGGAGCGAAAAATATCTTTACGTCTCGTTAGCCTTAACGTGTCCTTAACCAAGGTTGACATACCCTCAACGCATTCGATCCTCGTAGCCGCCTTCTCCCCGGTCCCGGCGATCGACAATTGCAAGTGATGTGTCGTCTTCCCTGTTTCGCGTTTCGTGAGGTTGACAGATGCAATACGAACTTGTCTCGCGTACCCTTGCCTACATTTCCTGTCTCTCGACAATGAGCCTGTTCATGACGTCGATGGCAATCGCCGCCGTCAACGTCGGGAGGGTCCACCCTTTGCCCTTCTGCCCGTCCCACACCTGCGTCGCCGGTGTCGTCGTGGCAGATAACGCGCAATTCGGCGGCCTCTCCAACCAGTCTCAAGTCGACCGTCTGGCGATCAAGCTCTGGTCTGCAAAAATCTAAGGGAATACTCCCGCCAGCCGTCGTGGCTTCCCTTCAATCGCTGCGACTGCCGCCCGACTGGCGAGGGCGATGAGCACCAAAGGCATTCGTAGCGCTGCGAATGCCACTGAATGCAAGAAACAACTGAAAAAAGCCGCTTGGCCGAGCGCCCGCGGCGACGAACAATCGGAGCGCGAGACTTAAGCCTGGCTCGCGCTCTTCTGCTTTTTCACGACCCGGTCGATCGCCTGAAGCTCCGAGATGAGCGCCGCGAAATCTTTGAGCGGAACCATATTGGGTCCGTCCGACGGTGCATGATCGGGGTCCTGATGCGTCTCGATGAATAGGCCTGCGACACCCGCCGCAACGGCCGCCCGCGCCAGCACCGGCACGAAGCGCCTGTCGCCACCCGATGATGTCCCCTGCCCGCCCGGTTGCTGCACAGCATGCGTTGCGTCGAAAATGACCGGTGCGCCCGTCTCGGCCATTTGCGGCAGCGCCCGCATGTCGACGACGAGCGTATTGTAGCCAAAGCTCGACCCGCGTTCGGTGACGAGCACGTTTGGATTCCCCGATCCCGTTACTTTGGCGACGACATTCTTCATATCCCAGGGCGCGAGGAACTGGCCCTTCTTGATCTTGATCACACGGCCGGTCTTGGCCGCGGCAACAAGCAGGTCGGTCTGCCGGCACAGGAATGCGGGAATCTGCAGGACGTCGGCGACTTCCGCGACGCGCGCGCACTGCTCCGTCTCATGGACGTCCGTCACGACAGGCAGGCCAAAGCGCTCACGGATCTCGGCGAAGATTGGCAGTGCCGCATCAAGACCGATACCGCGCCGGCCGGTAAGCGACGTGCGGTTGGCCTTGTCGAACGACGACTTGTAGACGAGACCTATCCCGAGTGCCTTTGCCGCTTCCGCCAGCGCCGCCGCCATCTCCAAGGCATGCGCGCGGCTCTCCATCTGGCATGGCCCGGCGAGCACCGAAATCGGAGCGTCGTTGGCGAAAAGCACGTTTCCGGCGCGAACCTGCGCAGCGGGTTTCAGCATTTCGTGGTGAGTCATGCGTGCGTTATAGCGGCGACCTCTGCGTACAGCGAGCCCTCCCGCACATATCCAGCTGGAAAACAGAGCCCGCAAACAAAAACGGCGACCAAAATGGCCGCCGTTTCAGGAACCTAAGGGTTCAAATTCGTTAGATGAGGTCGATCTCGGCCGGCAGATAGCTCGTGACTTCGAGACCAACTTCCTGCTCGCGAACTGCCGGTTTCGTCCAGACTTTCATGATGTGTCCTCCTCGATATTCGACAGGCTGTTCCTGTTGGAAATTTACTTAATGAGGTAAGCACCAAAACACCAATCTCTTTTCGCTAACGGCCTCCAAACTTTTCGTGATCACGAAAAGGCGAACTGTTATAGCATTTCATATAGTTAGACCGCCCGAGTTCGAGCGCCGCCGAACGCGAGGACCCCGCCTCTCTGGTGGTCCTGCTCTTGCAGCAATGGACAGTCGGCCCGCTTTGATTTCTTCGGCTGTTCGCGGAGGTCTTTGCATAAGATCGCAACGGAACACCGGATTCCGCTGCAAGCGCATGAACTAAAATGACAATTAAGCGACAGGAATTGTGCCTTGCGTGCCCCACCCCGCGCCGCGGATGAGCGCCAATCGTGCGACGCCGTTAGGCCATGCGTCCTTCGGCGTGGTATAAAATTGTCGCACGCCGCGACTCGGGAGGCGGGCATTCAACAATGGGAATGGGGATTAGCATGCTTGAGCAATATCCGTGGATTGAGCCTGTTCTGATAGGCGCCGTGATCGTGTTCATTCTCGATCTGATCGGCAATATGATTTCATTCTCCAACCGCTTCCTGAACGCACTGGCGACGGCGATCGTATTCGCAGTGGTGTTCGGCGGCCTGCTCTACACGGGCGCGCTGCGGCTCGACGTGAAGACGGTTACGGCTCCGGCCGAGACGACCGCGCCCGCCACAACTCCGGCGCCGGCACCGACAACGCCATAACGTCATCGACGACGATTGATCGAAGAGAAATCCCGGCCTCATCCGCCGGGATTTTTTGTCTGTCGAATTTCAAATCCGAATACGATGGCTCACTTGAACAACCGGATCGCATCGTCCGCAAGCACGCCACCGGTTACATCGATGGACGCGAACGGCGCCTTCGCCGCTATGTCCTCGGCCGTCAGCATGATCTGGCCGATCTTGGTCGCGAGCTGACCGATCGAGGCCGCAAAGACGACCCGTCCGATGCCGCACCAGATGATCGCGCCCATGCACATGCAGCAAGGCTCGCCCGATGTGTAGAGCGTCGTGCCCTTGAGCGCATCCGGTCCATGCTGGGCAAGGAAAGCACGAATGGCGACCATCTCGCCGTGCGCCGTCGGATCGCGCTCGGCGTGCGTGCGGTTGTGACCCCGCGCCAGCACCTCGCCATCCTTGACGATCACAGAGCCGAAGGGGAAGTCCGCCTTCGCTGCTTCCTCGATCGCGAGCTGCATGAACCGCGCATCATCCGGCAAGACGGGCGCGGGCCGCGCGCGGACGTCCTGTCCCGTCGTCACGGTAACCGCGACAAGCGCAGCTCCACCTTTGAGTAGAGTTCGCCGATGCATGGATGCCTTCCCAACGGCCGAAGCGACGGCAGCAAAAATGCGCGCGCTTAGAGCGAAGGTCGAGGGCTAATCGCACCCACCCGCATTCTAGGCATAGAAAAGATCAATCGGCGTTTCGCCGAGGGACTGAAGTCCCTCGGGCTGAACCTACACGAGCCGGCTCTGTTCGACGGCCGCAGCGATGAAGCTCGCGAACAGCGGATGCGGCTCGAAGGGCCGCGATTTGAGTTCCGGGTGGTATTGGACGCCTATGAACCACGGATGATCGGGATATTCGACGGTCTCCGGCAGCAGTCCATCCGGTGACAGCCCCGCAAACCTCAATCCCGCTCGTTCGAGCGCCTCGCGATAGCGCATGTTGACTTCGTAGCGATGGCGGTGTCGCTCCGAAATGCTTGTCGCACCGTAAACCTTCGCGATGTGGCTTCCAGGTTGAAGCTCGGAGGCGTAGGCGCCGAGACGCATCGTTCCGCCGAGTTCGCCGCCCTGGCGGCGCTGTTCAAGTTCGTTGCCGCGCATCCATTCGGTCATCATGGCGACGACGGGCTCAGTCGTCTCCCCGAATTCCGTCGAACTTGCGTCGCGGATCTTGGCAAGATTGCGCGCCGCTTCAAGGCACGCCATCTGCATGCCGAAGCAGATGCCGAAATAGGGAACGCCGCGCTCACGTGCGAACTTCGCCGCAAGCACTTTGCCTTCCGATCCGCGCTCGCCGAACCCGCCCGGAACGAGAATGCCGTCGACGCCTTCGAGATAGGGTGCCGGATCTTCGCGCTCGAAGATCTCGCTTTCGAACCACTCGAGGTTGACCTTGACGCGGTTCGCAATGCCACCGTGAACGAGCGCCTCGTTGAGCGATTTGTAAGCGTCCTTGAGGCCGGTGTACTTGCCGACGATGGCGATCGTGACCTCGCCTTCCGGCTGCGCGATACCGCGCGAGATCGTCTCCCAGCGGAGGAGATCCGGTTTCGGCGCGCCTGTGATGCCGAACGCGGCAAGCACCTCGCGGTCGAGCCCTTCCCGGTGATAGGCAAGCGGCACGTCATAGATCGAGGCAACGTCGAGCGCCTGAATGACGGCCTCGGGACGGACGTTACAGAACAGCGCGATCTTCTTGCGCTCCCCGACCGGGATATCGCGATCGGAACGGCAAAGAAGAATATCGGGCTGGATGCCAATCGAACGCAGCTCCTTGACCGAATGCTGTGTCGGCTTGGTCTTCAGTTCGCCCGCCGACGGAATGTACGGCATCAGCGTCAAATGGATGAAGACGGAGGCTCCGCGCGGAAGCTCGTTGCCGAGCTGCCGAATCGCTTCGAAGAACGGCAAGCCTTCGATGTCGCCAACCGTGCCGCCGATCTCGACCAGCACGAAATCGACGTCCTCGTTGCCGGACAGCACGAAATTCTTGATCGCGTCGGTAACGTGCGGAATGACCTGCACGGTGCCGCCGAGGAAATCGCCGCGGCGCTCCTTTGCGAGAATGTCCTGATAGATGCGCCCCGTCGTGACGTTGTCCGACTTTTTCGCCGGAACGCCTGTGAACCGCTCATAATGGCCGAGGTCGAGGTCTGTTTCGGCACCGTCATCGGTGACGAAAACCTCCCCGTGCTGATACGGGCTCATCGTGCCCGGATCGACATTCAGGTAAGGATCAAGCTTCTTAAGCCGAACCGAATAACCACGCGCCTGAAGAAGCGCGCCAAGGGCGGCGGATGCGAGACCTTTTCCAAGGGAGGAGACCACGCCGCCGGTGATGAAGATATACCGTTGCATGGGCCTTGGTTCTCGCACAGCCACCCCCGGATTCGGAAGCGGCTTTTTTGCACCTTCACCAACCGAAAAGGTCGCAATCCCTGGCCCTTGCCCCGCTGGGCGGCGTTGCAGCTACCTGTGGCAGTACTGCGTGACCTCCTGCGTGGCCGCCGCCTGCACGTCTGGCGGCACAGTTTCGGATTGTAGCTCGGCTTTCAACGTGTTCGCCGTCTCCCGCGTCGGGCGGGCCCCGGCGTCTTGCCCGTTGGGCTCGTACGTGACGTCGATCGCGACGACCCGGTAGTCCGTCGGTCTGACGTTGGTGCGTTCACCCTTGTAGGAGATTGCCGTCTTGCCGCACGTAATGGCCGTTTGCGGAGGCGTCGCCTTGAAGGTCTTCACATGCTGCTCGTCACCGTATTCAGCGGCCCGCGCAAGCGCGATCTTTTCAAGCCGCGAAGCGGGCGTCGCGGGCGGGCCTGCAGCGGTTACATGAAGACTACCGTCGGAATTGGCCGAGACGCTGTATCCGTCGTTGGGCGCAATGAAGCTCGCTTGCTGATAGGAGGCAATCGAGGAGGTCGACAAATCGGCGAGGTTCGCGCTGCAGCCGGCAAGCAGAGCCGCCACAGCACTCGCCGCCATCAAATACCGACGTCGTCCCAGCCGGCGGACTCCGACGCCCGCACCAGATTGAAGAGCATTCCACGTTCGCGCTGCCATGATCACCCCACCCGATATCCCCGCAATACTAATTACAGGGAAGGCAGCGGAGGTCTATCGGCCTTTGCACAATTGAAGGCCGCTATATACAGACATGTGTGCGCAGAGCGACTTATTGGTTCTGCGGGACCGCAGGCCCCTGTGGCTGCAGCTTGTCGAGGATACCGCCGCGACCCGCCGGAGCACTTTCACCCGGCGTAGCGGGTCCAGTCGCCGGCGCCCCGGCCGGACGAACCGTATCGAACACCGAACCCGCGTTCCCCGAGTGCCGCGCCAGCAGCGTCAGAGCAATGCTGGTGAGGAAAAACGCCGCCGCCAAAGCGGCCGTCGTACGCGTCAGCAGGTTGGCTGTGCCGCGCCCGGTCAAAAAACCGCCGCCACCGCCGCCGCTGCCGCCGATACCCAGCGCGCCACCTTCAGACTTCTGAAGCAGTACGACCCCGACCAGAGCCGTGGAAATCATAAGGTGAATGACGAGCAGAACGGTGGCCATAGTGTTCTCGGATCCAGCGATTTAAGCGTTATCGTATCGGGCTAGTCGGCCCGCGACGCGCGTCGCTATACACCAGCGCGTTCGTTCCGGCCAGCCCTGGGCTTCTTGTCAGGGCGTCGAAGGTGGCAGCACGACCGTCTCGCCAAATCCGAACGCCGGCAGAGCAGGCCCGCTATCTGTCGAAAATCCCGACGACTGAGCCGTCGAGCCCGTCTCTTCCACGACCGAAGGTTGCGGTGCGGAAGAAGCCGGCAGGCTGGACGTAGTCGTTTTTTGGGGCCGCTCAAGGCTGCCCGACTTCGGGTCGCCGGTTTTCGCCTTCTTGTGCTTGGATTTGGCCGGCGCCTTTTTCGTCTTTACGGCTGGATTGGCACCGGGTTTGGCGGGATCCTTGACCAGCGGCACCGTCGGATCGGCATCGGAATTGACCTCGATGCGTGCCGCCGCCTCACTGGCTTTTGCGGCATCCAATGAGAGTTTCGCATCCCGGCAGCCGAACCGTACCTGCTCGTCGAGTGCGATGTAACGCTGGACCTCGCGCAACCTATCCGCCGACAGATTGGCTTTCGCCCACGCCGGCCCCTTGCTCATGTCGCTGAGAATGCCCGCCTGGCGGAACTTCGTTTCTTCTACGCGCAACTGCGCGCAGGTGTCGCTGTCGAGTTTCGGCTTCGTCGCGTGCGCGGCAGCCGGCACCAGAAAAGCGCCAAACGCCAAGGCATAGAAACGTGCAGACGGCATCATCGGCCCTCATAGGCCCGAACTATGGCCAGAAAATCACGTGCTTTCAAACTCGCCCCGCCGACGAGAGCACCATTGACGTTGGGAATCGCCATAAGCGCGGCGGCATTATCCGGTTTGACCGAGCCACCGTAAAGGATGCGCATCTTCGCACCCTCCTCGCCCACAGATTCGGAAAGATCACGCCGGATTGCCGTGTGGACCGCTTCGATGTCGGAAGGCGTCGGCGTCAGCCCCGTCCCGATAGCCCAGACAGGTTCATAGGCAATGACCGTATTCGCGGCCGTGGTCCCGTCAGGCAGCGAGTTCTTGAGTTGCCTCGACACAACGTTCAGCGTTGCCCCGGCCGCGCGCTCGCCCTGAGTTTCACCAATGCAGACAATCGCAACAAGCCCGGCCCGATGCGCGGCTGCGGCCTTTGCCTTGACTTCGGCGCTCGTTTCGCCGTGATCGGCACGCCTCTCGGAATGCCCAAGAATGACCGCCGACGCCCCCGCGTCCTTGAGCATTTCCGCCGCGATGTCGCCGGTATGGGCTCCCGAAGGCTTCGCGTGACAGTCCTGGGCACCGATCCGGAGCGAAGACCCGGCAACGGCCGCAGCAAACGATGCAATAAGGGTCGCAGGCGGCGCAACCATCACATCGGCATTCATTGCAGCTAATGGCCCGCTGAGCGCATCCCGAACCGAAACGGCCTCGTCAAGGCTGGCGTTGAGCCCGTTCATCTTCCAATTTCCAGCCACGAGCGGCCGGATAGCGTGTCCTTGCCCTGCCATGCTGTCCCTTTTTTAATGTATGACCCCCGAGGTTTTCTCGCGGGCCTACCCCGATCGGCATTCGGGCGCCTCCGCCCTTGCAATCTGCGGCAGCCTGCGCTTCATATCATGCCGATCCGCCCCGTCACGTGGGGTCGTCTGCCACGAAGCCGTTTGACCCTACGCTCTCCCGCGCGGCAGCGTCACGCTTCCATCAACGGGAATTTCTACGTCCATGCTCGACGCACTAAGACGCGGCGCCCAAACACCGGTCGCCAAGCTGCTGTTCGGAATCCTTTGTGTAAGCTTCGGCATCTGGGGCGTGGCTGACGTATTTCGCGGCTGGGGTCGGGGATCGGTTGCCAAAGTCGGAGGTACGGAGATAACTGCGGAAGAGTTTCGTCGTTCCTATCAGGATGAGCTCGACCGTATCTCGCGCCAGTCCAAGCAGCGCCTGAGCGCCGAGCAGGGTCACACCTTCGGTCTTGATCGTCAGGTTCTCGCCCAGATGATCGCTGGCGCTGCAATTGAGGCGCACGCCGACCAGTTGGGTCTAGCGATTTCCGACAAAACGCTGGCCGAAGGAATTCAGTCCGACCCGAATTTCCAAACGGACGGCAAATTCAACAGGCAGGGCTTCGAAGGACTGCTGCAACAGATCGGTCTTACCGAGCATGGCTTCCTCCAACTCCGCCGCAAGGATGAGCTGAGAGGCGCGATCGTCGGTGCTTTCATCAAAGGCCAGACGGTTCCGAAGCCGCTCTTGGATTTGATGCACGCGTACAATCAGGAAAAGCGCGTCATCGAATGGATCAAGATCGACCCCGAGGCAGTCACCGTCGCGGAGCCCGACGAAGCGACCCTCAAGAAGCGCTATGAGGACAACAAAGCCAAATACATGACACCTGAATACCGCAAGGTTCAGGTGTTGATGCTGACAGCCGACGATCTGAAGAAAAACATCGACATCAGCGACGATGAGATCGCCAAGGCCTACGACGACGACAAGGACAGCTACAACACCCCCGAGCAGCGACGCGTGCAGCAGATCGCCTTCAAGGACAGGGCGACAGCGGAAGCCGCGCTCAAAGCGCTGCGCGACGGCACGAAAACTTTCGCGGACGTCGCCAAGGAAGCGGGCGCCAAGGACACGGACGTCGATCTCGGCCTCGTCACCAAAAAGGCGCTGATCGATCCGAAAGTCGCCGACGTCGCCTTCTCGCTCGAAAAGGACAAGTATTCCGACGTCATCGATGGACGGTTTGCAACCGTGATCGTGCGCGTCACGCAGATCGAGCCCGGCACGACACGCACGCTCGCCGACGTCAAGGATCAGGTGCGCGACAAGCTCGCGACCGACAAGGCTCACAACGATCTGCAGAACAAGCGTGACGAGGTCGAGGATTCGCGCCTCGCCGGCAAGACGCTGAAGGAAGTCGCGGATCAGATGAAGCTCAGCTTCAAGGAGATCCCGGCGACCGACGCGACGGGTCTCGCGCCCGATGGCAAGCCGGTTCTTGAAACGCCTGACGTTCACAAGATCGTGGCGCGGGCGTTCGCTCCAGACAGCAGCGATGATTCAGCAATCGACCTCTCTAACGACGGCTATGCATGGGTGAACGTCCTGTCGACGGAAGCGCCGAAGCAGAAGACCTATGACGAGGTCAAGGACGACGTGAAGAAGGACTACATGTCCTCCGAGCATCACCGCCTAATCGACGAGCTCGCGAAAAAGATGGCCGACAAGGTCAATGCCGGCGAACCGATGACCTCTCTCGAAGCCGAAGCCAAGAACAAGGTCGAAAAGACCGACCCGATCACGCGCAAGATGATTCCGCAGAGTATTACCCAAGCGATGGTGACACAGGCTTTCGGTTTCCCCAAAGACAAGGCGGGACATGGGCCGTCGAGCGACAACACGACCGAAATCGTGTTCCGCGTCGCCGACATCATTCCGGCTGCCGCTCCGTCATTGACGGAAACCGACGAGTTGACCCGCCAGCTTCAGGATGAACTCGCCAATCAGACGCTGACGGAGTACACGGAAGCGCTCAAAAAACGCTTCGGCACGTCGGTCAATCAGGCCGAGCTCGATTCGGCCATCGGCGTCAGCCAAGAGTAGAAAGAGGTGACCGTCTTGACGTCAGAGCCCTTGCCGAGCAACGCAAGGCCCGGGTCCGGCGCCGAGATTTTTCCAAGCCGTCGCGAGTTCGCGACGGCTTACGAAAACGGCACCGCGCAGGTCATCTGGACGCGCCTCGTCGCCGATCTCGAAACGCCTGTTTCGGCATATTTGAAGCTCGGCGAGCGCCGCCCCATGAGCTTTCTCCTCGAATCGATCGAGGGCGGATCGGCGCGCGGACGCTATTCGGTCATTGGCTTTTCGCCCGATCTCGTCTGGCATGCCGAGGGCGACACGGCCAGCATCAATCGGACGCCGATGAGCGATCCCGCGGCGTTCGTTCGCGATGACAAGCCGACCCTGCAATCGCTGCGTCGGCTGCTCGCTGAAAGCACCATCGCGCTGCCCGAGGCGTTGCCGCCGATGGCAGCCGGTATCTTCGGTTACATGGGCTACGACACGGTTCGCCTGATCGAGCAGCTGCCCGAGATGACGCCGGATGCGCTCGGCGTCCCCGACGCGATCCTCATCCGTCCGACGTTGATGCTGATCTTCGACAACGTGAAGGACGAGATGACCCTCGTCACGCCGGTGCGCCCTGCACCCGGCGTTTCGGCCGACGACGCCTACGCAAGCGCCATTGCACGCCTCGAGACAACGATCGAAAGCCTCGACGTCCCGCTTCCGCACGGATCGTCCGCAGCCGCCGCGACGATAACGCTTTCCGAGCCGCAGTCGAATACGTCGGCCCCCGAATACATGGCGATGGTCGCGAAGGCGAAAGAGTACATCAAGGCCGGAGACATCTTTCAGGTCGTGCTCTCGCAGCGCTTCTCTGCGCCGTTTGCGTTGCCGTCATTTGCGCTCTACCGCGCGCTTCGGCGGCTCAATCCGTCGCCGTTCCTGTTCCATCTCGATTTCGGCTCGTTTCAGCTTGTCGGCTCGTCCCCCGAAATCCTCGTGCGCGTTCGCGACGGCGTCGTCACGATCCGACCGATCGCCGGCACGGCACGGCGC
>DASZVX010000022.1:0-1756 GCA_035547255.1 Hyphomicrobium sp.
CTTGATAGTTTTATGGCGCTCGCCCTTGGCGGAGCCTGCCATCGGGCGCGCATTCGCGCGACCCGGTGGCTCGCAACGACGATAGCAATGGAAACTTGTCGTGACGAAGAAGATAACCGCTGCCGGACTAGGTCGCGGTGACGATTTAAGGATTTGGGATTCCCAAAGAGGAGCAAATCAGATTCAACGCTGATTTTTGGAGATCGGCGATGGACTGCGACGAGCTTCGGGATGATCAATGGGAACGGATCAAAGGGTTTGTACCTGGCGGCACGAAAGGCAAGCGCGGCCCACGCACGAATAATCGCAAGTTCCTTGATGCACTGTTGTGGATGGCGCGTTCAGGCGGGCGCTGGCGCGATCTGCCGGAACGGTTTGGCGACTACCGGTCGGTGAAGCGGCGCTACTATCGCTGGATCGAGATGGGCGTGTTGGACGACATGTTGAGCGTGCTTTCCCGCGAGGCAGACCTCGAATGGCTGATGATCGACTCAACCATTGTACGCGCCCATCAGCATGCCGCTGGCGCACGTAAGGTCAAAGGGGGGCGGATGCCCAGGGCCTGGGCCGGTCTCGCGGCGGCCTGAGCACCAAGATCCACGTCGCTACCGAGGCGCTCGGCCTGCCGATCCGCCTGATTGGCTCACCCGGCCAACGCAACGATATCGCCTTCGCTCATGACCTGATCGATGGTTTCGACGCCGATGCCACCATCGGCGACAAGGGATACGACGCCGACCACCTTGTCGATCGCATCGCCGAAGCCGATACCGAGGTTGTTATCCCACCCAAACGGAACCGCAAGATACAACGTCCCTACGATGTTGATCTCTACAAGGAGCGAAACCGCATCGAGCGCTTCTTCAACAAACTCAAGCAATTCAGGCGCGTCGCTACGCGCTACGACAAGTTGCTCGCCAACTTCATGGGCTTCGTCAAACTCGCCGCTATCGCCATCTGGCTTCGATAGTTAAATCGTCACTACGGCCTAGATCGTCGTGCGCGAGAGCGCGTGCTTCGTCTGTTTGAGCAATCTGTTTGTGCAGATTGGCGCGCTCAGCCCTTGCGCAGGAAAACGTAATCGGCGGAATAGGGCATGGCGCGGGTAGCGCCTGCGTGGTCGCATTCGCCTGATATCACGCCGCCGACCGTATTGATCCGCTGCACCGTGATGACTTCCGAACCGGTGCCGTTGCCTTGGTGAGAGACCACATCCAGCTTCAACCAGGCGATGTCATTGGCGGTCTTGCCCGGCGCGCTGGCAAGCACCTTGCCGACCACGGCGCTGCCGTCTGCGAATTTCCAGGTCGGTCCCGCATAGTGGTGAGCAAAAATCTTGTCGTCGGCGGTTAGCGTCGCGGCCGGTTCGCGGAAGGTCCAGGCGAGCTTGCCGTCGCTGCCGGCTTTGCATTCGTAGATCTGCGTGCCGATCGCATGCGCCGTCAGCACCGGCGCTTCGCCTGATGCCGCGATGGCGGCGGGCAGGGTGGTTTCGGCGGCGGCGGCCGCAAAGGAGATAAACAGGAGCGACAGCATTACGGCCGCTCTCCAGAATAACGACATGATGCGCTCCTGTTTCGCCGCCCGTCTTTCCGGGATGGTCCGAAGGACCAGACCTCAGATGCGCAATTGCGTATCGGGGAATCTCGAGATTCCGGGTTCGATGCTGCGCACCGCCCCGGAATGATGGCGCCTAATCCACCAAAATCACCCTGACGTCGTTGACATTGGTGAGCGTCGGGCCGGTCAGCAGCAG
>DASZVX010000023.1:0-6973 GCA_035547255.1 Hyphomicrobium sp.
CGCTTTCCGGATCATTCGTTCGATACCGTCGTTGCGATGTATGTCATTACGGTCGTGCCCGATCCGCAGAAAGTCATGCTCGAACTGGCTCGCGTGACGAAGCCGGGCGGCGAAGTCATGCTGGTCAATCACTTCAGCCAAGACCAGGGCGTACGAGGTTGGGTCGAGCGGCAAATGGCGCCTTTCGCGGATCTCGTCGGATGGCACTCGGTGTTCGACGTTTCGCGCGTGATGGTCTGCGACGACCTGAAGCTGATCGACCGCAAGTCCCTCAGGCCGATGGGTATCTTTACGATGATGCGTTTCCGCAAGGAGGCGTCGGTCGCCGAGCGGCCGGTTGCGGCTGAGTAGGCGCAAATACCCAATTACGCGAGGCCGTTGGCAGCTTGGGGAGCGGCGGAGGTGCGCGAAGCGTCGTGTTGACAGGACGATGCGGCGCTCCCTATAGACGGACCTCCAACGGTCGCGTGTTGGCTGGTGGGGCGGGATAGCTCAGGTGGTTAGAGCGAAGGTCTCATAATCCTTAGGTCGGCGGTTCAAGTCCGCCTCCCGCTACCAATTATAGTCGCGCATTTTTTTTGCCATTCCATCCAAACTCACCGCGTTAAAAGGCCCATCGACGAGTCGAAACCTCGACGCTTGCGCGCAACGTCGTAACGCTCGCCACGGGCGCACCCTATCGGTCAGAACTGGGCAGGGCCCTGGCAGCGGCGAGCCGATCGCACGAAACTACTTGCTGCCTTGGCGGGTCGCCCAGACCGTTTTCACGGCCTCATCGTCCATCTACGCGATGCTGAGCGAGATCGGGCGAGCGGAAATTCCAAGTCAAATGCAAGATGAGCGATGAAGCGCGGCTCGGTTGCCGCGGCTATCGCCAAGATTTGACTGGAGCGGTACGCGGATTTGATTCGGGTGCAAATAGTTTGTTTGTAAGCCTTGCCAGACTTATATTGCGCATGTGACGCGTACCCGTCATAAGGTCCGTCGGTTCGGTCGGGGAGTTCTGATGGCCAGGAAAAAAACGGCACTGATCTCTGGCGTTACCGGACAGGACGGCGCCTACCTCGCCCGTCTCCTCCTCGACAAAGGCTACGTCGTCCACGGCATCAAACGGCGATCATCATCGTTCAATACCCAGCGCGTCGATGAAATCTACCAAGACCCGCATGAAGGCGGGACGTCGTTCTTCATGCATTACGGCGATCTGACGGACTCGACGAATATCATAAGGCTCGTCCAGGAAACGCAGCCCGACGAAATCTACAATCTGGCTGCGCAGAGCCACGTTCAGGTAAGTTTCGAGACGCCGGAATATACGGCGAACGCCGATGCCGTCGGCGTGCTACGTTTCCTAGAGGCGCTGCGGATTTTGAAACTCGAAAATTCCGTGCGCTTTTATCAAGCGTCGACCTCGGAGCTTTACGGCAAGGTTCAGGAAACGCCGCAGAAAGAAACCACGCCATTTTATCCGCGCTCGCCCTACGGCGTTGCGAAGCTTTATGCGTATTGGATTACCGTAAACTATCGCGAGGCCTACGGCATCCACGCCTCGAACGGCGTGCTGTTCAATCATGAGAGCCCTATACGCGGCGAAACCTTCGTCACGCGGAAAATTACGCGCGCGGTTGCGCGGATCAGTGCCGGTCTGCAGTCGGCTCTCTATCTTGGCAACCTGGACGCGAAGCGCGACTGGGGACATGCAAAGGATTACGTCGAAGGCATGTGGATGATCGTCCAAAACGATCAGCCGGACGATTATGTTCTTGCAACGGGCGAAACACATTCGGTCCGCGAATTTGTCGAACTTGCCTTTGCTGAAGTTGGGATAACCGTCGCCTGGAAGGGCAAAGGTGCCGATGAGATCGGCTATGATCAAAAGACGGGGGCTGAACTCGTCCGCATCGACCCGCGCTATTTCCGCCCGACCGAGGTCGATCTGCTGCTCGGCGATCCGGCCAAAGCGCGTGCGAAGCTCGGCTGGCGCCACAAGACGACGTTTCCGGAGCTTGTGAAAGAGATGGTCGCGGCGGATCTTAGACTTCTAGAGCGCGAAAGTTGGCGTAATACCCTCAACGAGTAGTGTGGCGACAACGAACGATGTCTTTCGATTTGAGGAAGAAGCGTGTTTTTGTTGCTGGGCATCGCGGAATGGTCGGCTCGGCCATTGTGCGGGCCCTGGCCAACGAAGATTGCGAGCTGCTCACGGTCGGCCGCGATCAACTTGATCTCCGCGATCAAGCCCGTGTCCGAAACTGGTTCGAAGCCGAGAAGCCGGACGCCGTCTTTCTCGCCGCAGCAAGAGTTGGTGGCATTCTGGCGAACGACACTTATCCGGCCGAGTTTCTGTATGACAATCTCGCAATCGAAATGAACGTCATCGACGCAGCATTTCGTAGCGGCACTGAAAAGCTTTTGTACCTCGGATCGTCTTGCATCTACCCGAAATTTGCGCCGCAGCCGATCCCGGAAAGCGCTCTTTTGACCGGCAGCCTGGAGCCGACAAACGAATGGTATGCCATTGCTAAGATTGCGGGATTGAAACTCTGCGAAGCCTATCGCCGGCAATATGGGGCGAATTTCATTGCCGCGATGCCAACCAATCTCTACGGGCCGGGAGACAACTACGATCTTGCCAAAAGCCATGTCATTCCAGCCATGCTTCGAAAAGTGCATGAAGCGAAGCGTACAGGCGCGAGCGAAATCGTCATTTGGGGGACTGGCACCCCGAGGCGAGAATTCCTGCATGTCGATGACGCTGCGAGCGCCGCCGTTCATTTGATGAAGATTTATTCGGGCGCGGAACATGTGAACGTCGGCACGGGCAAAGACGTCACCATTCTGGAGCTTGCGAAGCTTGTGTGCGCAATCGTCGGCTTCGATGGTGCGATTGTGACCGACGCGAGTAAACCCGACGGAACGCCTCGGAAGCTGCTCGATGTTTCCAAGCTGATGGCGACGGGATGGCTACCCCGTTTTGACTTGAAGGATGGTCTTGACGATGCCTACGCATGGTTCAAAGCCAATGAAGCCACAGCACGTTTGACAGCTTAGGGCGGCCGCAGACAATGCCCCACTTTACGGTCGCGATATGTACTGCGAAACGGCCTGCGATGCTCGCTACGGCGCTGGACAGCATCGTGAAACTCAACGTGCCCGATGACGGAACGCTGTCAGTTGTCATCATCGAGAACGACCGTTCTCCAATGTCACGCGAGATCGTCGAGCGGGTGCAGGCAACGACGCAGGTTCCATTAAAATATTATCTCGAACCGCGCATCGGCATTCCATATGCGCGCAATCGTTCGCTTGTTGAAGCACTGGCGGAGAATGCCGATTGGATCGCGATGATCGACGACGATGAGACAGCGGAGCCGAACTGGCTCGTTCAGCTTTATGATGCGTGTAAGTCCTATCACGCGGATGTGGCGACGGGCTCCGTACGCCAGATTCCGGATGTGGCGCCTCCCCATTGGTGGAAGCCGCTCTCTTCGCTGGGCAAGCCTACGGGTTTCCTGCGTCGCGATGCTTACACCAATAATGTGATGTTTCATTCGAAACTTGTAAAAGCCGACGGAATGGCGCTTCGCTTCGACGATCGTCTCACGTTCGGCGCCGATGATGTCGATTTTTTTAGACGTGCGAACGGTAAAGGCGCCCGCATCGTGACGGTCGCGGACGTGTCGGTTGTCGAGCGCGTTCCCGCATCGCGCCTCTCAGTGCGGCGCGTTCTCAAGCGAACGTTCATGGTCGCAGCTGCCAACGCCTATTTGGGAGTTTTGAGAGACGGACGCACCGGGGCAGTCCTCAAGCGTGTTGTATCGATCATCCGGAGATCATTGGTGGGTCTTTTGCTTCTGATCGTCGGATTGCCGGTGTGGCTGGTCAAGCGTGTTGCCGGCGAAAAGCTCCTATTCAAGGGCGCATCGAGCCTGACAAAAGCCTGGGGAAGCCTCTACGGCCTGTCGGGTGGGACCTCGCGATATTATGGGCACGTGGACGGCGGTTAGTCCGCACCTTTATTGAGGCCGCCAGATCAGCGACGATGGATATCGCAAGACTCGAGTAATTCATCTGCCTCGCAGTCGGCGAGTTGCGAATCGTTTTGGCCGCGAACGTTCGCACGCATCATTCGGTAGATTCTGAGAAACCGATACCAGCCTTGGAGCCGTGCATAGCGCAATCCGCTTCGACCGCCGGTAAAGTGACGCCGGACAACGTAATACTTGAAGAAATGCATTGGAAATTCGGTCAGCAGCCGCGTCCCCAACCGCATCGGAGACAGCGTTTCGGCATGCTGCATCGAAATCCACATGCGGCGATTGAGCTTACGCTTCATGTCGTCGAATGAGCGTATCGAAAAGTGGTGAAGCGGCGCGTCCAGCTTGCCCACCTCGTAGCCATCCGTGACAACTGAATCGTGAACCGACGAATTTCGAAATCGGACTAACGTGCGATTGTACAGGCGAACGCACCAATGGTCGCGAGCAAGGTAGCGCGGCCTCGTGGCGCCGGGGTACACCAGACAAATCGGCATCCCGTAGGCAGCGAACTCCGGTTCGCCGTTTTCAAATAATTTCTGTATTTGCGCACGGAGTTCCGGGGTCACGACCTCATCGGAATCGATGTTCAGCAGCCAATTGTTACGACACTGATCTTCGCCAAATCGCTTTTGCTGTCCAAAGCCCGGCCAAGCATTGACGATGACGCGCGCGCCCTCTTTTTGGGCGATGGCAACCGTGTCGTCGGCGCTTTCGCTGTCGATGACTATAACCTCATCGACCCAATCAACGACCGAGCGAATGGTACGGCCGACGCGATCTGCCTCGTTCTTGGAAATTATGAAACAGGATAAAGGTAGTTTGGCCATCAAATTCCCCGCACGGCGCCTGTGCGATAACAGAGCCGTGAGCATGCGTCGCCTCAGATAGCCGCCGAGTTGCGGAGCTGGGCGGTTTTTGCTCGCCTGCTTCCCGCAGACCCCCGAACCGTGCACGAATTCATTTACACCAGTCCAACGCTCGCGCAATAGGTCAGTCCATAGAGCACGCGGTACCACATGACTATGATCCGAATGCAGCTTTCGGCATCATAATTGTAGCCTGCCCTCGAATGGTAATTGCCCGCACCGTCGGGTTTCCAAATACCTTGCGCTACCGAAAGACCTCGTGGGCAACCATAAGATACTCGTATTCAAGACTTATTCTCAAGCGGATTGAATCCGCCGAATCAATTCGTTGAACGGAATTCCACATCGGAAGGGCTCACGATCATCTTTGAGGGTGGGCACGGAAAGCGTATCGTGCACAAATATTTTGCGGGGCGGCGGCAAGATGTGATGACGAGAACTGTGTTTATCGACCCGGCGCTGAAGAGCGAGGCCGGGCACCATCTCCGATTGTCGATCGAGCTCTCCAAAGCCGCAAACCGGCTGGGTCACAAGCCGGTTTGGCTAGCCCACAGAGATCTCGATTCGCGGCTTGTCCCGGATTTCGTGCAGTTCGTGCCGACCTTCGCGTCGGGCATTTACGAACGACAAATTGGTTTGTTTGGCAGAACGCTCAGGCCCATCATTGGTGAGCGACGAGCGCTGCGCTCGTCGTTCGGAGAACGGGCATGGGAAGTCCAACTCCGCCGAAAATGGCCCACTCCCTTATTGAACGGCGATCGCTGCCGGGAGCTTATAGAAGTGTTGCGCGCTCAAGCGCCCATGAAGAGCGATCACCTCATCATTCATAGCGCGGATCCTCAAACGCTCGATATGTTAAGCACTTGGGTGGCAAGCCAATCCAGAAGCGACATTCCCGAGATCCATGTGCGCACATGCTGGTCCAGCTCGAATATGCCGTTCGCGGATTATGGTGGCGGGTTCGCGAACGTCCTGGCTCGCCTAGCATCGATGAGCCGGGTGCTGACAGTTTCCGCCGAAACGCCGGCAGGCGCACGGCGTCTCGCGGACGAAACGGGATTACATGTCGACGTTGTTCCGCATCTTCTCGATGAAGCCACGCTGCGCCTTCAGCCCCGACACGCTTCGTCCGGTCCGCTGATCGTCGGCTGGCTCGGAGAACCCCGTCCGGAGAAGGGGACGAGAATTCTTCCTGATATCATCCGCAGGGTTCTCGACGCCAAGCCTGCGAGAGAAATGAAATTCCTACTCCAATGCGGGGGACGAACTTCGCGTAAGGCCCGGAAGTTCGATGCGCGCCTCGCGGAGTTCGGAGATGCTGTGGAAAAGCTCGATGTGGGCGTCTCGCAGGATGTCTATCTCGCGGCACTAAACCGGTGCGACATCCTTCTTCTGCCTTACGATCCGGATGTCTACCCACCGGAGCGTGGCTCCGGCGCGGTTGTCGAGGCGCTGCTGACGGCAAAACCGATTGTCGCAACTGCGGGGACCTTCGCGGCGAGCCTCATCACAATCGGTAACGGATGCATCGGAACGGACGCAACGTCGCTCGCCGAGGGATTGGTTCGCATTGGCTCCGATTACGAGTGTTATCTCAGGGGCGCTTTAGAGGCCCGCGACAACGCCCGAAAGATGTATGATCCGAGTGCCACTTACTGTCTGCTCATTGGTCGTACCGCGGAGGGCGCACCCAGCCACCGGCAGGATGCCCTGGGTGCGTGACACTCGCGAAACAATGTGACTTTGCGAATTAGGTTTCTGCCGCGTCCTCGAACACGTCCTGCTGCTCAGCCGCACTCTTGCTTGCGCCCGCGGCCTTGCGGCGCAGAGCGACCGTCATGCGCGTCTTGGCGATAATCTCGAAGCCGTTAGCGAGCAAAAGCGGCAGCGCCAATTTTCCCTTACCGGCATATTGGCCATCGGCGTCCATCCACGTATCGTCGAGCACGACGATACCACCGACCCGCATCTTCGCATTAATCGCCTGCGCGCACGCCTCGTGCATTTTCCAACACGCTTCGTCGTTGATGTCGGTCTGCAATAATTCGCGATATCGGTCCTGGCGCT
>DASZVX010000024.1:0-8391 GCA_035547255.1 Hyphomicrobium sp.
TCAGCACCGGATCGCCGGTCGTGCGGATGATGATGTTATCGGGCGCAATATCGCGGTGCAGGAAATCGGCATTGTGGATGATCTCGAGCGCGTCGAGCAGCGGCCCGACGATCGCGTCGAGTTCCTTCTGCCGCGGCGCCCGGCCGAGATCCTTCAGCCAGGTCTTGAGATTTTTTCCTTCCTCGAAGTGCAGCACCATGTAGGCGGTGTTGTTCGCGCGGAAAACGCGATGCACCTTGACGATATTGCTGTGGTTGAATTTTGCTAGCGTCTGCGCCTCGTCGACGAAGCGGTCGAGGCCCCAATTGTAGTCGCTTGTCGAGCCCGCCGAACGCGGCGTGGCTTCGAGATTTTCTGTCCGGGTCGCGAAATCGCTCGGGAAATATTCTTTGATGCTCACTTGCCGCGAGAGGTTCGGTTCTTCGGCAAGATAGGTGACGCCGAACCCGCCCGCCCCGAGGACGCGCACGATTCTGTAATCGCCCGCTAGTTCCGTCCCGTCAGGTAAAGCGACAAGCTGCGTCATGATCCCCATGCGCGTTATCGCGCTTGTGGTTGTTTGGTCCTCTTGCTGGCGCCGTGGAGTTCAAGAGGGCCAGCCCGAACACCCCTTGTCTCTGCTTCGCTCCCATGACGCAAGAATATGGCTTCACGACGGGCAATGAACGCTGGATGAATAAATCCCGATGGTGTCGCTTTCCGGCCATGTTGCCGCCGCCATCGTTGCGCCAGATTCTATGGGCGCGATTTGGGCATAAATCATGAGAACGGCGCATTCGCGAACGGGCTTATGGGCGATCGGAGCCGGTTCGGCTCTCGCGCTTTTCATCCTGTCGGCCCTGCCAGCCCACGGCTTTGGCCCGGGATATGTTTTCGATGCGACCCTGCAACTGCTTAGCGCAATAAAAGCTGCGATTTCTGAAGGCTATCGCGTCGCTCCGGCCCTGATGCTGGGCCTCGGCCTTGCGATCGGCTTTCCGCTTCTGGCCGTTGCTTTCCGTGTCCGCAGGATTGGCATGTCGCCGGATACGACCCGCATTTACCGGCCGGGCCCTGACGAAAATGACGTCGACGTCAATCTCGAGGCGGACCTCGCAGCCGATGCCGTGCCGCACACTCAGGTGCCGTTCGTCGAGGTCGAAGCCGGCGGCAAAGGCATGCGCTGCGCCATCTCAGGCGACATGTTGAGGATTGGGCGCGAGGACGACAACGATATTCGCATCCCAAGTGGCGCGGTTCATCGTTATCACGCCGCAATTTATCGCAAAGACTACGACGACTGGCACATCACCGATTTGTCAGGCGTCGAAGGCAACGGTCTGATCGTCAACGGCCGGCGCTGCTGTGAAGCACGCCTGAACGACGGCGATCTCATACAATTGGGACCCGGCAAGCTGCGTTTCCACGCCGGTTCCGTTTGAGCCGGTGTTTTCGAAGCCTTCCTCAGTTTTCAGTTCATGCGTTGATCCAAGAATTCAGCGGCACGGGCCTGACCGTGTCTGACAGACCCACGAGGAGATTGAAGCATGACGATAGAGGGTGAGACGACGGCCGGCCACGAAGCGAAAGCTGCGAAAGCGCACAAATTCTTGGGTTCCCTGCGTGATGCCTTGATGGCTGCCGGCCGCGACGATGCCCCTGTCGAAATAACGCCACAGCCGAAGCCCGCGTCCGCTGTAAAGCCCGTAGCGGACGAGAAAGCCCCTCCCCCGTTGCCGCCGAAGCCGCAAAGCCTGAGCGCGGAAGAAGCGGCGCGATTGGCGCGCACGGCACCCGAGCCGAAATCGTCATCGCCGGAACCCGCAGTCGCCGAGAAAGATGCCGACGTCCCTCCGACGACGCGTGTCGTCCGTGCCGAAAGCCGCGTGAAAAAAGTCGAGCCGGAACCAGAGGAAGCACCAGCGCGCACGGTGCTCGTTCGCGGCCGGCGGCAGATCGAACGCGGTGTTTTCGAGCGCGATCCGGTCGTCGGCTTTCTGATCATTGTCGGCGGTCCGGGCCTCGGCTCTTATCGGCCGATCTTCGAAGGCAACAACACGATTGGGCGCTCGAAAGACAACCGCATTCCTATAGATTTCGGCGATGACGCCATTTCCAATGAGGCGCAGGCTTATTTGCGCTACGATTCGAGCGATCGGTCTTTCCTCTTTGTGCCAAATCTTGCTAAGACCAATGTCGTGTCCGTGAACGACAAGCGACCGGCGGGTCCCGTGCCACTGCAGCCGATGGACGTCATCACTCTCGGGCGTACGCAAGTCGCATTCCTGCCGTTCTGTGGAAGTGAATTCGACTGGTCCGAGATTTCCGACGCTTAAGGATCGAATGCCGCCGTTCGAGCATGCTGTAGCCGCGACGCGCGGAGCCCGAGATTATCAGGAAGATTCCGCCGCGTTTCGGCCGGAGGGCGGCACGCCTGTGTCGCTGTCGAGCGAAGGGCCGGTGTACGACGCCGGCGGATTTGCCGTTCTCGCTGACGGTATGGGCGGCCACACTGGTGGTGCATTGGCAAGCCGGACAGTGTGCGAGGAATTCCTGTCAGCCGTTGCCGACCATCCGGGATCTTCGGTCGATCGCCTGATTGCGGCGCTGAAGGCTGCCAACGGCGCGCTCGCCGACAAGATCTCGAAGAATCCGTTGCTCGCAGGCATGGGCTCGACTCTTATCGGAACCGCCTTCGGGCCGAGCGGCATCGAATGGGTCAGTGTCGGCGACAGCCCGCTCTTCCTCTTCCGCCGTGGCGAAGTCGCCCTCCTGAATGAAGACCACTCGCTGGCCCCGGAACTCGACCGGATGGTTGCGGAAGGCAAGTTGACGGAGATGGAAGCCCGCCGCGACCCGCGCCGGCATATGCTGCGCTCCGCTGTTACCGGAGAAGAGATCGATTTGCTCGACGTCTCGCAGCGGCCCCTGGCTCTTGAAGCCGGCGATTACGTCGTGCTCGCGAGCGACGGCATCGCGACACTCGATCAGAATGAAATTGCGCGCGTCATCCAAGGATACGGCAATGACGGCGCAGCCGCAGTTGCCAAAGCCCTCATTCGCGCTGTCGAAGCTGTCCGTGAGCCCTACCAGGATAACGCGACGGTACTCGTCGTTCGCGCCATCGGCTGACAATCGCTTCCGAAATGAGAAAATAAAAAAAAGGCAGCGCTTGAGGCGCCGCCTTCGATTTCGCCAGTTTCGGCGAGCTTACTTCCACCAGCAGTGGCGATGGCCATGACGGACGGCGCAATGCCTGTGGCGATGATGGAACGTCGTCTGCTGAACCAGCGTGGCGCTGTCTGCAGAGTGAACGCCGGCGAGCGTAACGGCATTCGCCGCACCCGTAGAGCCAAAAGCGATTGCAGCGAGAGCCGCTGCGGCCAAGATCGTCTTCATGTGATTTTTCTCCTCGAAGCCGCAAGCTGGTGTGGCTTGTCGACTCTGTTGCATGATGTCGGACACGTCGGCATGCACACTGTTGCAGTCCCACCCAATGCCGATGCCGCGCTTGATCGACTCAATCAGCCTAAACAATGCCGCGCGCCAAGCGGAACTTACCCTTTCGTAAAGTCGATGAACGAAAAGGCGTTCTCGGGTCTTTGCGCTGATGCGACAACTTGATGACACTTGCCATTGCGCGGCAGCATCGCCGCCTTTCGCGATGCTGCCTGCCGTCGAGTACATGGCGATCATACCGTTACGGAAAGAGCGCGCGTTCCAGAAGCGAAACTCGGACGCTACGTCTACGTTACTTCCGCTGGCTTCACGTGCCATAGGCGATCGAGAAATCCGAAATCGTCAGCCTCCGCCCTGTCGTCAGTTCCGTGCCTTGTCCCGCAAGATAAGGCGGTCAGGCTCCGTGTTTTTTAGTCAAGAGACGCTCGCTGACACGGCTATGACGCCGTCCGCGGCGAGAATAATTTTCAACCGCGTGTCGGAAAACCGCGTCGTCGCGCGTTCTGAATACGGGACGGATATTTGCGCGCTCTCGCACGCGTATGGCCTTGTAAGCAGGAGGACCTGAAACATGACCAATTCGAATGTCAAACCGATACCGGAAGGCATGAGCACGGTAACGCCGCATCTGGTCTGCGCGGGCGCGGCCGAAGCTATCGAATTTTACAAGAACGCGTTCGGTGCCACCGAAGTGATCCGCCTTGCTGGCGCCGACGGCACGATCCTGCACGCATGTCTGCAGATCGGAAATTCACGCATCATGCTGGCGGAAGAATCGCCGAAGTGGCGTACGTTCAGCCCGAAGTCTCTGAACGGAACGCCCGTCACGTTGCATCTTTATGTCCAGGATGCGGACAGCTTTGCTCAACACGCTGTCGATGCGGGTGCCAAGCTGGTGATGCCGGTCTCGGATGCGTTTTGGGGCGATCGCTATGGTCAGGTCGAAGATCCGTTCGGCCATCGCTGGTCGATCGCGACGCACGTCAAAGACATGACGGCCGACGAGATCAAGAACGCGATCCCCGCGGACATGAAAGGCGGGTCTCAGTAGCACAGACGACATCGCTGAAGCGCAACTAGGACTATGCGTCCGTCGTCTCAAGAGTTTTACTGCGATCTCTCAGTTCGGATCGCGCCCTCTCCGCAAGGTCGCGGATATGCGATGCGACGCCGGGCTGAGCTGCCGCGAGGCGATGGAAATCCTCACGCTGAAGTTTCAGGAGCCGGCATTTCGATGCGGTCGTGACAGCGCCGCGGTGAATCTCATTGTCGAACATCGCCGCGGCGCCGAACACGTCTCCGGCGCCATATGTCCGAAGACCGCCTTCGCCGTCTGTCGAGAGCTTGCCGGAGGCGATGAAATACATTGCGTCTCCTGGCGCGCCCCTTTGGATGATTTCCACGTTGGGCGGAAAATTATGGGCTTGCAGCAGCGGCATGATCTCGGCCGCTTCCTTGGCATCAAGCCTCGCCAGCAAAGGCACTTTGGACATAAGCGACCAGGTCACGACGAAGTCACGCCGGTGCAATTCCTGCGCGAACCCCGTCGAGATAATCGCAACGGGCAGCGCCAGAATGCAGAGCCCGATGATCATCGTCAGCCCACCGAAGGCTTTGCCGAGCGGGGTGATCGGTGCGACGTCGCCATAGCCGACGGTCGTTAGCGTTGCGATCGACCACCAAGCTGCGGCGGGTACGCTACCGAATTTGTCGGGCTGGGCTTCGCCTTCAATGTAGTACATCAAAGTCGAAGAAAAGAGCAGCACGGTTGCGAGCAATAGACCGGCTCCAAGCAGGGCCTTGCGCTCATTCGTCAGTACACGGATCAGTGTGTACATCGCCGGAGAGTAGCGCGAAAGCTTCAGAAACCTGAGTAGCCGCAGGGTGCGGAGCACCCGAAGATCGATGGCAAAGAAGCTGCTGAGATAGAAAGGCAATATCGCGAAGAGGTCGATCAAAAGCGCGGGGCGGCGTGCAAAGATAAGTCGCGCCTTCCAGCTTGGCATTTGGGAGAGATAAGGAACTTCAACCGCCGTCCAGATGCGCAGAATGTATTCGACCGTGAAGACGGCCACGGACAGAATTTCGAAGCGATAAAGCCATATTCCCCATTCCGCGCGAATGGATGGAACTGTCTCGGCGACGAACCCCGCGACATTCGCAAGGATGAGCGTGACGATGAATGCATCGAAAAGCCGGCTCGCCCTCTCCTCGCCATGCCCCGTTTCGATGATCTCATAGATGCGACGGCGCAGTGACCTCTCGCGTGAGCGAGTTGACAATCGTGTGGCATTGTATTGCAAGACAGCCCCCGTCATCCCTCGGCCCGTTTGGGCGTCGCACCGGACTATAAGAGCCGAGGTATGTCGCTGTTTGCAATTGCGCGGACGCGCGGCAATTGCCACCGCGGTCGGGAGATCACGGATTTTTGGACGCAGGTGCTTGGCGCGGTGCGTGCCGCAGTCCAATATCCGCCGCCCGCAAAATATCCTGGGCTAGTCGAACGTTAGTTCAGCGAATTATTATTTCCTAGGAGGAAGTGCCTGTGTCCGTCAAGACCGACATTGAAATTGCGCGCGAAGCCAAAACGAAGCCGATTGCTGACGTAGCCGCCAAAATCGGCATCCCGGCAGAAGCGCTTGTCCCGTACGGCTGGACGAAGGCGAAGGTCTCATTCGATTACATCAATAAAATCCAGGGCAACAAAGACGGCAAGCTCATCCTCGTCACCGCGATCAGCCCGACGCCGGCCGGTGAAGGCAAGACGACGACCACGGTCGGTCTTGGCGACGGTCTCAATCGCATCGGCAAGAAGGCGATCATGGCGCTGCGCGAACCCTCGCTCGGGCCGTGCTTTGGCATGAAGGGCGGTGCGGCCGGCGGCGGCTACGCCCAGGTCGTGCCGATGGAAGACATCAACCTGCATTTCACGGGCGACTTCCACGCCATCACCAGTGCCCACAATCTTCTGTCGGCACTCATCGACAACCACATCTACTGGGGCAACGCCCTCGGCATCGACCAGCGCCGCGTAACCTGGAAGCGCGTCCTCGACGTCAACGATCGTGCGCTCCGGTCAATCGTCAACTCGCTCGGCGGTGTTTCAAACGGATACCCGCGTGAGAGCGGCTTCGACATCACCGTCGCCTCCGAAGTGATGGCTGTCTTCTGTCTCGCCAAAAATCTGAAGGATCTGGAGCACCGCCTCGGCAACATCATCGTCGCCTACACGCGCGACAAGAAGCCGATCCGCGCCCGCGACCTCAAAGCCGACGGCGCCATGACGGTGCTCTTGAAGGACGCGCTGCAGCCGAACCTCGTGCAGACGCTCGAAAACAATCCCGTGTTCATCCACGGCGGTCCGTTCGCCAACATTGCGCACGGCTGCAACTCGGTGCTGGCCACGACGACAGCCCTGAAGCTCGCAGATTACGTCGTGACCGAAGCCGGCTTCGGCGCCGACCTCGGGGCCGAGAAATTCTTCGACATCAAGTGCCGCAAGGCCGGCATCGCCCCGTCGGCCGTCGTGATCGTCGCGACCGTCCGCGCACTCAAGATGCATGGCGGTGTCGCCAAAGACGACTTGAAGGCCGAGAACGTCGCCGCCGTCGCCAAGGGCTGCGAGAACCTCAAGCGCCACATCGAGAACGTCAATAAGTTCGGCGTTCCGGCCGTCGTCGCGATCAACAAGTTCGTCACCGACACCGACGCAGAGGTCGCCGAGGTTCAGAAGGCGGCGGAGAGCATGGGAACGAAGGCGTTCCTCTGCACGCATTGGTCGGACGGCGGCAAGGGCACGGAAGCGCTTGCGCACCACGTCGTCGACGTCATTGACCAGGGCAAGGCGAACTTCAAGCCGCTCTACCCGGTCGAGATGAAGCTGCGCGACAAGGTCAAGACCATCGCACAGGAAATCTACCGCGCCGCCGACATCGCCTGTGACGCCAGCGTCGAGACGCAGTTCAAGGACTTCGAGGCCGCCGGCTTCGGGCATTTCCCGGTGTGCATGGCGAAGACGCAGTATTCGTTCTCGACCGATCCCAATAAGCGCGGCGCGCCGACCGGGCACATCGTGCCGATCCGCGAGTTGCGCCTCTCGGCCGGCGCCGAGTTCATCGTCGTCGTCACGGGCGAGATCATGACCATGCCGGGCCTGCCGAGCGTGCCGGCCGCGAACTCGATCCACCTCGACGACGCAGGCCAGATTCAGGGACTGTTCTGAGGCAAAGCGACATGCTGTCGGCTCTGCACGCCGGAGCCGCCAGCATGTCATCCTCAAACGAGCTCAAACGAGCGAGCCCGAGCGAGGCCGCTCAGGTTTCGGCGTTATGGGCAGACCCATGATCGCAACTTTGGCGCGTGTTCGCGCGGTCGAGGATGGCGATGCTGGGGTCGAAGAATGACGATCTGATACATAGCTGCCATCCGGGACAGGTCGTATCGCCCCTGTTCCGCATCTGTTAGGAAGGTCGCTCGTTTCGGTCCATATCATCGACCCCTGAAATGCGTCTCCTCGCCATTCTCGCAGCGGGCTGCTTCATCAGCTCGATGTCGCTGCGGATCATCGACCCCGTCGTCCCGGATATTTCGCGGGATCTCCATGTCGATCCCGCATCCGTGGCGATGCTCGCGTCGTTCTACGCGTTTCCCTACGCGCTCGCGCAACCGGCTCTCGGTGCGCTCGGAGATTCCCTTGGCAAGGCGCGTATTATCAAGATTGCCTTAGGCGTCCTGTCGCTGTGCCTTGCCGCTTCGGCCCTCGCGCCGACGCTTGCAGCGCTCGCGCTTGCACGTCTCGTCGGCGGCGCCGCGGCAGGCGGCATCATTCCGTTGGCGTTCGCCATCGTCGGCGATCGTTTTGCGATGTCGGAACGCCAATTCGCTCTTTCTCGTGTTCTGACCGCGATCATTGGCGGGCAGATGATCGGTTCGATCGGCTCGGGTTTCGTTGCA
>DASZVX010000025.1:0-7358 GCA_035547255.1 Hyphomicrobium sp.
TTTGACCGCGCGGCGGCAAAAGCCTGACGATAAAGCCCTCGTCGGATACCTCATCCCTTCCGCTGGCAGGACCCGACTGTGGGTCTTGGGCTCCAGACCACTTGGAAGTGCTCGACCGATCATCAACAGTCGTCGCGGCAACTTGATTCGCGCGGGAGATCTTCGATGACTGCAGCCATCGGACAATCTGAGCGGAAATTCGAAGCCCATTTCCCTGAGCTCACGGCAAGGGACTTGGTACTGCTACGCATTTCCGCCGGGACCGCCACGCGCGCTGACCTGCAGCGTGACGTGGCCCCAATTCTCGCTCCGAAGCTTTCAGGCGCCGAATTTCGCCGCTCTGCCGAGCTTGGCATCAGCAACCTTTCGGGCAGCCAGCTTGTCACCGAGGCAAGGGGCCGGCTGACCGCGACAGGCAAGGGCCTTCAGGTTGCAGAAGCCCTGCTCGCCCCGGCCAAGACACCCTGCAGCAGTTGGGCGGACGTAAAACTCGCGCTTGTCATCCGCGCGCTCACGACAAACGACACGCCTAGTATTCGAAAATCCCTGCAACGGGTCGAGGGTCTCGCCGCACTCGTGTTGCAGCATCACTTTGGAAAACCGACGGCACGCGCCCAGTCGCCAGCCGACCTCCGCGCCGATCTCGCGATCATCGCGCTCGAACGCGCTTTCGGAAACAAAATCAAGACCGGTTTCAAGAAAGGTGCGGGCTTACCCGCGAAGCCAGGCCGCGTTCTCGCTGGCCAACTCTTCAAACAGCCGCGTGAGATCGCAACCGACGGCAAGTTGATCGTGCATCTGGCTTGCGAAATCGCCGGCAGCCGCGAGCATTCCTTCGACGCGCTCGAACTCGCCGTCCTCCGCGGATTGATGGCGCCAAATGACGAGGCCGCGGTTCCCCATTCGCAACCGGCGCGCCCGCAACGCGTGGAAACGGCGCCGCGTCCCGCCCGCGCGCCACCGCCTAGACCCGCCAACGACCGCACACCGATCTCGGACGTTGCCCCACCAAGCATTCGTTCGCCCTCGCCACCGGATATGGCGGAATTTTGCCGGGCTGTGATCGATGCAGCACGACCGGTCTCTGAGGGCTGGCCAGGTAACCGGAAGGCGTTTATCTCTTTGGTCTGGAAGGCGATTCGCAACGCACGGCCCGATTGGGGGTTATCCGAGATTGCGTTCAAAGGCATGCTCGCGGAAGCCCATCGTTCGGGTCAGGTCGAACTTGCGACCGCCGATCTCAAGGATGGTCGCGACCTGAAATCGCTCGAGGATTCGAAGATCCTCTACAAAAACACCGTCTGGCACTTCGTGCGCGTCCAAGATTAAAAAGGCATTCCGGTTCGAAATGGGCGTTGAAGGCGGTCCACTCAAAACGATGTCGTTTGCTCCCCAGCTCGCTCCCGACAAGCTGAGTGAGGCGTTCGAGCATTCGATCACCTGGGAGGATGACCTTTGGCGCGCCGATCCGGTCGACGTGCCCGAAATTCATGCGAAGGCCCGGCAGAAGTTCAACGATCTGCTGACGACGATCACATCAGGCCGCGGCTATCACACGCCGGAACGCATTCTCCTCTTTCACGGCCAATCGGGTGCCGGAAAAACGCATCTCTTGCGCGCCCTGAGAACGGACTCGCATCGCACCGGGCAGAGCTACTTCGGCTATGCGCAGATGACGCCCGACGTGCAGAATTACGCTGATTTCTATCTGCGCCGCCTCGTCCATTCGCTCGAAAAGCCCTACGACCCGGATCGCTTCGGCGAATCCGCGCTGTCGCGACTGACGAACCGGATGGTGCTCGACTCCGAGGTCATCTCATCGGCCGACCTCGACAAACTCCGCGACGCAACGCTCGACGACAAGCAGCTTGCGCGCCTCATCCTGCGTCTCGCCGACCAGATCGTCGCCTGCGATAAGTTTCAGACGCGCGAACTCGACATCAATATCGTGCGCGCGCTTTTATACCTGCAGCGCCGCGATCCGCGCATCGATCAGCGCATCCGGCAGTATCTCAACGGCCGCCAACTGACGGCCATCGCGCACGAAGCCGTCAGCGCGCTCGATCCGAACGATGGCGAAGACCGCGCCTTCGAGATCATTGCTGCGCTCGGTGCACTCGTTTGGACCGTCGAGCGCGCAGCGCTCGTCTTCTGTATCGACCAAGTCGAAGACCTCCGCTTCTTCGATAACGCCGAGGATCGCTTCCAGCGTGCAATCCGCGATCTCATCCAGATCGCCAATCGCTCGACGAACGCCATCATCATCATTTCGTGCCTCGAAGATTTCTACGGGCAGGTGCGCAGCCTCGTTGCGCAGTCCTATATCGACCGGATTGAAAAATCGGGCCCCGTGCTTCTGCGCGAAAGCCGCACGCCGGAAGAAGCCCGCCTCATCATTTCGAAGCGCTTGGCACATCATTCGGAAACGAATGGCACGGGGCTGAGCTTTCCGGACGCTTCGCAATTCTTCGGACCGCAGTTCTTCGAGGAGTTCGGCGGCCTGTCGACGCGTCGTCTCTTGGAGCACGCGCAATCGCGCCTCAGGGAAGCGACGTCCACCGAAGACGACGAGCAGGAATCGGAGGAAGAGCGTCCGTCCTTCATCTCGACGCTGGCGCAAGCGCTCGGCGCCGCTATCGGATTTGGATCTGAAGACGACGGCACGCCGACAATATCGGCCGTCCAATTCCGCGAAATGTGGGAGCGCTTCGCCAATGAGAGCGAAGCCGAAATGCCAGCGGACGATCAGGAGCTGGTCGACATCCTCTCGGCAGCGCTGCTGCTCGCACGCGACGAATGGGGCAAGGCGATCGAAGTCACCGTCAAGCGCCTAGAGCTTGGCGACGACCTGCCGGCCTTCGACCTAACGGTCCGCCACCGCACCGGCTTCGCCAATGACGTGCGCGTCTTCCTGTGCAACCGCCCGACGCAGGGCGGCGGCCTGAAGCGTCAGCTCGACAAAGTGCTGACGGCGATGCAGGGCAAGCCCTGTTTCATGCTGCGCGCCAGCGACTTCCCGCCGAACAAGAAAAACCAGACCGCGCAGGCTTTCCGCAAATTCCGCGACGGCGGCGGCCGTCAATTGCTCGTGCCGATCCCGGAGTGGGAGCGCATGATGACGGTGCGCGAGTTCACCGCCCATCACCGCACCGACCCCGGCATGACGCAATGGCTCGAAGGCACGAAACCGCTGTCGAGCCTGATCTCGATCATCCATCTTCTGCGTCTCGATCTTCTCGGCCGTCCGGTGCCGCGTCTCGTCGCCAAGGAAATGGACAATCCGCAGTCGTCGCTCGACGGCTTCGATGCGCTTTCGGCCGAACAGGCGCGCGCCGCAAATCCAGAAAGCGATGAACTCGGACTTCCGGCAAACGACGACGATCTGCCGATGTCTGTTATCCTCGACGAGTACGGCAGCTACGGCGCCAGCATCCTTGCCGGTGGCGAGAAGAACAGCCGGGGCCGACCCGTGACGCTCAACAAGAGTGTCCTGAAGCGCCATGCGGCATTCTTGGGCGGCTCGGGTTCCGGTAAGACGACGCTCGCGCTTTCGCTCATCGAGCAGCTTCTTCTGCGCGGCGTTCCAGCCGTTCTGATCGACCGCAAGGGCGACCTCGCGAGCTACGCGAACCCCGAAGTCTGGCGCGCCAACGATAACGAAGCCCCCGAACGGCGCGCCGAGCGCGAGAAGCTCGCCGACGCTGTCGACGTCGCCGTCTACACTCCGGGGCGCGCATCGGGCCGCCCGATTTCGATCACGCTTCTGCCGAACGGCATCAATGAGCTTCCCGATCACGAGCAGCAGCTACTGGCCAACCTGTCGGCGGCGGCTCTCGGCGAAATGCTGCATTTGAAGAATTCGGCAACGCACCAGAAACAATCGGGCGTTCTGGCTGTGGCGCTGCGGGTTCTGGGATCGCTCTCGACCAACGAAGTCACCCTTGCCGACTTGATCCGCCTTTTGGAAGACGAGCACCCGGAGCTGACCGACCAAACGCAGCGCATGGACCCATCGGGTAAGCTGCGCCGCGATCTCGTCGCCCAGCTCGACTCGCTCCGCCTGCGCAACGCCGCACTCTTTGAAGGCGGCGGCGAAAGCCTGCGTATGGAAAGCCTGCTCGGCCTTGGCCGCTATCAGCGCCCCAACCGGACGCGCCTGTCGGTCATCTACACGGGCTTCCTCGGCGACAACGAGAATATCCTGTTCTGGGTCTCGCAATTCCTGTCGGAAGCCCTGCGCTTTTGCCAGCGCAACCCGAACGACGAACTGCAGGCCGTCGTCATGTTCGACGAAGCCGATCTTTATATTCCGGCCAACTCGAAACCGGCCACGGCCGAACCGTTGCAGAGCCTCTTGAAGCGCGCCCGTTCGGCGGGCCTCGGCATGATGCTCGCGACGCAGTCGCCAGGCGACCTCGACTATAAGAGCCGCGATCAGATCACGAGCTGGTTCATCGGCCGCGTGCGCGAGGATACCGCGCTCCGGAAACTCAAGGCGGCGTTCCAATCGGAATCCGGCCTCGATCCGGCAACGGCGCTTCCCGGCCAGACGGTCGGCGAGTTCCATCTCGTCCAGGAAGGTCTGGTAAGACCGATGAAAGCGCAACGCTCGCTTATTGCGGCCGAGCAGGTGCCATTCGATCGCATTGAACAATTGGCTGCCGAAACGCGCGGAATTGACGAGCGCCAACTTCGTCTTTTCGATCTTCGTTAATTTTCAAAAACCGGAATTGGAAAGCCGAAAGGCTATTCAATTCGCGTTTCAATGCCCGAAATAGTCCGTGATATTGCGATGCAGACAGTTGCCGGTTTAGGTGCAGCCGCAATCAGACACGTTTCGAGCAGTATGTTGAAATAAATCATTTTTTTGACAGGCCTCCGAGGGCCCAAGCGGCAATTCCGATGTCGTCGGCAACCTAATTCCGAATGTGAGCCAAGCCGTCTAACGGCGTCTGCAAAATAATCGCAGGGCCTGTCAACTCCCATTGCGCTGCGATATTATGAGGATGGCTGACAAAGGGGGAAATATTCGGCCACGCAGTTAGGGGGCGGCCCTCTCTCAGCGAAAGAAAGAAGGAGCGCAATGACCGAGGGGGCAAACCGGTCAATGTAGTCTTCGCGGACGGCCGAGGCAGTTGGGAGTGAACCTTTCGAGTTCAGTGCGGGGTAAGTGTTATGGTGGCGAAACCTTTCGTCATGATGGTCGTTGCGACTCTAGTCGGTCCAGCAATTGGCGTCGGTCTTTTCATTCTTGTCAGCAATTTCTGAGCCTTAACACCTGCGTGTGAAGGCAAAGAACAATTGCGCCGCCGCGCCGTCGTGTATCGCCCACGGCCGCACAATTGCCATGGGTTGGCGTGAATGCCGCCGCGAGCCTGCTGAGCTGGCGCCTTAAACTCCAATTATGCATGCCGTACGACAGCCGCGTGCAGCGCGGCGCGAGTGCGGTTTTGCGGCGATGCTATCCATCCTGCGCCATCTGACGGCGCTCAGCGAAATCTGCCTGAGAATTCCGCGCCAAATCGTGCGCTGGCTGATGTCGGCAATCGCTTTCAATCCGAAACTCGGACCTTTGCGCCACGTCTTTACGGCGGCACTATTGTACGTCCTTTTCGCGATAGTGCTCGTCTACATCGCGGCGCCGATCCGAGGCTATCTCGGCGACCTCTCGATGCACGACAAGCTCGGCTATGACGCCGAGCGCTGGCTGGCGACCGCCATCTACGACCCGAAGGGGAGTTTCGTCGGCACGTTCGACCCGCGCCTCGATAGCTTGCGCGACGTCAATTATACCGACAGCGCCATTGAGCTTGGCAATTACGTCGCCAATCCCGATCACAAATCAATTCCGGTTCGCGACGTGCCGGAGCAATATTGGCGATGCCTCTCCTATCACGAAGATCGCTATCTCGGCGGACTGCTCAATCCATTCGGCATCGATCTCGCGGGCGTTCTGAAGATCCCGCTCACGACCATCACACACTCGATCGCGGCGCGGCGTCCGGTCCTCGGCGTCGGCGGCTCGACACTGCCGATGCAGTTTGCGCGCGTCATCTATAAGACGCCGCCCCACGCCGACGAGGGCGGCATCGCGAAACTCCGGCGCAAACTCGGTGAGTGGTGGCTCGCCCCTGTCATCTATCGTGAACTCACACGCCGCGGCGACGATACGTTGCTGAAACAGTGGGCCGCGAACCACATCTGGCTGGCGCAGCGAACCGGCGGCCAGCCGCTGCATGGCGTCGAGGTCACGAGCCAGGTCGTATTCGGAAAGGAAGCCAAGGACCTCACGACCGCCGAGCAGTTCGTATTGGCGTCCGCCGTCAACAAGCCGATCATTCTGCTCGAAGGCAGCGACCGATTGAACGCGGTCCGCCTCGACCGCTGGCGCTACATCACCGAAGTCCGCGCTCGCACCTGCGCGGAAAAACTCATCACCGACGAAGCAGAGCAGAGAAAAGTTGTCTTCGAACTGATGGCGCTCGCAGGCGGTCCGCCAGATCCCAAGGTGAAGCCGAAGCTTGAGGCCGCGCTAGAACGCTTCGTACCCGATCAGGTAAAGCGCGCCGAAGCCAACCCGATGATCCGGGCGAACCTGCTCTTGCCTGCAGCCCGCTTCGGCATTCGCGAGGAAATGAAGCAGAGCTATGGTTTCGGCTGGCGCGATTATGTGCGCGGCGTCACGACGACCTTCGATATTGGTGAAAACCTCGCATTCCGCGAGAAGATCAACGCCCGGCTCGCGGCGCTCAATACGGAATGGGCGTCGCGCATCAACGCCGCCTTTACGCTCGATCCGGAGAAGGTCACCGCCGACAAGACACTTCCGAACGTCATCGTCGTCGCGTCCGATGCCGACGGACGCATCGTGCGCTATTACGAATCCGGAGAGACAGCAGCGTTTTTCGGATCGCTTCCCGCACGCCGCGCCGAAGACGGCCTTTACGATCCGAGTGCCGAAAGCCGGCAAGTTGCTTCGACTGGCAAGATGCTCCTCGCCATCGCACTCGCCAACCAGGGCCGCGACACGAGCGAAAGCCCCTATTCCGATCCGGCCGCTCCTGCTCAAGGCATCGACACCTGCGCCAAAGGCGCGAGCCAGCAAAGCCGCAAGGCGATTGTTGCCTTCGCCTGCTCGCTCAACGCGCCGTTGATCAATCGCGGCGCCGCGCTCGGGCAGGTGCCGATCAGGCGGCTGATCGACGGCTTCGGATTTACGATGCCGCCCGCCGCGGCGACCGGCGGTACGCCGCCATCGACAGCCGTCGTTCTTGGTCAGATCGCGGGCTCGCCCCGTCGCGTCCATTTCATGTCGAGCGTGGTCCTTGCGTCTCTGATCGGACGCAGCGCACGACCCG
>DASZVX010000026.1:0-12230 GCA_035547255.1 Hyphomicrobium sp.
TCAAGATCATCGGCGCGTCCCGCGAAGCTTGGCCTTCTTGATCAGGCCTTCATACTGCTGGGCGATGAGATGGCCTTGAATCTGCGAAACCGTATCCATCGTCACGCTGACCGCGATCAGAAGCGAGGTGCCGCCGAAGTACAGCGGAATGCCCGCATAGGATGTCAAAATTTCAGGCAGGACGCAGACTGCCGCCAGATAAAGCGCGCCGACGACGGTAATGCGAGTCATCACGTAGTCGATGTATTCCGCGGTCTTATCGCCGGGCCGAATCCCGGGCAGGAAGCCACCGTACTTCCTGAGGTTGTCGGCCGTTTCTTTCGGGTTGATGACGACCGCCGTGTAGAAGAACGTAAAGAAGATGATCATCGCCGCGTAAATAGCCAAGTGCAGCGGCTGACCACTTCCGAGCATCGCGACGGCGGTATTCAACCATTCCGGTCCCTGCCCTGCCGTAAACTGCGCGACCGTAATCGGCAGCAGAAGGAGGGACGATGCGAAGATCGGCGGAATAACGCCCGACGGGTTGAGCTTCAGCGGCAGATGAGACGCTTCGCCCTGGAACATCTTGTTGCCGACCTGGCGCTTCGGATACTGCACCAGCAGACGTCTCTGGGCCTGTTCGCAGAACACGATTGCGGCAACCACGGCCAGCGCCAGCACAATGAAGAAAACCAGGATGCCCGGCGAGATCGAGCCGGTGCGCGAGAGTTCGAAAAGCTGCACGACCGCGCCAGGAAGACCCGCGATGATGCCCGCGAAAATGATCAGCGACGTACCGTTGCCGACGCCGCGCTGCGTCACCTGCTCGCCGAGCCACATCAGGAACACGGTGCCACCGACCAGCGTGATGACGGTCGTCGCGCGGAAGAAGATACCGGGATTCATAACGACGGCGCCGGCCGTGTTGTGCGATCCCTCGAGGCCGACGGCGATGCCGTAGGCCTGCAGCGCCGCCAAGATAACCGTCAAGTAGCGCGTGTACTGGTTGATTTGCTTGCGGCCCGCCTCGCCTTCCTTCTTCAAGGCTTCGAGCTTCGGCGAGATCGACGTCATCAACTGCATGATGATCGACGCCGAGATGTAGGGCATGATGTTCAGGGCGAAGATCGCCAGGCGCTCCAGCGCACCGCCGGAGAACATGTTGAACATGCCCAGGATGCCGCCGGCCTGCGACTTGAACGTCTCGGCGAAGGCTGCCGGATTGATACCCGGCATCGGAATGAAGGTGCCGAGACGATAGACGACGAGCGCGCCAAGGGTAAACCACAGGCGCCGCTTCAGGTCTTCCGCTTTCGCGAAAGCACTAAAATTGAGGTTCGAAGCAAGCTGCTCGGCAGCGGAAACCATTGGTGTCTTCTCCTAACCGCCGCCGTGGTGCCTCTAGAAACAACACGTCGGCCTGGTCCCGGCTCGCGCCTTCGTGGAAAGCACAGCCGGATACGAGACACGCGAGGAACGAAGCGCTTTCGTCCTCGCGCTGTCGCGCTATTCCTCTGTCTTCGCGGTCGCCGGCTTCTTGCCCGAAGCCGCTTTCTTGGCCGCCGATTTCTTACGCTTCTCTTCGTCGGCCGCGATCACCTTGCGCTCGATGACGCTGATGCTGCCGCCGGCCTTCTCGATGGCCGCCTTGGCCTTGGCAGTCGCGTGATTGACCGTGATCGAGATTTTCGCCTTGATCTCGCCGTCGCCGAGCAAGCGCACCCCGTCCTTGGGGCGACGCACGATACCGGCTGCAACCAAAGCTGCCAGATCGAGCGGCTTAGAGCCGTCGAGGCGCTTGTCATCGATCGCCTGCTGCAGCGTGCCGACGTTGATCTCGTTGAAATCCTGCGGGCGCCACTTGTTGAAGCCGCGCTTCGGCAAACGGCGATGAAGCGGCATCTGACCGCCTTCGAAGCCGCCGATCGCGACGCCCGTGCGGGCCGTCTGGCCTTTGCCGCCGCGGCCGCCCATCTTGCCGAGTCCCGAGCCGATACCACGGCCGATGCGCACGCGCGTCTTCTTGGCGCCGGGGTTATCTTTGATGCCGTTGAGCCGCATAGTCGTCATTTCCCTTCTACGACCTGCACGAGATGCTGAACCTTTTTCAGCATGCCACGCACGGCCGGCGTATCTTCGAGCCTTGATGTGCGGCCAAGCTTATTGAGGCCGAGACCGATCAGTGTCTCGGTCTGCCGCTCGGGGCGACGGTTCGGGCTGCGAACCTGCTCCAATGTGATCGTCTTCTTAGCCGCCATATCGTTACCTCAAGTCCATTTGTGAAGCGGCGCTTAGGCCACTCCGCATTTCTCTTAGGCGTCGGCGCCAGCATCGGCGGCAGCCGAGCCGTCACGGCGACGCGACACGATGTCGGAAACCTTCTTGTTGCGGCGTGCCGCAACTGCGCGTGGGTTCTCCTGCGCCTTCAGTGCGTCGAAGGTCGCACGGACGACGTTGTAGGGGTTCGTCGAGCCCATGGACTTGGCGACCACGTCATGCACGCCGACCATCTCGAAGACGGCGCGCATAGCACCACCGGCGATGATGCCGGTACCGGCAGGCGCTGCGCGCAGAACGACCTTGCCCGAGCCGTGGCGGCCGACGCTGTCATGATGCAGCGTGCGAGCGTCGCGCAGCGGTACGCGGAGAAGATTGCGTTTCGCGCCTTCCGTCGCTTTGCGGATGGCTTCCGGCACTTCGCGTGCCTTGCCATGACCAAAGCCGACGCGGCCCTTCAGATCGCCGACGACGACGAGCGCGGCGAAGCCGAACCGCTTGCCGCCCTTGACGACCTTGGCGACGCGATTGATGTGCACCAGCTTATCGGTGAACTCGCTGTCGCGTTCCTCGCGGTCTCTGCCACGGTCTCTCTGGGGTCCACGTGCCACGATCTGTGTCCTCTCGGGTCCTTAGAACTTCAATCCGCCTTCGCGGGCGGCATCGGCGAGCGCTTTCACGCGCCCATGAAAGAGAAAGCCGCCGCGATCGAATACGACCTCGCTGACGCCGGCCTTGACTGCGCGCTCTGCGACGAGCTTGCCGACAGCTGCAGCCGCAGCCTTGTCGGCGCCCGTCTTGATCGAGCCTTTGACGTCCTTTTCGAGCGTCGAGGCCGCGGCAATCGTCACGCCCTTCACGTCGTCGATCACCTGCGCATAGATGTTCTCTGACGAGCGGTGAATTGAAAGCCTGGGACGGCCGTTCGCGCTCTTCTTCAGAGAACGGCGAACGCGCGCCTGGCGGTTCTTGAATTTGTCGTTGGTGTTGGCCATCGCTGCCGTTCCTACTTCTTCTTGCCTTCCTTGCGGAAGATGTACTCGCCCTTATAGCGCACGCCCTTGCCCTGATAGGGCTCGGGCTTGCGGGAAGCGCGGATCACGGATGCGATCTCGCCTACCGCCTGCTTGTCGATGCCCGACACCGAAACAAGCTCCTGCTTGGCGCCGCCGACCTTGACCTCGACGCCTGCCGGGATCTTCAGCACGACATCGTGGCTGTAGCCGACCGACAAGGTCAGCGTGTCCTTGCCCTTCATCGAGGCCTTGAAACCAACGCCGTGGATTTCAAGATCCTGATGATAACCCTCGGTGACGCCCTTGATGAGGTTCGCGACCTGCGTGCGCGACATACCCCACTTCGAACGTGCGGGCTTCGTATCCTCGAGGAGCGAAATGTCGATCCCCTCGTCCGTACGCTGCACCTTCAAGGCGTCAGGAACCGTGAAGGCGAGCTCGCCCTTCGGGCCTTTCATCTTCACTGTCTGGCCGCTGATCGTCGCCGTCACATTGGACGGGACGGGGACGGGCTTTTTACCGATGCGCGACATGACTTCTCAAAACCTTGTTTCGTTCGGCCGGCGTGCCGGCCATAGCCTTAGAAGATGCTGCAAATAACTTCGCCGCCGACGTTCGCTTCGCGCGCCTTCGAGTCCGACATCACGCCCTTCGGCGTCGACAGGATCGCGACGCCCAAGCCGTTTGCGACCGTCGGGATATCCTTGACGGGCGAATAGACGCGACGGCCCGGCTTCGAGATGCGCTCGATCTCACGGATCGCAGGCTGGCCATTGTAATATTTCAGCTCGATCTCGAACTGGGGCATTTCACCCTTGAGTTCGACGCGGCTGTAACCACGGATGTAACCTTCTTCGGCGAGCACGTCGAGGACGCGTGCGCGAAGGTTCGAGGCAGGTGTCGCCACCTTCGGCCGGCGACGCATCTGCGCGTTCCGGATGCGTGTCAGCATATCGCCCAACGGATCATTCACGGACATCGTGCGTTCCTTTTACCAGCTCGACTTGACCATGCCCGGGATACGCCCCTGGCTCGCCAGCTCGCGGAGCTGGTTGCGGCACATCTTGAGCTTGCGGTAGTTGCCGCGCGGGCGGCCGGTGATCTCACAGCGATTGCGGACACGGACTTTCGAACCGTTGCGCGGCATCTCCGCAAGCTTCAATCTTGCGGCGAAGCGCTCTTCCGGCGTCTTCGTCTTGTCCTTGGCAAGCTCTTTCAAGCGCTTGCGCTTCGGAGCCTGTGCCAGCGCCATTCTGCGCCGGCGATTGTTCTTTTCGATCGAACTGGTCTTTGCCATTTCTTCTCCTCCAAAGGCCTTTCGGCTTTTTGCCGAGGTCCTCTAGCTGCGGAACGGGAAGTTGAAACCCTTGAGCAATTCGCGGGCTTCGTCATCGGTACGGGCCGTCGTGCATATGATCACGTCGAGACCCAGAACATTGTCGACCTTGTCGTAGTCGATCTCGGGGAACACGAGGTGCTCCTTGAGGCCGGTCGCATAGTTGCCGCGGCCGTCGAAGCTCTTCGGGTTCAAACCGCGGAAGTCCTTGACGCGCGGCAGCGCGATCGTGACGAAGCGGTCGAGAAATTCGTACATGCGGTCGCCGCGCAGCGTAACCTTTGCGCCGATCGCCATGCCTTCGCGCACCTTGTAAGTCGCGATGGCCTTGCGAGCGCGCGTTACGACGGGCTTCTGACCGGCAATCAACCCCAGGTCGGTCGCTGCGTTGTCGACCTTCTTGCGATCGTTCACGGCTTCGCCGACGCCCATGTTGAGAACGATCTTCTCGATGCGCGGAATCTGCATCACGTTCGCGTAGCTGAACTTCTCTTTCAGCGCGTCGCGCACGACCTTTTCGTAATGTGCCTTGAGGCGAGGCTTGTAGTCCTTCGGGCGCGGGCTTGCCGCTGCACGCGGAGCCGCTGCCTCGGCCTTCTTGCCGCCGCTCTTGGTCTTCTGAGCCTTGTCGCCGCCCTGAGCCCCGCCCTGGGGCTTGGCAGCTTTCGCCGGTTTGTCTTTCTCAGCCATGGCTTAGTTCTTCTCCGGGATCTGCTCGCCCGAGCGCTTTGCGATGCGGACCTTCTTGCCGTCGTTCAGGACTTTGAAACCGACGCGCGTCGGCTTGCCGTCCTTCGGGTCCTCGACCGCGATATTGGAAAGGTCGATCGGACCTTCCTTGGAAATGATGCCGCCTTCCTGGCTCGCCGACTGGCGCTGATGACGACGCACCATGTTGACGCCACGGACGAGCGCGCGGTGCTCCGTCGGGCGCACCTCGATGACTTCGCCGCTCTTGCCTTTGTCGCGGCCGGCGAGGACGACGACCTTGTCGCCCTTTTTGATTTTAGAAGCCGACATCAGAGGACCTCCGGCGCAAGCGATACGATCTTCATATGATTCTTGGCGCGAAGCTCGCGCGTTACGGGTCCGAAGATGCGGGTGCCGACCGGCTCGCCGTTGGCGTTGATCAGCACGGCAGCGTTACGGTCGAAGCGGATCAGCGAACCGTCGGCGCGGCGAATGCCCTTCGCGACGCGAACGATGACCGCCTTCATCACCTGGCCCTTCTTGACGCGGCCTTTCGGGATCGCCTCCTTCACGGAGACGACGATCGTATCGCCGACGGTCGCGTACTTGCGTTTCGAGCCGCCCAGCACCTTGATGCACTGAACGCGGCGCGCGCCCGAGTTGTCGGCGACGTCGAGATTGCTCTCCATCTGGATCATCGCGTCGTTCCTTCTCTTTCGGCTTCGTCCGAAGCCCTATTCTTGTTTGCCTTTGGGCTCGCGGGGTCTTGGGAAATTTCCCAACGCTCCTACGGCTTCAAAAGCGCTCTCGTGTCGAACCGCGTGAGAGCGAGGCTTCGCCTCACTGCGTTATCGCGATCCAACGTTTGTTCTTGGAGATCGGCCGGGTTTCCTCAATCGAAACCTGGTCGCCCACCTTGAACGAATTCTTTTCGTCGTGCGCGTGGTACTTCTTCGTACGACGCACCGTCTTCTTCAACAGGGGGTGCGTATAGCGGCGCTCAACCTGAACGACGATGGTCTTGTCGTTCTTGTCGGACACCACGACACCCTGCAACACGCGCTTCGGCATAATCTATCTCTCCCTCACGCGCCTTTTTTGACGCTGCCAGCGCGCTTGGCGCTCGCCTCGGTTTTGATCCGCGCGATATCGCGGCGGACAAGCCGGATGCGCGCCGTGTTCTCAAGCTGACCGGAAGCCCTCTGGAAGCGCAGGTTGAACTGCTCCTTCTTGAGCTTCGCCAGCTGGTCGTCGAGCTGATCGAGCGACATGCCTTTGAATTCGTCGGCCATGACTGTTCCTCAACTCCTATTCGAGACGCGTCACGACGCGCGTTTTGATCGGAAGCTTGGCGGCGCCAAGGATCAAAGCTTCCTTGGCAACCTGCTGGTTCAAGCCACCGAGCTCGAAAATGATGCGGCCGGGCTTCACGCGAGCCACCCAAAGCTCAGGCGAACCCTTGCCCGAACCCATGCGAACTTCGGCCGGCTTCTTCGACACCGGCACGTCCGGGAAGATGCGGAGCCACATGCGGCCGGCACGCTTCGTGTGACGTGCGATGGCGCGACGCGCGGCTTCGATCTGGCGCGCCGTCAAGCGCTCCGGCTCCATCGCCTTCAGTCCGACCTCGCCATAAGCGAGCGTCGTGCCCGACTTGGCGGCGCCGTGAATGCGACCCTTGAACTGTTTGCGGAACTTCGTCCGTTTCGGTTGCAGCATAATCTAGGTGCCTCTCGGGTCCTTACGCTTCCGGCGTCGATGATCCGGTGTCGGACGCTGCGGGAGCGCCACCACCTGATCCTGGGCCGCGGCCACCGCCACGTCCGCCACGTCCTGGCCGACGATCACGACGATCCTGCCGGTCGCCATCATCGCGACGCGGACGCGGTGCGCCGCTCTCCTGCATCTCTGCGAGCTTCTTGTCGGCAGCCATCGGATCGTGCTCGATGATCTCGCCCTTGAAGACCCAAACCTTGATGCCGATGATGCCGTACGCCGTGCGGGCAACGCCGTAGCCGAAGTCAATGTCGGCACGCAGCGTGTGCAGCGGCACGCGGCCTTCGCGGTACCACTCCGTACGGGCAATTTCAGCACCGCCGAGACGGCCGGCGACGTTGATACGAATGCCGATGGCGCCAAGACGGAGGGCCGACTGAACGGCGCGCTTCATGGCGCGACGGAAAGCGACGCGGCGCTCGAGCTGCTGAGCGATGCCTTCGGCGATCAGCGTTGCGTCGATCTCGGGCTTGCGGATCTCGAGAATGTTCAGGTGAACTTCCGAGCTCGTCAGCTTCGCGAGATCAGCGCGCAGGCGCTCGATCTTCTCGCCCTTCTTGCCGATGAGAATACCGGGGCGAGCGGTCTGAACGGTCACGCGGCATTTCTTGTGTGGGCGCTCGATGACAACCTTCGAAATGCCGGCCTCGCGCTGCTCCTTCATGATGTGATCGCGGATGGCGCGATCTTCGTGCAGAAGCTTGCCGTATTCCCCGCGAGCGGCGAACCAACGGCTGTCCCAGGTGCGGTTGATGCCAACGCGAAGGCCGACGGGATTGACTTTTTGACCCATATTACTTGGCCTCCTTGGACTTCGCCTGAGCCTTGGCCTTGCCGCCAGCTGACTTCTTCGCCTTCTTCTCAGTCTTGTCTTCTTCGACCTGACGGACGACGACAGTCAGCTGCGAGAACGGCTTCATCACCGGCGCGCCGCGGCCGCGGCCACGAGCGTGGAAGCGCTTCATAACCAGATTCTTGCCGACGTAAGCTTCGGCAACGACAAGATCGTTGACGTCGAGCGAGTGGTTGTTCTCGGCGTTGGCGACAGCGCTCATCACGCACTTACGGACATCGCCCGCGATGCGCTTCTCGCTGAACTCAAGCTCAGCAAGGGCCTGGTCGACCTTCTTGCCGCGGATCAAGCCCGCAACAAGATTTAGCTTTTGCGGCGAGATGCGCAGCGACTTCGCAACCGCCTGGGCCTCGGTGTCAGCGAGGCGCCGCTGATGGCTAGGCTTGCCCATTATCTCTTCACCGCTTTCTTATCGCCGCCATGCCCGTGGAAAATACGGGTCGGTGCGAATTCCCCGAACTTGTGGCCAATCATGTCTTCCGTCACGACGACCGGAATGTGCTTCTGTCCGTTGTGCACACCGAAGGTCAGGCCGACGAACTGAGGCAGGATGGTAGAGCGGCGGCTCCACATCTTGATCACCTCGTTGCGCCCAGACGTGCGCGACTTCTCCGCCTTCTTCAGGAGGTAGCCGTCGACGAACGGGCCTTTCCAGACTGAACGTGTCAAAGTCGAATCTCCTTCAGTTCGCCGCTACTTCTTCGCCTTCTGGCGCGAGCGTACGATGTATTTCGTCGTGGTCTTGTTCTTGCGCGTCTTGAAGCCCTTGGTCGGCTTGCCCCAGGGCGTTGCCCAGTGCTTACCGCCCTTGGTACGACCGCCGTTCGGGTGATCGACCGGGTTCATTGCAATCGAGCGAACCGTCGGGCGACGGCCGAGCCAGCGCGTGCGGCCGGCCTTGCCGACCACGGTGTTCATGTGATCGGGGTTCGACACCGCGCCGACCGTCGCCATGCATTCGGCGCTGACCTTGCGCGTCTCGCCCGAGTTCAAGCGAAGCACTGCGAAGCCGGAGTCACGACCGACGAGCTGAACGAACGAGCCTGCGGAGCGCGCCATCTGGCCGCCCTTACCCGGCTTCATCTCGACGTTGTGGACGATCGTGCCGATCGGCATCGACGCCAGCGGCATCGCATTGCCAGGCTTCACGTCGACCTTCGTACCCGACACGACGGTGTCGCCGACGCCCAGGCGCTGCGGCGCCAGGATGTAGGCCTGCGTGCCGTCCTGATACTTGATCAGCGCGATGAACGCGGTCCGGTTCGGATCGTATTCGAGCCGCTCGACGGTCGCCGGCGCATCAAACTTGCGGCGGCGGAAATCGATCTTGCGATAGGCACGCTTGGCGCCGCCGCCAATGTGGCGTGACGTGATGCGACCATCGCTGTTGCGACCGCCCGTCTTCGTCAAACCCTCGACGAGCATTTTGACGGGTTTGCCCTTCCACAGCGTCGACTTGTCGACCTGAATCAGGTGGCGGCGTCCGGGCGACGTCGGGTTGTATGTCTTAAGCGCCATGATGCGTTATCCCTTAGAGCCCTGTCGTCACGTCGATCGAATGCCCGCTCTCGAGCGTCACGACGGCCCTCTTCGTATCGCTCAGCACGGCTTTGACACCGCGGAACGCCTTCTCCTTGCCCTTGCGGACGATCGTGTTCACTGCCTTGACCTTGACCTTGAACAAGGTCTCGACCGCGGCCTTGATCTCGGTCTTCGTCGCGTCAGATCTGACCTTGAAGATCACCTGATTGGCTTCGGAGACCAGCGTTGCCTTTTCGGTGATGACCGGCGCAACGATGACGTCGTAAGCGGAGCGTTTCGTCGTCATTTGAACCGCGCCTCCAGCGCTGCGACGGCGGCACGGGTCAGAACCAGCTTCTTACGACGCAGAATGTCGTAGACGTTGATGCCCTGAACCGGGAGCACGTCGATATTCGGAATATTGCGGGCCGCGCGTGCGAACGTCGGCTCGAGGTCGGCGCCGTCGATGATCAGCGCGTTGTCGAGCGACAACTTTGCAAACTGTGCCTTCAGCGCGCCGGTCTTGCCTTCCGACGTCGCCTTGTCGATGACGACGATCTCGCCGGCTTTCGCCTTCGAAGATAGAGCATGGCGAAGGGCCAGAGCGCGAACCTTCTTCGGCAGCTCGATCGCGTGCGAGCGCGGCTTCGGACCGAACGCCTTGCCGCCACCGCGGAACTGCGGAGCCGACTTGTCGCCGTGACGCGCGCCGCCGGTGCCCTTCTGCTTCGTCATCTTCTTGCCGGTGACCGCGACTTCCGAGCGATCCTGGGCGTGATGCGTGCCGGCCATGCGCTTCAGCGTCTGATAGCGCACCATGCGGTGAATGAGATCGTTTCTGACCTCAAGACCAAAGATCTCGTCGGCGAGATCGATGTCGCCCGCCTTGCTGGCGTCGAGGTTCGTGACTTCAGCTTTCATCACGCGCCTTCCTTCTTCGCTTCGCCGCGAGCCTTGAACGCGCCGGGCTTCGGCAGGTCGGCCGGAGCTGCTTTCTTCACTGCGTCGCGGACGATAACCCAACCACCCTTCGAACCGGGGACGGCGCCGCGCACCATGACGAGGCCGCGAGCCTTGTCGATCTTGGCAACGACGAGATTCTGCGTCGTGACGCGCTCATCGCCCAGGTGGCCGGCCATCTTCTTGCCCTTGAACACCTTGCCGGGGTCCTGGCGCTGACCGGTCGAACCGTGCGAGCGGTGCGTGACCGAGACGCCGTGGGTGGCGCGAAGGCCGCCAAAGTTCCAGCGCTTCATGGCGCCCTGGAAGCCCTTACCCTGCGTCGTGCCCGTGACGTCGACGAACTGGCCCGGAACGAAGTGGTCAGCCGTGATTTCGGCGCCGACTTCGATCAGATTCTCAGGACTGACACGAAACTCTGCGATCTTCCGCTTCGGCTCGACTTCGGCCTTCGCGAACGTGCCGCGATCCGCCTTCGTCAGCCGCGAGGGCTTCCGCGTACCACCGCCGACCTGAATGGCGGTGTAGCCGTTCTTTTCCACCGTGCGGTGAGAGAGAACCTGAAGGTTCTCCAACCTGAGCACGGTCACGGGGACATGCTCACCAGCATCGGTAAAGATGCGGGTCATACCCACCTTCTGTGCAATCACCCCGGAACGCATGTGCATTCCTTCCTATCGTTGGGGCCATTCGCGTTACCGCCAGAGGGCCCTTATAAACCTTGGTTTAGAGTTTGATCTCGACGTCGACGCCGGCGGCAAGATCAAGCTTCATCAATGCGTCGACGGTCTGCGGCGTCGGATCGACAATGTCGAGGAGCCGTTTGTGCGTACGCATCTCGAACTGCTCGCGGCTCTTCTTGTCGATGTGCGGCGAACGGTTGACCGTAAAACGCTCGATGCGGGTCGGCAGCGGAATCGGACCACGAACCTCAGCACCGGTGCGCTTAGCCGTATTCACGATCTCACGGGTCGATGCATCGAGAATACGATGATCGAACGCCTTGAGCCGGATGCGGATGTTTTGGCCGTGCATTGCTTTGCTCCACTCTCCGCCTCCCCGCCGCGATTACGACGGGGAGGAGGAAAACCCCCTACTCGATAATCTTCGTGACGACGCCGGCGCCGACGGTGCGGCCGCCTTCGCGAATTGCGAAGCGCACCTTCTCTTCCATGGCGATCGGCGAGACGAGCTCGACGGTGACCGAGACGTTGTCGCCCGGCATGTCCATTTCCGTACCTTCAGCGAGCTTAACGGTGCCCGTCACGTCGGTCGTGCGGAAGTAGAACTGCGGACGATAGTTCGTGAAGAACGGTGTGTGACGGCCACCCTCTTCCTTGTTCAGGATGTAGGCCTCAGCCGTGAACTTCTTGTGCGGCTTGACCGTGCCCGGCTTGCAAAGAACCTGGCCACGCTCGACGGCTTCCTTGTCGATGCCGCGCAGGAGGCAGCCGACGTTGTCGCCAGCCTCGCCCGAGTCGAGCAGCTTGCGGAACATTTCGACGCCCGTGACGACCGACTTCTGCGTGTCGCGGATGCCGACGATCTCGACTTCTTCGCCGACCTTGATCGTGCCACGCTCGATACGGCCGGTGACGACCGTGCCGCGGCCCGAGATCGAGAAGACGTCTTCGATCGGCATCAGGAACGGCTGATCCTTCGGACGCTCCGGGATCGGGATGAAGCTGTCCATCGCCTCATAGAGCTTGATGATGGCTTCGTCGGCGAGCGGACCCTTCTCACCGTTGAGGGCCTTGACGGCTGCGCCGCGGATGACCGGGGTGTCGTCGCCCGGGAAGTTGTACTTCGAGAGAAGCTC
>DASZVX010000027.1:0-11345 GCA_035547255.1 Hyphomicrobium sp.
TGCTGATGCTCTCGCTCATCTACGGCCGCCACGTTGCGGAAGACCCGGTCCTCGGACCGATGTTCGATTACTCGGGCGAACAGCTTTCGATGATGCTGATCGCTTATGGCTTCGTCGCGTCCGTTCTACCCGTCTGGACGCTGCTTGCGCCGCGCGACTATCTCTCGACGTTTCTGAAAATCGGCACGATCGCGGGCCTCGCACTCGGCATTTTCTTCGTACTGCCGGATCTCAAAATGCCTGCCCTGACCAAATTCGTCGACGGCACGGGCCCGGTCTTCGCCGGCAATCTCTTCCCGTTCCTGTTCATCACCATCGCGTGCGGAGCGGTATCCGGCTTCCACGCGCTCGTATCGTCAGGCACGACGCCGAAGATGCTCGACAACGAGGCCAACGCCCGGTTCATCGGCTACGGCGCCATGTTGATGGAAAGCTTCGTTGCGATCATGGCCCTTGTCGCCGCGACGACGCTGGAGCCCGGCCTCTACTTCGCACTGAACAGCCCTCCAGCCATCATCGGCACGACGCCTGAAACCGCAGCAGCCGCGATTTCCAGCTGGGGCTTCACCATGACACCGGACATGCTGAAAGAAGCCGCGACGAACGTCGGCGAGAGCACCATTCTTTCGCGCACGGGCGGCGCCCCGACGCTGGCCATCGGCATGGCGGAAATCCTGTCGAGCGCCATCGGCGGCAAGGCCATGATGGCCTTCTGGTACCACTTCGCAATTCTGTTCGAGGCGCTATTCATCCTGACGACCATCGACGCCGGAACACGCGTGGCGCGCTTCATGATTCAGGATCTGATCGGATCGTTCACGCCTGTTTTCCGTGATACCCGCTCATGGACAGCAAACGTCATCGCGACCACCATCGCCGTCGCCGGTTGGGGCTACTTCCTGTACCAGGGCGTCGTAGATCCGCTCGGCGGCATCAACACGCTCTGGCCGTTGTTCGGCATCGCCAACCAGATGCTCGCCTGCATCGCGCTGATCCTATGTACCGTCGTGCTCTTCAAAATGAAGCGCGAACGCTATGCGTGGGTGACGATCTTGCCCGCGACATGGGTCGCAATCTGCACGCTGACAGCCGGCTGGCAGAAGATATTCAGCGACAATCCGACGATCGGTTTCCTGGCACACGCCGACAAATTCGGCGCTGCCTCGAACTCCGGACAACTCCTGGCGCCCGCCAAGTCGATGGCGGACATGAGCCGCATCGTCTTCAATGACTACATCAACGCAACGCTGACCGCCTTGTTGATCGCACTCGTCATCGCGATGGTCGGATTTGCCGTGGCGGCAATTTCCAGAGCGCTCGCCGATCCGAACATCTCTGCCCGTGAAACTGGAATCGTACCGGCGGAATGATCCCATGCAGAAATCCGACACATCCTTGTTCTTCTTGGTCCGCAACGCCGTCGCCAGGACCGCACGGCTAATGGTCGGCGTCCCGGATTACGAGGCTTACGTCGCCCATCGGCGTCAGGTGCATCCGGGAGAACCGGTGATGACCTACGAAGAATTCTTCCGCGAGCGCCAGTCGAGCCGATACGGCGAGAACGGTGGCAAAATCAGCCGCTGCTGCTGATGAGTACCGCCCCATTATCGCTCCCGTTCGGTCGCAGTTGATTGCTTTCGCGGTGACCGCTACGAGGTGCCCGCATGGCACCTCCTCTTCTGACGCTCAAAGACATCCATCTGACGTTCGGCGGCACACCGTTGCTCGAAGGCGCGGAACTGACCGCCGCGCCCGGCGACCGCATCTGTCTTGTCGGGCGCAATGGCTCCGGCAAATCGACACTGCTGAAAGTTGCAGCTGGCCTCGTGACACCGGATCACGGCGAGCGTTTCGCTCATCCGGGGGCGAGCATTCGCTATCTACCGCAGGAAGCCGATTTCAACGGTTTCGATACGGTCCGCGCCTACGTCGAAGCCGGCCTCGGACCGGCCGACGATCCCTACGCCGCGGAATACCTGATCGGCGAGCTTGGACTTTCGGGCGATGACAATCCCGAGCAGCTGTCAGGCGGCGAAGCACGCCGCGCGGCGCTCGCCCGCGTTCTCGTGGCAAAGCCCGACATCCTGCTGCTCGACGAGCCGACGAACCATCTCGACCTGACCGCTATCGAATGGCTCGAAACGACGCTGCAGGCGAGCAGATCGGCCCTCCTTCTCATCAGCCACGACCGTCGCTTTCTGGAAACGCTGTCGCGCGCCACCGTCTGGCTGGATCGCGGAAAAACGCGCCGCCTGGAGCAGGGCTTCGCTGCCTTCGAGGATTGGCGAGACAAGGTCCTCGAGGAAGAAGAAATCGAACGGCACAAGCTCGACCGCAAAATCGTGCGCGAAGACCAGTGGATGCACGGGGGCGTTACGGGACGCCGCAAGCGTAACGTCCGCCGCGTGCGCGAATTGAGGGCGATGCGCCAGGAAGTTCGCGACCGGCGCTACGCCGTCGGCACTGTTCGGCTCGATGCCGCCGAAGGCAGTCTGTCCGGCAAGCTCGTGGTCGAAACGTCTGGCGTTTCCAAAAGCTACGATGGCCGCGATATCGTTTCTGACCTCGATCTGCGTGTGATGCGCGGCGACCGGCTCGGGATCGTCGGCCCGAACGGCGCCGGCAAGACGACACTGATCAAGCTCCTGACCGGGCAGATTGCTCCCGACAACGGTACGATCCGTCACGGGTCCAATCTTGAGATCGTAGCGCTCGACCAAAGGCGCGACGAACTCAATCCGAATTGGACCGTTTCCGATGCGCTGACAGGCGGCCGCGGCGACCAGGTCGTCATCAACGGCAAGGCGCGCCACGTCGCGAGCTACATGAAGGATTTTCTCTTTCTGCCGGAGCAACGGCTGTCGCCAATCCGCGTCCTGTCAGGCGGTGAGCGCGCCAGGCTGATGCTCGCACGCGCGCTTGCGAAGCCTTCGAACGTTCTGGTCCTCGACGAGCCGACGAACGATCTCGATCTCGAAACGCTCGATCTGCTGCAGGAGCTATTGTCCGATTATCCAGGCACGCTGCTGCTCGTCAGCCACGATCGCGACTTTCTCGATCGCATCGTGACGAGCGTGCTCGCACCGACGGGCGATGGCCGATGGACCGAATATGCAGGCGGATATTCGGACATGCTTGCCCAACGCAAGGGCGACGATCTGAAAAAGGTATCGAAAGCCGAGAGCGCTCCGGCAGTCCGCAAATCGGCTGATGATGTCGCAGCACCCGCACCGAGTACGCCGAAAGCCAAGCTCTCCTACAAAGAAAAGCATGCGCTTTCAGTATTGCCGGATCAGATCTCTAAACTCGAAACCGAAATCAAAATGCTTTCGGAAAAGCTCGCCGACGCCGGACTCTACGCACGCGACCGGGCAGCGTTCGAAAAAGCAAACACGCGTCTCGCGGATGCACAGCGCCAGCTCGAAGAGCTGGAAACGCAATGGCTTGAGCTGGAAGAAAAGCGCGCCGCAATCGAAGGTGCGGGATAATCAGATCGCGAAAGGCGACGCCTGCAAAACAAAAGCGGCGGCCGATATCTCAGCCGCCGCTTGACGTTCGACCGTTAGGTCAACACCATCCGAATTCAGATGACGTCGATTTCAGCCGGAAGATAGCTGGTCACTTCGAGACCAACTTCCTGCTCACGAACTTCAGGCTTCGACCACGTCTTCATGGTTTCCTCCAAGAGTGTCAGTCAAAAGCTTCACTACGGCGCCCTGTCTAAGTGCAATATTCAATAAATGCCAATCGAATTTGCGATATCGCCCCATAAGCGCAACTGATAACAATATAACACTTCGCTTTCGCCGAATGCAGCGGATATGGCTCTTTTGCTAATGCTGCACTGCCCACTGATCCTTCACTTCATCACAACGCTTGGACACGAAATCGTTAACTTCATCGACGATCGTGCCCGAGAGCAGATTGACGGTGTTGTCGGCGGCCGTCGCCGTCCACATTGCGCTTTTGATAAGCGTCGGCGCTTCGACCTTGCCCCAGTTCGCGTGTGCCTTCGTCGCCTTGCCGTTCTCGAACGTAACTTTCGGCGTGAGATCAAACTTGAACTCTGTCGCGCCCTTCTTCTCGCTCGCGATCGTGCACGTTACTGTGTGCTTCTGAAATTCGATCTCGACCTTCGGCTCCGTCATGGCTCGAGCAAGATCCTCGCGCTTGACGCTGAGTTCCATTGAGCATTGAGCGCCATCGTACGGCCAGGTGACCTTCAGCTTGCTGACGAGTTTGGCGAGCTGTTCTTTGCGCCAGCTCTTGATGACGTGGCAGGCGATGTCTCCGGATGCATCCTTCGTATGCAACGCCCTGCAGATGTCGACCTTGCACGCCTTGCGAGCCTCCTTCTCGGCGATCTCTTGCGGCGTGAGATTGGCATCGGCCGAGCTATCGGCTGTCGTCTTGGCAGCATCTGCAGCAAACCCGTGAGAGCCCAGGGCTGCCGCCAACCCGAGCATAAACAGGACGGCGCACGCCCTCATCGCTATCATGGAAAATCCCCTGGCTGACGGTCTCTGTTAACGACGATTTTCATGCCGTCGCAGGCGGGCGGGACTAAGGCAGATAGCGCTCCCACAGCCTTTCTGGCAGCGCGGCCCGAGAGTTGCCTCAGCAGCTTGAAGACGGACGGCTCATTCCCATATCTGTATTCGAACGGCCCCTAGGCAAGAATGCGGGGGCCGGAAGGAGCGGCCAAAATCGGCGCTCCAACGAGTTGATGGTCGCTTAGCAAAGGGCCTTCGAATGACACGCATGACAACGCTCTCAAACCCGCTTTTGCTTGGCTTTGAGGAAATCGAAAGACTGATCGATCGAGCCGCCAAGGGTGGCGGCGACGGTTATCCTCCCTACAACATCGAGAGGATTGCCCCGGACGGCGACGATGCCGGGCTTCTCCGGATCACGCTAGCGGTTGCGGGCTTCTCCCGCGAAGATCTTGAGATAACGCTCGAGGACAAGCAGCTGACAATCCGCGGCAAACAGCAGGACGACAAGACCCGCGATTATCTCTACCGAGGCATCGCAGCGCGGCAGTTCTCGCGAACCTTCGTCCTTGCCGACGGTATCGAAGTTAAGAGCGCGGATCTGGCGAATGGCCTTTTGGCCATCGATCTGCAACGGTTGGAGCCCGAGCGACTCGTTAGACGAATAGAGATCGGATCGCCTGGACGCCTCAAAAGCAGATCGTAGAGAGTCTTTCGCGTCACAGCCCCCGCGACCGAATCGTCAGAGGATCGGGGTACACGAGCAGTCCGGCCAGCGCCGAGAAAACGGCCGCAATTCCCGGATATGCGATTGGAGCCCGGCCTCGACCCTAGGAGGAAGAGCGTCATGAATAACAAGACCACCGCAAAAACCACAGTTGACCATGTTGTAGCGCCCGTCATGACCGAGCTGGAGCTCGCGCATCTTGGCGGCGGTGAGGTCGCCTATATCAAGACGCTGACCTCGGACGAGGCGCTGAGCATGTTTCCGCAGATCGAAGGACTGCCGAAAGGCATCCCGCTCTTTTCGCTGCACGCTGCCGACGGCACGCCGATCGCGCTGACAGATACGCTGCAGGCAGCCATCGGCCATGCGCATGAGGATGAATTGGCCATAGCACCCCTCCATTAGGCGCGAGTGACCTTCTCCTCCACGCTCGACAGAAAAAAGCGAGCCGCTCGGACACGGGCGGCTCGACGCATATCTGGCTTGGATTAGACGCGATAGCTCGCGTACTGCCCCTTGGGATTGAAGCGCTCCAGGTATTCCGGAACGATGGCCTCGATCGAAGCCGGCTGCGACACACCCAACGAAGCGATGGTGCGCTCTTCGCGCTTGGCCGAATCCGACACGACGTTATCGAGCTTCAAGAGCCGCAGCTGATCGACGGTGATCGGGCGCACCGAATTGGGCAATGGCCATGTCAGAAGGGCTTGGAGCCGCATCAGCCAGAACGGCACCGGCAAAAGCAGTCGCCGCCGGCCAGCATAACGCAGCGTCGCTTCGAGAATATCGCGGAACGTCACGACCTGCGGACCACCGAGTTCGTAGACCGTGCCCGGCTTGCCGCCGCCAGTCACGGCGTTCGCAGCTGCTTCCCCAACGTCTCCGGCAAAGACCGGCTGAAACTTCGTTCGTCCCCCGCCGACCAACGGTAGAACTGGACTGATGCGGGCGAGCGCCGCAAACCGGTTGAAGAATTGGTCTTCCGACCCAAAAACGATCGACGGCCGGAGGATGATCGCGGATGGAAATTCCGAGAGCACCGCCGCTTCGCCCTCGGCTTTCGTGGCGGCATACCGCGAGCTTGAATTCTTATCCGCGCCGATTGCCGAGATATGAACGAGCCGCTGCGCGCCCGCATCCCGTGCAGCCTTCGCGATTCGACGTGCACCTTCGACGTGTAGCGCTTCGAACGTCTGGGCGCCGGCAGGCGCCAAAATGCCGACGGAGTTGATGACGGTCTCGGCGCCTTCGACGGCCCGCACGATCGAATCGGCAAACCTCAAATTGGCCTGCACGGCGTGGACCTGTCCGACGACGCCCATGGGTTGCAGATAACCCGCGAGATCTGGCCTGCGGACGGCGGCCCGAACCCGATAATCGCGGCGCGCCAAGCTCCAGACGATCTGCCGCCCGACGAATCCCGAACCCCCAAAGACCGTCGCAAGTTTGCCGGTTCCCGCCATGTCTCACCTCGATTTTCGCCGCAGGATTCTTATTTTGGAGGTCTACCGGGGTGAAGCGGCGCTGTGAAGCCGAAGGATCACGTTCTGGCTGAGCATTTGCGTCGCGCCATGGAGCGACCGCCCAGCGCAATTGACTTCCGCCCGCGCACAATCTAGGTGACACCGCAGGCCCAGATGGCGGAATTGGTAGACGCACTGCTTTCAGGTAGCAGCGCTCACAAGGCGTGGAGGTTCGAGTCCTCTTCTGGGCACCATTTCTCCCTGAAATTGCTCAAAGAATGCCGCCGAGCTCGGGCGCCGGACTAGGTTCGACTGGTACCCGGTACGATTTGGATTGCGCATCTTCTTATCCAGCCTCGCCTACCTTTGCCCATCGTCGCGCCGAAGCCCTACATCGACACCGACTCAGGAAAGCTCGCGCGAACAGCTTGCTTAGGGAAGTTCCGCCACCGTGGTCCGTGACCGGACTGGCTAGCGTAAAAACCGCGCCATCGGTTGCGCGCCCTTTTCCATCGACGTCTCGCTCGCGGCCATCGCTTCGGAGGCCGGCCTGTCGCGCTTCCACTTCTGCCGTGCCTTCAAGGAGAGAGCACTGGCGATAATGCGTTGTTGAGCGACTTCCGATTCCGGCCTGTCTCGTCACCCTACTGACGGAGGCTATCAGACCAGCGCGCCCTTTGGCCTTCAGAAATAGCGGTGCCCGTCTTCGGCATCGACTAACAGGAACCATCAGGAATACCGGACCGTTTCTCCATAAACTTGGAGACACGGACATGCCTCAGTCCATTGATCAAGACACCGAGGGACGTATTGTCCTTCGGTCTCGCCGCCGCCCTTCCATTACGATGGCAGTGCTGTTCGTTTTCGCGCTCGGTTTTATCGTTTGGCTCATGATCCCGGCGAACCATGGCTGGATCAGCTTCAACGCACCCCCGCCTACCAATTCCACTCCCCTGCCAAAAGCGCCGGCTGGTTCGGTCTCGGGTGCCGCGAGTGCGGTCGACAATGCTCCGCCATCGCCCGCGGCGGCGCCCGCGCAACCCCGGCAATGATCGGAGCTTGAAAATGACGATCAGAAAGGTGAAGGCGGGCTACCGATTGGTTTCGAAGAAAGGTAAGAACCTCGGCACTTACAAAACCAAGGCCGGTGCCGAGAAGCGCGAACGTCAGGTGCAGTTCTTCAAAAAGAAAAAGGCCTGACGCCATCAGTAGCGCGGCCCATCCGCATACCTCACGCCATGCAAGAACATGCGATTTCCAGGCTCATAAAATCGGATAAACCGGAGCCACCGACAAAAAGCGATACGGATAAAATCGCTCAGGCAACGATTGAAGAAACGCGAATGGTGCTTCCCGGAATTCAAGCCTTGTTCGGCTTTCAACTCGTTGCGGCTTTCAATCAGCGCTTTACGGAACTCACCGCTTCCAACCAATACCTGCATTATGCGGCGCCTGTTGGTACCGCCATTTCCGCTGCCATTATCATGACCCCAGCAGCTTATCACCGTATTGCCGAGCGCTATACCAACTCCACAAGGTTCATCCGGATTGCATCGAGACTGGTGGCGCTCGCCATGGTACCGCTGATGTTGGCCATCTGTGCAGACGTCTATGTGCTGGGGCCGTGAGCGATGATTGCAAAACGCGGCCTTCCAAATGCCTTGGATAGGTCCATCCATCCAGTTCCAACTGTTTGGCCTCTTTCGCATCCTTTCCGTGTGTCGACGTCGAGTCCGGATTGCCGCCGTCGGCGCAGACCAGTCTATCGATCATCGATTTGAGCGTCGTCGGCGCCTGATACCAGTGACATGGGGTCATGATCATGATGCCATGCGCCCCTACCCAAAGCGGATATATCTCGTTCGTCCAGTCATTCGTCTGGCCGAGGCTATGGTTTGGGTAGCATGAGCACGGCCAATGACAGAGCGCTGGCGATGTCGAGAAGCAGGCCTTGCAGGGATGAATATGGCGACCGTATTCGGCCGTTATGCGGCTGAGATCGAGTTCGTCGCATATAAAGTTCGGCGTATTTCCTATGACTTCTTTTGTTTTTTGCGTGAGGCGGTAAGTTTTCGATATCTCCCCCGCGCATGTATGCTCATTGCGCGAAGAGCCATTGATCAAGAGAACGCGTGATGGCCCCAAAGCTGTCCTTCTGTTCGAGTGCAGCTTGCTCGATATGATTTCGTGCGGCGATCCATTCGACGGAGAGATCATAATTTGGATCGGCATAACCGGCGCCCGCTTTTTGGGTTCGCGGCGCTTTGCGGCTGCCGACATAGCACTCCCAAGCGACCCTGCTGATCGCGTCGATCTCGTCCCTGACGCGCACGTATTTTGGATCATGGAAATTTGCAGCAAACCGCTCGCGGAACTCCTGCTCGTCGAGCTTTACGTCAGGTTGTCCCTTCCGTGGATCGGTATGAGCCATTCTGTCCGCCTTCATCCCCGTGGATGGCCTCCGGCTAAGTAACGGCCAAGCTCGTCACTTGTTCAAATTAAAGAAGGCACTCAGACGTGCCTCTGAAGAATGGTTGATATCCATGCGAGCGCCGAGCCGCTCAACTGCTGAACCTATTGGACCGCAAATTTATTCAGAGGCGCGCTTTGAGCGCTTAATGCGGTGCAATTCGTAGCGTCGCCTCGCCATTTAGCAGCCACTTTGCCATCGCCGTGCATAGGCGCACGAAAATAATATTTATCGTTCATGGATACGAATGCCAATTCGCCGGTTAGCTGTGCATGCGAGGACAGTGGCGGTCATGAGAGTAAAGCGCATTCTTTTGCCATTTGTGGCATTCGCGTCATTTACCGCTACGTGCAGCAGCGCTTTCGCAAAGGATGTCCGTAATCAGGGTCGTGGCGAGCACGTTTACATGCAAAGTCGTTGCTTTGCGTGCCATGGCCAGTTGGGTACCGGCGGCTTCGGGCCCGCACTCGCAGGTGATCGCATGCTTGCGATCCAGCAGTTCGTCATTGCTCAAATCCTGCTCGGCCGTGGAAAAATGCCGGCCTTTGCCGATCGCCTGTCGGATCAGGACGTCGCAGCCGTTGCCGACTATGTGCGCAACGACTGGGGGAACAAATTCGGACCTGTGAACGCCGGCGATGTGGCCGCCATTCGAAGCCTTCTGGCGAAAGCTTCTCAGCAGGTCGAAGCAGCATCGTCTCCCCAGAAATAGCGTTCCGGAGGTGTCAATGAGCAGTGCGCGCACGATCGGCTTTTTAGCCACGCTAGGCCAAGCGATTCTTGGTTTCTCTCTCGCTCTTTCTGGAAACGTGTGCGCGCAAGAACAGCCAAACCAGGCGGAGCCGAACAACGCGCCTGCATCGCAGAGTACGTCCGATCAGAGCAAAGACATCGCTCAATTGATGAAGGACGATAATCAATGGGCGATGGCCGCGAAGGATTATGCCAACACGCGCTTCAGCAAGCTCGACAAGATCAACAAGAACAACGTCGGGCAGCTCCAAATGGCGTGGAGCTTTTCCTTGGGAACCCCACGGGGTCAGGAAGCAGCTCCGCTCGCGATCGACGGAACGATCTATGTCGTCGGGCCGTATGCGGGCGTGCATCCCAATCAAGTCTTTGCGCTCGATGCCGATAGCGGTGATCTCAAATGGAGTTACGCGCCGAAGCCGGAGCCTGCGGCCCAAGGCGTTGCCTGCTGTGACGTGGTCACGCGCGGTCTCGCCTACGACAAGGGAAAAGTCTTTCTCAATACGCTCGACGGCTATTCCGTTGCGATCGATGCCGCGACGGGCAAGGAGCTTTGGCACACGAAAGTCGGCGACATCAACAAGGGCGAAACCATCACGATGGCGCCCATCGTCGTCAAAGGAAAAGTCCTCGTCGGCGATTCAGGTGGCGAGATGGGCATTAGGGGTCACCTGACCGCGATCGATGAAGAAACAGGAAAAATTCTCTGGAAAGGCTTCTCCACAGGCCCCGACAGCGAAGTCCTGATCGGTAACGATTATCGCGGCCCTTATGATTGGTTGAACGGCAAGGATCTCGGCGTCAAAAGCTGGCCCACCGACAAATGGAAAATCGGCGGCGGCGCGGTCTGGGGGTGGATCTCCTACGATCCGGATCTGAACCTCATCTATTACGGAACGTCGAACCCCGGCACGTGGAACCACGAACAGCGCCCCGGCGACAATCTCTTCGGCTCCACCATATTCGCGCGCAACCCGGACACCGGCATGGCGAAATGGGCGTATCAGCCGGACCCTCACGACTTGTGGGATTACGATGAAATCAACGAAAGCATCGTCCTCGATCTCACCATCGACAATCAAGTACGCAAGGTTCTTCTTCATCCATCGCGCAACGGGTTCATGTACGTCATCGATCGTACAACGGGAAAAGTGATTTCGGCCGATGCCTATGACTTCGTGAACTCGACGAAAAGTATTGATCTGAATACCGGAAGGCCCATTCGCAATGAGGCGCTGACCCCGTCACTCGGAAAAGCAGTGCGCAATGTCTGTCCGGCGGCGCCGGGCGCCAAGGATTGGCAGCCCTCGGCCTGGTCGCCGAAGACGCAGCTCCTCTACGTTCCGCATCAACACCTCTGCATGAATTTCAAAACATCTGAGGTGGGATACATCGAAGGCACGCCCTACGTCGGCGCCGACGTCGATATGTTCGCCGGGCCC
>DASZVX010000028.1:0-86614 GCA_035547255.1 Hyphomicrobium sp.
CTCCGCAACAATCTCGATCGGCGGCGTCGTGATTCCGGATCAGGCAAACGCAATTCAGGATGCCGTGAATTTTGCCTTGCGCGCGCTCGATGCGGCGCGCTCGCGTCGGATCGACTGCTTCGTCCTCTACGAACAGATAGCAAGCGGCGAAACGGCCCGCGTACGCAACAGGACGATCGCCGATAACGTCATCAGCGCGCTCGACGACAACCGCATGCGCCTCGTGCTTCAATCGATGGTCTCTGCCAAGACCGGAAAAGCGGAGATTTACGAGTGCCTGCTCCGCATGGAGAAGCCTGATGGTCAGCTAGTATCGGCGGGCGAATTCGTCCCTGTCGCCGAGCAACTGGGGCTATCCCGGCTGATCGACCGGCGAACGCTGGAACTGACGATAGCGCTTTTGAAAAAGCATCCCGATCTTGTGCTCTCGCTCAACGTATCGGGCTTGACCTGTTCCGATAAGGAATGGATCGCCGCCCTTGCACGCCTCACGAATAGGCGCACGGATATTTTGAGCCGGCTGGTTGTCGAAATCACGGAAACCGTTGCGATCGAAGACCTCGATCAGACGATCAACTTCGTCGACACGCTGAAGGAATTTGGCTGCCGGGTCGCAATCGACGACTTCGGCGCCGGTTACACATCATTCAAGAATTTGAAGCTGCTCAACGTCGATATGGTCAAGATCGACGGCGTTTTCGTGAAGAATCTCGCGAACGACAGCAGCGATCAGATCTTCATCAAGACGATGATCGACCTTGCGCGAACGTTCGGAATGGAAACCGTCGCCGAATGGGTCGGCGACGAGCAATCGGTCAAGTATTTGACCGACCTCGGCATCACCTACATGCAAGGCTACTACTACGGCATGCCGATCGACGCCGCCGAGTACGTCTCGAAAGCCTGAGCCCTTTGGCGAACCAGATTGACGACGTGCAGAACTCAGGGCCGTGACTGAGAAAGTTTCTCGATCTTCTGCTGCATCGCTGAGAGTTGCGATTTGAGTTCGTTCAACTCGTCACGGCCTTCCACAGAACCGCTCTGCGCCTGTGCCTGTTGCGGCGCGTCGGCTGCTGCTTTGTTCTCGCCGCGCTGTCCGCTTGCCGCTGTGCCGAATGAGGCCCACATCGACATGGCCTGCTCGAACATCGCCATGTTCTGCCGCGCCTGCGTTTGATAGAACTCGAACGCGGCTGCAGGATTTGAAAACGCTGAGGCGAACTGCTCGCGGAACCGAACCTGCTCTTTCGCCAGATGCTCGAGACTGAACTGCAGATAGCTCGGCACCATGCGCGCGATGCTGTCGTCGTAAAAACGAATGAGCTGGCGCAGGAACGGAATTGGCAGCAGCGCCTGCCCGCCTTCGCGGCTTTCCTGCTCGACGATGATTTGCGTCAGCACCGCGTGCGTAAGGTCATCGCCGTTCTTGGCATCGTAAACGACGAAATCGCGATCGCCGCGCACCATCTTGGCGAGATCTTCGAGCGTGACGTATGTGCTCGTCTCGGTGTTATACAGGCGCCGGTTCGCGTATTTCTTGATGACGACGGCTTCGCGTTTGGGAGTCTGGACTTGAGGTTCTGGGTTGCTCAGCATCGCGTTAGCGTTCTCTTCTGGTGGGTTTGGGCGCCTGTTGCTGCACTGCGGCAGCGTACCACACCGAAGGGGTTGCCCGCCAGCCGTTTCTGTCACTCTTTTGGGCAGGGCGAAAACACTACGATTGGGCAGTATAGCCAAGAGGTCGCAATTGCTGAAAATATCTCGGCACTGCAAAGTGTCCTCGCTTTTTGCCTGATGCCTAAATGGTCCGGCGTCGCGCGAGACATTCGATAAATTTGAAAGAACAATGCCCAGGGAGGGGTCGCCTATGAGCGAAGATTCTTCAACGATTGTGATTGCAAGCGCGGCTCGGACACCCGTCGGCTCGTTTAATGGCGCGCTGGCCTCCTTGCCGGCCTCGAAGCTTGGCGAAATTGCGATCAAGGCCGCGCTCAAGCGCGCCAACATTCAGCCTGGCGACGTTTCCGAGGTTATCCTCGGCCAGGTTCTGACGGCGGCGCAGGGCCAGGGTCCGGCGCGTCAGGCGTCCGTCGGCGCTGGAATTCCCGTCGATTCTCCGGCCTGGAGCGTCAACCAGATCTGCGGTTCGGGCCTCAGAGCTGTCGCGCTCGGCATGCAGCAGATCAAGACCGGAGACGCGACCATCGTCGTTGCCGGCGGCCAGGAGAGCATGAGTCAGTCGACGCACGCCGCACACATGCGCGACGGCACCAAGATGGGCGACCTGAAGCTCGTCGACACGATGGTCAAGGACGGCCTCTGGGACGCTTTCAACAATTACCACATGGGCACCACGGCCGAGAACGTCGCCCGTCAGTGGCAGATCACACGCGAAGAGCAGGACAAATTCGCCGTCGCTTCGCAGAACAAGGCCGAAGCCGCACGCAAGGCCGGCAAGTTCAAGGACGAGATCACGCCCGTTACGATCAAGACCAAGAAGGGCGAGACCGTCGTCGATCAAGACGAATACATCAAGGAAGGCGTGACCATCGACAGCGTCGCGAAGCTCCGCGCCGCCTTCGATCCGAAGGAAGGCACGGTCACCGCCGCCAACGCTTCGGGCATCAACGACGGCGCAGCGGTCGTCGTGCTGATGACGGCCGAGGAAGCCAAGAAGCGCGGAATCAAGCCGCTCGCACGCATCGTCTCGTGGGCGACGACCGGCGTCGATCCTTCCATCATGGGAACCGGCCCGATCTCGGCGTCGAAGAAAGCGCTCGAAAAGGCCGGATGGTCGATTAAGGATCTCGATCTCATCGAAGCCAACGAAGCGTTCGCGGCGCAGGCTCTTGCCGTCAACAAGGGTCTCGGCTGGGATACCGATAAGGTCAACGTGAACGGCGGCGCGATTGCCATCGGACACCCGATTGGTGCCTCTGGTGCGCGCATCCTGAATACGCTTCTTTTCGAAATGCAGCGTCGCGACGCGAAGAAGGGTCTTGCGACCCTTTGCATCGGCGGCGGCATGGGCGTCGCGATGTGCGTCGCGCGCGACTGATACTGTCCTCATTGGCAGCCGGATTTTCTTGATCCGGCTGCTCCTCCATCTCAACCACGCATTCCAATACAAAAATCCAGGGAGAAAAAGTTATGGCACGGGTCGCCCTCGTAACCGGAGGCACGCGCGGCATTGGGCACGCGATTTCAATTGCCTTGAAAAATAGCGGCTATCGGGTCGCCGCGAGCTACGCAGGAAACGATGCGGCCGCCCAGGCCTTCCAGAGCGAGACCGGTATTCCTGTCTACAAATTCGACGTCGGCAACTACGACGCGACGGAAAAAGCCGTCCAGCAGATCGTCAAGGATCTCGGACCCATCGACGTGCTCGTCAACAATGCCGGCATCACGCGCGATACCATGTTCCACAAGATGACGAAGCAGCAGTGGGACGAAGTGATCGGCACCAACCTCAACGGTCTCTTCAACGTGACGCGCCAGGTTTGGGAAAGCATGCGGTCGCGGAAGTTCGGCCGTGTCATCAACATCTCGTCCATCAACGGCCAGAAAGGTCAGATGGGCCAGGTGAACTACTCCGCCTCGAAGGCGGGAGACCTCGGCTTCACGAAGGCGCTGGCCCAGGAAGGCGCTCGCGCCGGCATCACCGTCAACGCCATCTGCCCGGGCTATATCGCAACCGAAATGGTGATGGCGGTTCCGAAGGACGTGCTCGAAAAGAACATCATCCCGCAGATCCCGGTCGGCCGCCTCGGCGAACCGAATGAAATCGCGCGGGCCGTCGTGTTCCTGGCGGCCGACGACGCCGGCTTCATCACCGGCTCGACGCTGACGGCCAACGGCGGACAATTCCTCGCGGGCTAAGGGTCGCGATATTTCCGGACCAACTGAAATGGCCGCCCGTTCGAGGCGGCCATTTTCGTTTCAGATGATGAAGAAGTGGGAGGGCGCTGATCGCGCCGACCTCAACCCCGGAAGCGCGACCTGACGATGCGCGGAAACTCTTCTTCGTTCTGCGCCTGTGCGAACGAGTTCGCCGTACGCTGTTCGGCGTCCCGCTGTTCCGCGATACGCTGGCGTCCTTCCTCCAGGCTCCACCACTGCTCGCCTGCGTGCGGTGTCGAGGAGACAGGCTTCGACGCCGTAGCGGCAGGAGCAGCCGTTGCGCGGCCATAGGGCAAGGCACGTGACGAGGCTGGCGGCTGCGGCGCCGAGAACCACGCCTCAATGAGATCAAGCTCATCGGCCGAGAGGCTCAAACCCTGGCTTCGGCAGCGCGCTACGACGAAATTGCGGAAGCGGCTCGCAAAGAGCGTCGCGGTTGTCCCTTGCTCGAACCACGGGTCGCTTTCGCTGACGACATCGTAGATGAAACGGAGGTCGTCGCGCTTGATGTCGAGGCCGAATTCGCGGGCGCGCTGCGTGATATTGACGAGCGTCTGAGCGCCTTGAAGTCCGTTTGCAGTGATTTCCTGCGCCATGACATCGAACAGCACGCGATATTCCGCGGGCGCCAGAGCCGGGGCCTGGCAAGCCTCGTGGATGCGCGCGATCGACTGCTGGATTTGCGTCGCCTGATCGCCGTTCCGCGATGCGCTGGCCATCGGGGGCGGGGGCGTTTGCGATCTCTGAGCTTCGCGCGGCTGATCGGGTTGGTAACCGGATTGCGGCCCTTGCGGCGGCGTTGACGGCCGCGGTTGACCCAAAGGCTGGCGCGGCATTTGCGGCGCGGCCGCCGGGGAAATTTCAGGACCACGGGCGGATGGCAGCGGCGGCGCGGGAGGCACCGGGGCGGAGTTTGCCGGCGGAGCATAACGCTGCTGCGGGGCAGGCTGGTAGGCAGTCTGCATTGGCTGTTGAAGCGGCGTCGCTTGTTGCGGAGGCTTTTGCACGTTCAGCATCGCTGGCCGCGCAATGGCCTTCGCTTCCGCCGCGGAAATTTCGGCCGACAGTTCGCGGCTTCGGGGCTCGGGGGTTGGCGCAGCCAGTTGCGGGGCAATCAAACCGGCAGCCGAGATATGCCGGTTCGCATCGAAGACGGTGTAAGGGGGCGTATCGCTGAGATGAATGTCGTCAGGCAGGTCGGCGAGCAATAGATCGCGGAACGAGCCATATCCTCCCCAGTTTGTCCCCACAGTCTTGTCACGCCCGACGACACGAACCGCGCGATCCGCGAGGGTCTCGAGCGGCACGGCCTGCGGTGCGTTGCGAACGAAATCGACGACTTCCGAAAGGATCGATTTGCGCGCGGCTTCGACGTCGATAACCGGTACCGCAGCGGTGATTTCGCGAGGGCTTTCAGCACCGATCACGCGGCTGCTGGTCAACAGCGTCAGAAGATCCGTCTCCTTGATCTCGCCGTCGCTGATGGCGGTATAGGGCAGCGCCGTGTGGTCGTTCGCATAAACGACCGTGCGTCGCGCATGCGCCCTGAGGCGGTGAAGTACGGGCGTGAAATCGGCGTCGCCCGACAGAATGATGAATTCGTCGAAGAACGTCGGATGATTGAGGATATCGCTGACATCCATGACGATACGGATATCGGCCGAATTCTTCAGTTGCTGCGTCAGCGGCGGGCAATCGATGACTTCGAAGCCGGCGCGCTGGAAGTGATGCCGGATGAAGGGAAACGAGCACATGTCGGTCGAATTGTCGTGTGCGTTCCGGCGCGGCTGCGAGTTTCCATAGCAGCGGCTCATCACGATGCGCCGCTCACTCGGTACACCGAAAGTGGTCTTGGAACTGATAAGCTCGCCTGACGCAATGCCCTGCAGCCAGAGACTACTTTCTTTCGCGAAACGCTTCGCGGCATCTTCGTTTTTGCGCTTCAGAGAAAGATAGATGTTGTCGTAGTCGACAAACACCGTTGTTAGGACGGGTCCTGAGGACTCGCGTTTCATGGACTGCAACCCCCGTGAATCGGAACTTGATTCGAAGGTCACTTTTGACGAGTCTTTTGCCGCCAGCAAGAAGACCCAGCTAACGCGACACCTAAAGCGACAATTATGCCGTGGATGGAAGGCGGATACGCCACGTGCATCGTCATCGACTCTGGGGATGACGTGTGGATGGTCATCGAAAGGCTTTGATCTGTTGCAGCTTCGCCGCTCAATCGAGTGGAGAGAAGTCCGGCGCCGCCAGCGTGAAGCCTGCAAAATCGAACCCCGGAGCGACTGTGCAACCGACCAGCGTCCACGCGCCGAGGCTTCGAGCCCGCTGCCAATGATCTTTCGGGACCACAGCTTGAGGACGTTCTCCGGCGGCGAGCTCGGGGCCGAGGTGAACGGCCGTAATCGGCCCTCCGGCTGGTGAAATTTCAAGCATCAGCGGAGCGCCTGCGTAGTAGTGCCAGCCCTCGGCTGCATCGACGGCGTGCCAGTGCGACTGCTCACCGGCCTTCAGCAGAAAATAGATGGCCGTCGAAGCGGCGCGGCCGCCAGCTTCGCCACCATCTCGAAACGTCTCGCGAAAGTGGCCGCCTTCGGGATGCGGCGCCAGTTTCAAAAGCTGGATGACGTCGTCGGCTGAAAGATCACGCTTCATCCGAACCTCTTGCTTTGGATGTCACGCCTTGTTCTTCAGTTCCCGCAGGCGCGCGAAAACCTTCCAATCGGGCGCGCCCTCCAAGCCGAGCCGCGCGCGCACCATCCGCGAGTGGGGTCTGAGAAATGGATTGGTAGCCTTCTCCAAATCGATCGTTGTCGGCACCGTCGGCTCGCCGGCGGTCCGGAGAGCTTCGACGTCCCCAACGCGCGCTTTTAGTGCGTCGTTCTCGGGCTCGACGGTCATCGCAAAGCGGGCATTTCCGAGCGTGTACTCGTGGCCGCAATAGATGCGCGTACCATCCGGAAGCGCGGCGATCTTTGAGACGGAGTCCCACATCATCTGCGGATCGCCTTCGAAGATCCGCCCGCAGCCAAGCGAGAATAGCGTGTCGCCCGTAAAGGCCAGGCCGTCCTCCGGCAGGTAGTACGTGACGTGACCGAGCGTGTGTCCCGGTGTTTCCAGAACGCGAATGGGGTGGCCGGCGAATTCGAGGTGCGTCGCCTCCGTGACGCCGCGCGTCAGTCCGGGAATACGGTCCGCCTCGGCTTCCGGCCCCGTGACGCTTGCGCCATAATGGCCTTTGAGTTCCGCGATGCCGGCCGTGTGGTCGGTATGGTGGTGGGTGATGAACAGATGGTTCAGCCGCCAATTACGCTCGGTGAGCGCCGCTTTGATGGTCGCAGCCTCAGGCGCGTCGATCGCTGCAGTCTCACCCGAAACGGGGTCGTGCAGGAGGACGGAGTAGTTGTCGGCCAGACAAGGTAAAAGAACGATTTGGAAGGCTCCCATACCCGGAGTCTGGTGGGGCTCAACGCCAGTGTCAAACAAAACGAGGCGACGGAGAGCTTCTCCAAAAGTATGCTGTCCAAAGTCCTGCACGGCTGGACCCAATGATCCCGCCGCGGCAGAATTGGATTAGGCTCGGCCGTCAAACTCATGCCGATGGATGCTATAAGCCTTAGAGATTTCTACCGCACGCCGCTCGGTAGGCTCGCACGACGCCAGCTTTCGCTCGTGATCCGGCAACGCTGGAAGAATCTTAGCGGCTTGGCTGTTGCGGGCTCGGGCTTCGCGTCGCCGTTTCTCGGCCCTTTCCGGGGCGAGGTAGCCCGTCTCGCCTGCCTGATGCCGGAACGCCAGGGCGCGCTCGTCTGGCCGGATTCGAGCCAATGTCACTCCGTGCTCGTCGGCGAGACGCAGTGGCCGCTGCCGGACAATTCGATCGATCGCCTGCTTGCGATTCATTGCCTCGAGCAGGCCGAGCGCGTCGGACCGCTGCTGCGCGAGATGTGGCGGGTCCTGAAACCCGACGGCCGCATGTTGATCGTCGTCCCCAATCGTCGCGGACTGTGGTCCCGCATCGACACGACGCCGTTCGGATACGGCCTCCCGTTTAGCCGCGGCCAGCTCGAAACGCAGCTGACGGACGCGCTGTTCACGCCCGAGGACTGGGGCGAGGCGCTCTATTTTCCGCCGCTCAATAATCGCGTGCTGTTGCGCATGGCGCCGACGCTGGAACGGTTCGGTTCAAGCATGTCGATTGGCGTGGCCGGCGTTATTCTCGTCGAGGCGCGCAAAGAGGTCATGGCGCCGGTTACCGGCACCGTGAAGGCCGTTCCTGTAAAGCCGACACTGAAGCCGGTTGATACAACAAAACCTGCTGGCGTCGGCCGCCGTTACGATTTCTCCGATCGCTTCGAATTGTGCAGCAGGAAGACGGCTTTCTCGCCGAACAAATTCTGCATCGAAAGCGACCACTTGATTGGCAACCGCCGCTCGTAGTCGCTGAAGGCCACCGCGCGTTCGACCGTGGCGTCGACCCGCTCGCAGAGATCGGCGAAGTCGCGGATGGTGCACAGGTGCGCGTTGGGGGTCAGATACCAAAGATCGGGCAAATTATTGGTCAGCGGCATGCGCCCCCCGGTCAAAAGGCTCATGCGCACGCGCCAGTGGCCGAAATTCGGAAACGAAACGATGGCGCGCCGTCCGATACGCAGAAGGTTTTCAAGAACGGTCTTCGGTTGTCGCGTTGCCTGGATCGTCAGCGAAAGAATGGCGTAGTCGAAGGCCTGATCCGGGTAATTGTCGAGGTCGCGGTCGGCGTCGCCCTGAATGACCGATAGCCCGCGGGCAACGCACTGATTGACCTTGTCGCGCTGCAGCTCGACTCCACGGCCGTCGACGCCGCGGCGCTCCACAAGGAGTTGAAGCAGTTCGCCGTCGCCGCAGCCGATGTCGAGCACCCGAGCGCCGGGCTCGACCATCTCGGCGATCAGAATATGATCGACGCGCGGAGATTTTTCTTTGGCAACCGGCGTCGACAGATCCGGAGCGTTCATGCCCGACTCTCCGCTGCCGCGTCGAGGCCGCGTTTCAGCGCCGCCGCGTTGAGAAAGCCGCGCACCGTCGCATGGAATGTCGGCTCGTCGAGGAGGAATGCGTCATGACCTTTGTCGCTCTCGATCTCGACGAACGATACGTTGGCGGCAACCGCGTTGAGCGCCTGCACGATCCGGCGGCTTTCGCGCGTCGGATAAAGCCAGTCCGACGTGAACGACACGACGCAGAAGCGCGTCTGCGTCCCGCGAAACGCGTCGGCCAGCACGTTGCCGCGTCCCTCGCGCATGTCGAAATAATCCATGGCGCGCGTGATGTAGAGATAGCTGTTGGCATCGAAGCGATCGACGAACGTCGACCCCTGATGGCGCAAATAGCTTTCGACCTGAAAATCCGCGTTGAACGAGAACGTCTTTTCCGATCTGTCCTGCAGGCTGCGCCCGAACTTCCGGTGCAGCGCCTCCTCCGACAGATACGTGATGTGCGCGGCCATGCGCGCCACGGCGAGGCCGTTCCGCGGCACTTTTCCTGTCGCGTAGTAGGCACCGCCTGCCCAGTCGGGATCGGCCATGACGGCCTGTCGCCCGACTTCATGGAATGCGATGTTTTGTGAGGAGTGCCAGGCCGTCGTCGCAATCGGCACAGCTGCGAAAACGCGATCCTTGAACCGCGACGCCCATTCGAGCACCTGCATGCCGCCCATCGACCCGCCGACGACGGCAAAGAGCTGGTCGATGCCGAGATGGTCGATCAGGCGCGCTTGGGCTTCGACCATGTCCCCGATGGTGATGACTGGAAAACCGAGGCCGTAGGGTGCGTGCGTCTTCGGATTGATCGACGCAGGCCCGGTCGATCCCATGCATCCGCCGAGCACGTTCGAGCAGATGACGAAGAACCGCTCCGTGTCGATCGGCTTGCCCGGCCCGACCATAGTGTCCCACCACCCCGGCTTGCCGGTTATCGGGTGGGGGCTCGCGACATACTGATCTGCGGTCAACGCATGGCAGATCAGGATGGCATTGGATTTTGCTGCGTTAAGCGTCCCGTAGATCTCATAAGCGATCGAAAACGGTGCGAGATCCTGCTGACAGGCGAGACGCAGCGGAGCCCCCGCGTCGAAATGCACGACCGGGCTCGACGGTGCGTCAATCTCCGACTGTCGCCGCGCGACGGACGCAATAATGTCAGACGGGGCGGCGGTCATCGAGTCGGCCGGAATCCGGGGATGAAGGGTTTGGCGGCTTGCTATGCCTGCTGCCGATAAAGTCAACTTTAATCTTTGATTTCAACTGGTGAAGACCCTATCAATGCGCCCGCCGACGGCAATTCTACACAGTAACTCGAGACAAATATGGTAACGACAGCGCCAATTGCACGCCCAGGCATTCTGAGCATCGAGGCCTATGTCCCCGGTGAGAGCAAGGCTGCGGGCAACATCAAGCCGGCGAAGCTGTCGTCGAACGAAACGCCGCTCGGGCCGAGCCCAAATGCCATTGCGGCGTTCAAGGCTGCCGCCGCCGAACTGGAGCGTTATCCTGATGGACAGGCGTCGCTCCTGCGCAATGCCCTGGCGCGGCGCTACGGTCTGGATGCGAGCCGGATCGTCTGCGGCTCGGGTTCCGACGAGTTGCTCGGATTGCTCGCGCGTGGCTACCTCGGCCCCGGCGACGAAGCGATCTATACCGAGCATGGCTTCCTCGTTTATCGCATTGCGATTCTGACGAACGGCGCGACGCCGGTCGTGGCACCAGAACGCGACCTCAAGACCGACGTCGATGCGATCCTTGAGCGGGTCACGCCGCGGACGCGCGTCGTCTTCATCGCCAATCCGAACAATCCGACCGGCACCTACATTCCGATCGAGGATGTGCGCCGTCTGCGAGCGGGACTCCGGGACGACATCTTGCTCGTGCTTGACGCCGCTTATGCCGAATACGTCAGCCGCAACGACTATGAGGCAGGCCTCGAACTCGTAGCGACGACCACGAACACCGTGATGACGCGCACGTTCTCCAAGATCCACGGCCTCGCGGCGTTGCGTGTCGGCTGGGCGTATTGCCCTGCGAACGTCGCCGATGTGCTCAATCGCATTCGCGGGCCGTTCAATTTATCGGCGCCCGCCATCGCCAGCGGCGCTGCCGCGATCGACGATATCGAGCACATGGAACGCGCCAAGCGTCACAACGACGAATGGCTGCCGTGGGTCGTGCGAGAATTGACGAATCTCGGCTTTGATGTGACGCCAAGCGTCACCAATTTTGTCCTTTTCCACTTCAAGGAAAACGGTAGCAAGAACGCAACGGCTGCTGATGAATACCTGAAATCGCAAGGCATCATCCTGCGCAAAGTCGGCGCTTACGGCTTTCCCAATGCCCTGCGCATGACGATCGGATCGGAAGATGACAACAAGCGTGCCATTGCTGCGCTGGCGCAATTCCTGAAGGGCGCTACGTGATGGAAAATGCTGTAGGGCGCGTTTCCGAGCCGATGTTCAAGCGCCTGGCACTGATCGGCGTCGGGCTCATCGGCTCATCGATCAGTCATGCGGTGCGCCGCGCTGGATTGGTCGGCGAAATCGTCGGCGCTTCCCCGACGCCCGAAACGCGCAAACGAGCCGAAGAACTTGGCCTCGTCACGAAGATGTATGCCGATCCGGCTGACGCCGTGCGCGGTGCCGATCTCGTCATTCTGTGCTCTCCGGTCGGCACCTACGGGAATATCGCGAAGGCCATCGGCCCGCATTTGGAGAAGGGCGCCATCGTATCGGACGTCGGTTCGGTCAAGAGCGCCGCCGTGCGCGATATCGCGCCTCATATGCCTGAAGGCGTGCACTTCATCGCGGGCCATCCGGTTGCCGGCACTGAGCAGTCGGGCCCCGACGCCGGGTTTGCCGAGCTATTCGAGGGGCGGTGGTGCATCCTGACGCCGTGCAAGGACGCCGATAAGGCGGCACTCGCGAAGTTGCAGCAATTCTGGCAGCGGCTCGGCTCCGACGTCGAGATCATGTCGCCGGAGCATCACGATATGGTGCTCGCGATCACGAGCCACGTGCCGCATCTCATCGCCTACAACATCGTCAATACCGCCGCGCATCTCGAACGCGTGACGGACAAGGAAGTCATCAAGTTTTCCGCTGGCGGCTTCCGGGATTTCACGCGCATCGCCGCGTCCGATCCCGTGATGTGGCGCGACGTCTTTTTGAACAACAAGGAAGCGGTGCTCGAAATGCTCGGCCGCTTCTCGGAAGATCTAACCGCGCTTCAGCGCGCCATCCGCTTCGGTGAGGGCGCGACGCTCGAAAAGCTGTTCACCGAAGCACGAGCGATCCGGCGCGGCGTTATCCACGCCAACCAGGATACGCCTCAGCCTGACTTCGGCCGTCGCGCATCGAGCGACGTCAAAGCCCCGGAGCGGTAAGCGAGCGGCGGCTTTTGGGTTTACGCGGAGCGCGGTCCGACGAACTGCGCCGTGATCAGGTCTTCTTCGACGGCCAGTGCTTCCTGCGGCGACGCCGCGAGCAGATGGACGTGCACTTCATCGGCGCCGAGAGCCGAGGCGTGCTGACGGATTTCCGCCAGGTTCAATGAGGCGTTCTGATTGCACAACCGGCCGATGGCGAGCACGGTGCGCGTCGCTTTATCCGCGCGGCGGACCAAGATGTAGTTGGCGTCTTCGATCGTCGGGCAGTCAAAGAGACTATAGACGGTGTGCACGTAGCGCTTGCCCGAGGCGCCGGTCCAAAAATGGAAACGCGGCGGATTCTCCGAAACCGTCGGCGCCGTGTCCTCGACCGGCTTGTTGACTTCTTTGCTGGCGCGACGCGTACGGACGTCGGCAAGGCAGATGATCTCGGCACTCATAACGCACACCCCTAATCGGCGAACTTCGCCGTAGACTCCTTTTGCGTCAGTCATACCCCGCAGGAATGTGAGGAATCGTGAACTTTGGATCGAAAATTTGACCGGCCCGCCGAACCCGAAGGCGCTTGGTCAATGAATTGTTGAGAAGCACACGGATTGCGCACACTCCGCCTGAGCATTGGAGGAAAAGGCGCGTGCAATTATCAACATCTGCTAACGGTTGGGATATTTGCCGCGGCAGAATTGCGGCCGTCCTGAGACAGCGCTCGTGCCGGCCGGCGCACATCCTAGCAAACTCTTAACGGGCGGAAATCAGCCGCAACGCGAATACGTGCAGCTTGCGCACATCCAGCAACCCTCGACGCGCCGCAACGCCCGGTCTCCGCATCGCGGACAGATCCGCGCGCCGGAGATCGGCGCGGAATGTGGTAGGTCTTCGCGCGAAGCTGCCTCAGCGAGACGAGACCCCGGCCTTTGCTGCGCCGAGCCTTGCGCGAGGGCGACAGGTTGACGGTTAGCGCTATCGTCTTCTGCGCTTTCCGGCTCATCGCGGTTCAGGAAACCGGTCCGAAGCATATGCTCCTCGATGACGTCGCCGATTGCTGCGAGCAGGCTTGGAACGTAACGCCCGCCCATCCAGCGGCCGCCTTCGGGATCGAAAACCGCCTTTAATTCTTCGGCAACGAATGCGACGTCACCACCGCGGCGGAATACGGCGCTGATCATCCGCGTCAGCGCCACCGTCCACGCATAGTGCTCGAGGTTCTTTGTATTGATGAAAACTTCGAACGGCCGCCGTCGCCCATCGCGCAGGATATCGTTGATCGTGACGTAGAGCGCGTGCGCGCTCGCCGGCCATTTGATCTTGTACGTGATGCCTTCGAGGGCCGCGTCGCGCTCGAGCGGCTTCGTCATGTAGACGACGCTGGGCATCGCGGGGTCTTCAACTGGCATGTTGACGGCAGACGGCGTGTCGAGTGCGGGGACTTCGCCCTTGCCCGCGCTCACCCTCTCTTCGCCGGTCGCTGGTATTTCGCGCGACAGCACGGCGCCGGTGATGGTATTCGGGCGATAGGTCGTGCAGCCCTTGAGGCCGGAATCGTACGCCTCGAGATAGATGTCGCGAAAGCTCTCGAAGCTGATGTCTTCAGGGCAATTGATCGTCTTCGAAATGGCGCTGTCCACATAAGGCTGCAGCGCCGCCTGCATCGCAACGTGCTCCGACGGCGTCAGCGTTTCCGCCGTCACGAACGCCTCGGGAAGCGAGACATCATCTCCGAAAGCGTCCCGGAACGTGCGGTGTGCGAAGTCCTCGACCGTTTCCTCATCCGCCGTTTTGCCGTCATTGAGAACGCGCCGCCGGAAAACGAAATCGAACACGGGCTCGACGCCGCTCGACACGTTGCCGGCGAGCAGCGAGATTGTCCCCGTCGGCGCAATCGACGTGAGGCAGCCGTTGCGCAGCCCGTTCGCTGCGATCGCTTCACGAACGTCCTTGTCGAGACGCCCGATGTTCGGTCGCGCGAGCAAAGCTTCCGCGTCGTAAAGCGGGAATGACCCTTTCTCTGCGGCAAGCGCAGCACTCGCCCGGTAGGCGGCATTCTGGATGATCGCCATCCAATGCGCCGCTTTTTCACGCGCAGCCGCGCTGCCATAAGGCAAGCCAAGGAAAATCAGTGCGTCGGCGAGCCCGGTAACGCCGAGACCTATACGCCGTTTTGCGTGCGCCTCATGCGTTTGTTGCGGAAGCGGATAGCGCGAAATGTCGATGACGTTGTCGAGAAAACGAATGGCCGTCGCAACGCGCGCTTCGAGTTTCGCGATATCGATATGCGCCGTTCCGGTAAACGGTTCCTCGACGAGTCGCGCCAGATTGATCGAGCCGAGAAGGCACGCGCCATAAGGCGGCAGCGGCTGCTCTCCGCATGGATTCGTCGCCGAAATCGTCTCGCAATATTGAAGATTGTTGGCTGCGTTGACGCGATCGATGAAGATCACGCCGGGTTCGGCGTAATCGAACGTCGCGCGCATGATCTGATCCCACAACGCCCGCGCCGGCATTGTCTTGTAGACCTTGCCGGCAAAGACGAGGTCCCACGATGCGTCGCGTCGCACGGCATCCATGAACGCGTCGGTGACGAGAACCGACAGATTGAAATTCCGGAGGCGTTGCGATTCCGCTTTCGCCGCGATGAACGCCTCGATGTCCGGATGATCGCATCGGAGCGTCGCCATCATCGCGCCGCGCCGCTGACCGGCCGACATGATCGTCCGGCACATGGCGTCCCAGACATCCATGAAGCTGACAGGGCCCGAGGCGTCGGCGCCGATGCTTTTGACGGGGGCACCTCGCGGCCGGAGGGTCGAGAAATCGTGTCCGATGCCGCCGCCGGCCTGCATCGTCAGCGCCGCTTCCTTGACGCTGTCGAAAATGCTCGACAGATCGTCGCCGATCTCACCCAGCACGAAGCAGTTGAAGAGCGTGATGTTGCGGTTCGTGCCCGCGCCCGCCAAAATTCGCCCGGCCGGCTGAAAGCCGAAATCGGCCATCGCCTCGTAGAACGCGGTCGCCCATGTCTGTTGCTGGCGCTCCCCGCCCTTCTCGACGGCCGCCGCTGCGGTCGCCACCCGCCGGAACGTATCCTCGAGCGTCTGGTCGGCAACTGCGCTCGGCGATCCGGAAAAGCGATATTTACGCCGCCAGATAGCGTCGGAAATCGCGGGCAAATCTGAAAAAATCGCGCTCATCGGGACGATCGGATATGGGGTCAGCAAGACGCATTTTCAATTCGTGTTCATGTTATGTTCTATGAGCCATGCTGTCAATCGAATAACTTCAGCAGGGGCAGTTCTCGCCTTTCGAGCCCCAGACATTACTTGCTGATCTCCTTTACGCCGAGGGGTGTCAGGCCATGGCCACCTTCGGGGCTTTCCACGACCCACCCCTCCTTGCGAGCAAACGCCAGAATTGCGGGCAGGTTCTGTACGTGAAGAATCTCGACGGGTTGCCCGATTCCATAAAGCGCTTTGAGGTACTCGCGCGCCTGTCTTTCGATTTCGTCCATACGATCTCCTGCTCTCCGCTAAGCATAGCACGGAGCTTACCGCGAGTGATTTTTGTCAACCGGCGTTATTATCAGCTGCGGGCGCCGCCCCATCTACCAACGGGGAAGATGAGGCTCTGTGAAGCGCCTCAATGTCTTTGAAAACGGCCCCCAAAGCCGTTATCTGGCGCCTGGGGAAGGACGACCTTCCCAATCAATCACATCAGCAACCGGGACGACCCGGCTCTCAAATGGAGGCCGGGCATGGCTTGGTTTTTTCTCATTTCCGCAGGACTGCTCGAAACCGCCTGGGCGTTCTACATGAAAAAGTCGGAAGGCTTCACCTTGCTTGGGCCGACGGTGATAACGGCCGTTGCGATGTTCGGCAGCGTCGTTCTGCTGTCGCTGTCGATGAAAACACTGCCGCTCAGCAGCGCGTACGTCGTCTGGACGGGTATCGGATCGGTCGGCGCATTCCTCCTCGGAGTCATGGTCCTCGGCGAAGATGCAACGCCGATGCGCTTTCTCGCCGCCGCGTTCATCGTTGGCGGGATCGTCTTGATGAAGCTGTCGAACTCCGACTAAGGCCGAAAGAGGCGGCAGAGCTTCAGGTCGATGCGTGCGAAGCGTCGCGCGCCAGCGGTGGCGGTGACGGCGCCATCGCCGCTTCCTGGATCAGCCGCCGGCTCGCGTCTTCGATTGCCGTTTCGATGCGGGTACGGAATTCAGCGCGCGGCAAACCCGGCGGCAAGGGCGGCAAAAACTCGACGACGATCGTGCCGGGATAGCGCCATGGGCTTCGCCGCGGCCAAAAGAGTCCCGAGTTCAGCGCCATCGGAACGGTGACGACATTGAGCGCCTCGTAAAGCGCAACATAACCCGGCTTGTAGTCGGGAGGCGCGCCCGGAATGGTTCGCGTTCCTTCCGGGAAAATCACGACCTCACGGCCGATGCTGATGCGCTGCTTGGCATCGCGGATCAGCGCCTTCAACGCCGCCGATGCTTTCTCCCGCTTGACAAGGATGTGCTCGAACTTGACGCAAAACCAGCCGTAGAACGGGATCCACTTGAGTTCATCCTTCAGCACGATCGCCGGATCGCGGAAGAGTGAGATGAGCCCGAACGTATCCCACGCTGATTGGTGCTTGGCGATGACGAGACAGCCGCTCTTCGGAAGGTGCTCGCGGCCGCGCACCTCGAGCTTCGTGCCGCAGATCAGGCGAAGCAGCCAGACACAGGTGCGCCCGTGCACTTCGAGACCCTTCATCGCCCACGGACGCGGCCCGATCAGCAGCCAGGAGCCGAGCACGAGATAGAGCGCGGTCACGACGTAGAAGACGACGAAATAGATAAGCGAACGAACGATGACGAGCACGCCGGGTCCTGGCTTCGACGTATCAGCCATCGGCGTTCTTCGGTCCAGCAACGGCGACGGATTGGCCGTCGCGCCAGTTGAGAACACGTTGCGCCGCAAGCCGCGCAACGGCCGGCAAATACTTCAGATATTCGGAAACGAGAACGCGGGTGGTCGTCGCGTGCAGCCACCAAGCCGTCTCCGGAAAACGCCGCGGCGTCACCGGATAAGGAATGAGCGTGACGTTCGGCATGACGAGCGCAAGCTCGGCGAGACTTCGCGGCATGTGATAGCGCGATGTCACGATGATCAGCTTCCTGTAGCCGTTGTTTTTGGCCCAGGTGCGCGTTTCATCGGCGTTGCCGACGGTATCGAGTGCTTCGTAGCCGAGGTCGACGCAGCAATTGAAAGTCTTTGAGTCGAGACCGAGAAGCCGCTGCATTTCACCGCGCGTGACCTTCCGGTTGACGCCCGAAATCAAGAGCCGCTGGGCGCGGCCTTCACTCAGCAGCTTGGCGCCCGCTTCGACCCTGAGATCGCCACCCGTCAGAACGACGATGCCGTCCGCCTTGTCCCAGCCGCCGACGTCGTCGCGCGTCACCGAAACTGCGAACAGCACGAAGCCGAAGGCAAGGGCTCCGATGGCAAGCGCCAGCAGCAGAACGATTGCTCGTGATATTGCCTTCATTGCGGATCGTGGTCGCAAACGTATGAAAATTGGGTTGCGGGCGCCTTCTCGGAGCTTCCCTCGCGTCAGACGGGAGGGACTTTCCGGTTGGTGGCATTCTCATTTCGCATTTCGCGGATCGTCGCAAGCCCCATGACGCTGGCCCCGGGGGTTATCAGTGCTTGCCATTCAGGATGCGGTGAACACCAACCCGCGACGTGCCCATGCAGAGCCCGGCGATGATGACGACCACGAGGCCGAGAATGAGATAGCCGAGCGCATCGAGCGAACCGGTGCCGATCAGGCGCTGCATCTCGACGGCGCTCACGGCCCCGCCGCCGAGAAGCTCCGTTATGGCTGGCATGCTCATGAAGACGACCATTGCGCAGGTCGCCCCGACGATTCCGGCTTTTATGCCCAGGCGCAGAAAATGCTTTTCGAACTCACGCGAGATGAACTTGTCGGTAGCGCCGACGAAGTGCAGCACTTCGACGATCTCGCGGTTTGAGGCCATGGCGCTGCGCGTCGCGGATACGATGATTGCGGTCGTCGCGGCGGCAACGAGCGCAAGGATGGCAAGACCGCCCAATGCCAGGGACCGGGTCACCGCCCGGATCTGCTGTTGCCAGCGGCGATGATCGTCAAGCGAAACGCCCTTGAAGTCACGGCCGAGCGCCTGTCCGATTGCCGCGAGATCAGGCGGTTGTGACCGGTCGACCTCGACTGCGATGAGGCGCGGAACGGGAAGCGATTTGAGCGCATCTCCCGAGCCGAGCCAGGGCTGCAAAAGAGCGGCGGATTCATCGAGGTCCAGAGCTCGGACGTTCGCGATCCCGCGCTGTTTCTGGAGATAGCCGACGACGTCAGTCACCGCCTTGTCAGTGTCGCCGGTCTCTTGCGGCGTCACCTGGACGGTCACTTCGCTCGAGATGTCTTTAAGCCACGCGTCGGAGGACTCCTTGATCATCCAGACGGCGCCGGCCGTCAGGCATGCAAGGAAGCACATGATTGCGATAACGAGCGTCAGCGACTTTCCGGTCACCGAGCCGGGCGGCACGACGGGCGCCGTAACCTTCATCTTGCGTCCGCGATCGCTGCCGCGTGCCGGAAGGTAAAGGTCGCTGGCAGGCTCCGCCGCGGGCGCATGCGCGCCAGGGGGGCTGTGACGGGCATAGGCCGGGCCTGTCGGCACCATCGTCGAGGGCTCGTCATAGGGATCATAGCCCGGCACCGGCATCGCGGGCTCGGCGCGTCCGGGAAAGCGGCTAGATGATCCGGACATGGCCCCTGTGCACCTCAATGCGCGGCGCCTTGAACTGCCGCATGAGTTGATGATCGTGCGTCGCAATCACGACGGAGGTACCGAGCCGGTTCAACTCCACGAACAGGCGCAGCAATCGCCGTGCCATCTGCGGGTCGACGTTACCCGTCGGCTCGTCCGCCAACAGCACCTCTGGCTTTCCGATGACCGCCCTGGCAATGGCCGCACGCTGCTTTTCCCCACCCGACAGAACCGAGGGATTAGCATACATGCGGTCGCCGAGACCAACCCATTGCAGGAGATCGGTGACGTCCTCGCGGTAGTCGCCAGGCTTCTTGCCGATGACCTGCAGCGGCAACGCTACGTTTTCCCAGACGGTCAGGTGATCGAGAAGTCGGAAGTCCTGAAAGACGATGCCGATGCGGCGGCGCATTTGTGCGCGTTTCTGCGGCTTTACAGCGGTGACGTCTTCATTGAACATACGAATTTCGCCGCGGCTCGGGTGCAGCGACATGAACATCATTCTGAGCAGCGATGTTTTACCGGCCCCCGATTCCCCATGCAGGAAGTGAAACGAGCCGGGACGCAGATGAAACGTGACATCGGTCAGCACATCCGGGCCGCTGTCGTATTTCAGTCCGACGTTCGTTAAGCGAATCACGGGGTAAATAGCCTTGGTAGGAAAGATCGGGACGCGTGCGTAGGCTCAGGCACGTATAGACACGCCAAAGCCGGATGGATCAATCGATTACGATTGTGGCGCAGTCGTGTACACAGGAAGCTTGGCGGGCCTCCCGGAGCACGGAGCACCGCGGGAATTCGCAGGTAGTAGGCATGTCGAATACGAAGACCGGACATTCAATCGAAACAATCTTTTCCGCAGAGGAAATCCTCAGCCGGCTGCAGGCGTTGGCGCGCGAGATTGCCTTGAAGCGGCCGGAAAATTTGCTTGTTGTACCAATACTCAAGGGGAGTTTTGTCTTCGCGGCCGACCTGCTGCGGGCCCTCCATGCGGCAGGGCTTGCCCCGGAAGTCGATTTCCTGACATTGTCGAGTTACCGAAAGAGCCGGTCGTCTTCCGGCCAAGTCTCCATTCTCCGCGACCTCGATCTCGATGTGCACCAGCGCCACGTGATCCTGATCGACGACGTCCTTGATTCAGGCCGCACCCTGGCCTTCGCGAAGGATCTGATTTCGGCGCGAGGCGCGGCCCAGATCGAAACCTGCGTGCTGCTCGACAAGCAGGCGCCGCGTGCCGTTTCGATCGAGCCGGACTATTGCGCGTTTACATGCCCCGACGTGTTTGTCGTCGGGTACGGCATGGACGTGGGGCATCGCTATAGGGAGCTGCCCTTCGTCGGACGGCTCGTCGACTGATCTGACCGTTAGGTGGCTCGAACGAGGTGCGGTGACATGGCGACGATCCTGCTTGCAGACGATGACGCCGCCGTGCGCGATCTGGTTCGGCGCGCCCTGAGTGCCGAAGGTCACGCCGTCCACGTAACGTCGGATGGTCTCGAAGCCCTCGATTTCATCAACGCGAACGGCAGTTCGGTCGATCTGCTCGTGACGGACGTCGACATGCCCCAACTCGACGGCATTACGCTTGCTGAAAAATCGCTTGCGGCGAAGCCCGGTCTTTCCGTGGTTCTGATGTCCGGGTTTTCCGATCAGCTCGAGCGCGCCGCACGGCTTCGTGCGCGCCGACTGCTGTCGATTGCAAAGCCATTCACACTCGAGCAGATCAAGCAGGTCGTAAGAGCGGCACTTGCGTAATTCCGCAGTGCGCGCTCAGCCGCCGGTGACGCTCATATGGCGCGCGATGGACGGCTTTTTCGTACGCCGGTCGATAACGAAATCGTGCCCCTTCGGCTTTCGCGCAATCGCTTCGGTAATGGCGGCATCGAGCAGCGCATCGTCTCCCGATGCGCGGAGCGGCGCGCGAAGGTCGGCGGCATCTTCCTGGCCGAGACACATGAAAAGCGTGCCCGTGCAGGTGAGGCGGACGCGATTACAGCTTTCGCAGAAATTGTGCGTGAGCGGCGTAATGAAGCCGAGACGTCCACCCGTCTCCTTGATGGTGACGTAGCGCGCTGGGCCGCCCGTACGGTACGGACTGTCCTGCAGCGTGAAGTGGTCCATCAGCCGTGCTCTGACAACCGACAACGGCAGATATTGTGATGTGCGGTCTTCGCCGATGTCGCCGAGCGGCATCGTTTCGATCAGCGTCATGTCGGCGCCGCGCCCATGCGCGAAGCGGATCAAATCGGCGATTTCATCCTCGTTGACGTCCTTGAGCGCCACGGCGTTGATCTTGATCTTGATGCCGGCCTTTTCCGCCGCATCGATCCCGCGCATCACGGTCGCGAGGTCGCCCCACCGCGTGATGGTCTTGAATTTGACCGGGTCGATCGTATCGACCGAGACGTTGATCCGTTCGACGCCGGCAGCCTTCAGGTCGCCAGCATATTTCTCAAGCTGGCTGCCGTTGGTCGTCAGCGTAAGCTCGTGCAGGTTGCCGCTTTCCAGATGTCGGCCGAGGGCCCGGAAAAGCCACATGATGTTCTTGCGAACGAGCGGTTCTCCGCCCGTGATCCGAAGCTTCTTGACGCCGTGCCGGACGAAAGCGGCGCACAGCCGGTCGAGTTCTTCCAGCGATAAGAGATCGCGTTTCGGAAGAAACGTCATATGCTCGGACATGCAATAGACGCAGCGGAAATCGCAACGGTCGGTGACCGACACGCGCAGGTATTCGATCTCCCGGCCGAAGGGGTCGATGAGACGCCCCCCACCCTCTGCTGGCTGATCAGTAACCAAAGCTTCTGCTAAACCTTCTGTCGTTTTTGTTAATATCGGCGGTTGCGGACTGAACGGCAAGGGTCCGCCCGGCCGCATGGCCGTCATGCCCGTTGGCGCAGGCTCGTGCCAAGTTCCAGGGTTTTTTCGATCAGCGCGGCGATCCCGGCGATATCATCGAGGTTAAAAACTGGTTTCTCGTGGCCATCGACTTCGTAGTCGGACGCAATGGCGAGCACCAGCGGATCGTTGGCTGCGAGCAGCTTCTCGGGCGCGACGGCGGCCCGTCGGACCTCGATTTTCGGAATCGCCGCCGATTTGTAGCCCTCGACCAGAATGACGTCGGCCGGTCTGAGACGGGCCGCAACAGCCTCAAGCGCCGGTTCTCCGGCCGCATCGATCTCCTCGACGATCGCAACGCGAGAACCCGACACGATTGCCGTTTCAGCCGCTCCCGCGGCGCGATGCCGTTGCGTATCGCTACCCGGGGCGTCGATGTCGAACTTGTGATGCGTGTGCTTGATTGTTGCGACGCGCAAACCTCGGTCCGTGAAATACCGCGCCAGCTTTTCAATCAGCGTCGTCTTGCCGGAGTTCGACCAGCCCGCGATCCCAAAAAGCGGCATCGAGGGGATTTGGGAGTGTGAATGTGTGGCCATGTCCATCTTTCAGGATTTGCCGACCAGGGCGCGGGCGGCGGCGAGATCGTCCGGCGTGTTGACGTTGAAGAAGGGGTCCATCGTCGTGCCGTCAATGTCGCGCATCGCGAACGGCACCGCAACTGCGTTCAGCCGCTCCGTGAGGGCGTTGACACTGAGGCGACGCTGCTGAAGCGCGTCGGCAACCGCCGGGCGCGCTGTAACCGGCCAAATCGCGATAGTCGGATGACGCCGGCCACCGGAAGTTGCGATTGCGATGCCGTCGCCGCGTTCGGCATCAAGCCGTTGGACGAGATCGGGGGGGAGAAACGGCACGTCCGTCGAAACCGTCGCGACCGCCGTGCAATCGTGCGCATGCTGATTTTGCCAGTCGAGGGCTGCAAGAATGCCGCTGAGTGGCCCGAGTCCGGCGTTTTCCTGGTCGACAATGGTTGGAAGATTGAAGCGGTGAAAGCGCTGTGCATCGCCGTTAACGTTCAGGATCAGCTGGCCGACCTGCGGACGAAAGCGCCCGATGACGCGAGACAGCACCGGCTCACCGGCGAGATCGGCCATGCCTTTATCGCCACCGCCGAAACGGCGTGATTGCCCGCCTGCCAGGATGACACCGAGGATGTGGTTATGACCTGCCATATACGACGCTTTAGCATCCTTCCGCGGCGCCGCAACTTGCGCTCCGACAAACTCCGGCCCGGCCCATTGGCCGCGCGTGTCCGGCTTCCATCCTTCCCCGCATCGACTTATATCGAACGTGACATCGGATTGGTTCGCGCAGTGGTTTCGCCGCGCACAGGAGATTTCCCCACATGGCGTTTGAAAAAGCCGAGGTGCTCGCGGCACTTCGCCGGGTCAAGGGCCCCGACCTCACGAGCAACATCGTTGATCTGGGTCTCATTTCGGAAGTTCTGATCAAGGACGACCGCGTCTACTTTTCGATTACGGTTCCGGCAGACCGCGCCGAAGAACTCGAGCAGTTGCGTCTTGCAGCCGAGAAGGTCGTATCGGACGTCAAAGGCGTGCAGGGCGTCACCGCCGTGCTGACGGGAGAAGCGAGCGAGGCGGCGCCAAAGCCGAAGCAGCGTACGGTCTTGCCGATCGGACGAGCCGAGCATCCGCGCGTTCAGGCGGCGCGTGCCAAGGGCGCAACGGGCGATGGCGCAGGCCCCCGCCAAGCCGCGGCGGCGGCCTCTGCTGGGCAAGGCGTCAAATCCCAGCCCGTTCCCGGCGTGAAGCACATCATTGCGGTTGCATCGGGCAAGGGCGGCGTCGGTAAATCGACGATAGCCGCCAACGTCGCGCTGGGGCTGCAGGCCATCGGATTGAAGGTCGGCATTATCGACGCCGACATTTACGGCCCCTCGCAGCCGCGCCTGCTTGGGGTTTCCGGGAAGCCGCAGGTTGCGCACGGCAAGGTCATCAAGCCGTTGGAGGGTTGGGGTCTGAAAGTCATGTCGATGGGCTTCCTCGTCGACGAAGACACGCCCGTCGTCTGGCGTGGACCGATGGTTGTCTCGGCACTGAGCCAGATGCTGCGCGAAACCGATTGGGCGGGCAGCACCGGCGATCTCGATGCGCTCATCATCGATATGCCGCCCGGCACCGGCGACGTTCAGCTGTCGATTTCGCAAGGCGTACCGCTCTCAGGCGCGGTCATTGTCTCGACGCCGCAAGACCTGGCGCTGATCGATGCGCGCAAAGGCATCTCGATGTTCAAGCGCGTCGAAGTGCCGATCCTCGGCATCGTCGAGAACATGAGCTACTTCCTGTGCCCGAAGTGCGGCGAGCGCTCGGATGTCTTCGGACATGGCGGCGCGCGCGACGAAGCGAAGAAGCTCGGCGTGCCGTTCCTCGGCGAAGTCCCGCTGCACATGGACATCCGCGCAACGTCGGACACCGGCAAGCCCGTGACGGTCGCGGAGCCGGAAAGCAAATACGCGCAGATCTTCCGTGATCTCGCAGCCCACGTCTGGGAAGAAGTCGAACGCGCCAAGGGCACGCTGACGCCGCCCCCGCATCTCGAGCTGGTCGATGGCGGAAAGACGTTGAAGGCCGCATTCCCGGACGGGCGCACGTTCGACTTGTCGGCCGAATTCCTGCGCGTCGTCAGCCCTTCGGCCGAGGTTCAGGGTCATTCGCCGTCGCAGCGGATCACGGTGCCGAAAAAGAAGCACGTCAAGATCGTCGGCATCACGCCGGTCGGCAATTACGCGACGCGCATCGCCTTCGACGACGGTCACAACACCGGTCTTTACACCTGGGGTTACTTGCACCTTCTCGGTCGCGAGAAAGATGCACGCTGGGGCAAATACCTTGAAGAGCTGTCCGCCAAGGGCATGACGCGGGAATAAACGTGCGACACGGGCGGCTCGCTCGAAGAAGAGCCGCCCGCAATCAACTTCTCTCTTCCGGCACGATCGAGAATTCGAGCTTCTCGCCGTTGCGGAGCACGTGCGCGGCAACCTTCTGACGGATGCGCTTCGCGTCGAGCACGCGCGCCACATCGTCGACAGCCGCAGTCGGCACGCTATCGAGCGCAATCAGAATGTCTCCGGCAACAAGGCCGGCCTGCTCGGCCGGTCCGCCCTGCTGCACCGAGCGAATGCCGATACCGCTTGCTTGCTCCAAGCCGTGACGATGGCACGCGCTTTGCGGCAGCACGACGTGCTCGGCGACGATGCCCATCACGCCGCGCCGAACGCGTCCGTGCGCCAGGATCTGCATCAGCGCGTATTCCGCCGTGTTCGACGCGACGGCAAAGCAAAGGCCCTGCGCGCCCATGATCGTCGCCGTGTTGATGCCGATCACATGCCCTGCGGAGTTGACCAGCGGCCCGCCGGAGTTCCCCGGATTGAGCGCCGCGTCGGTCTGGATGACGTCGTCGATCAGCCGACCGTTCTCAGCCCTGAGCGAGCGCCCGACGGCGCTGATGATCCCGGCCGTCACCGTCGACTGAAAACCGAGCGGGTTGCCGATGGCGATCGCGATCTGCCCTGGCCGCAGCGTCTTGGAATCGGCAAGCCGGGCATACCGCAGGCGCTCCGACGTTTCGGCACGCAGCACCGCCAGATCCGTATCCGGATCGCGGCCGACAAGGCGCGCGCCGAACCTCTGCCCGTCGCCTTGCAATAGGCTGATGTTCTGAGCGCCGTCGATCACATGGTTGTTCGTGAGCACAAGTCCGTCGGGCGAAACGATAACACCGCTGCCCGAGCCCCGGCTCATGCGTCCGTTGCGCGTTCCGCGAACCTGCACGTGGACGACGGCTGGCGAAACGCGGTCGACGACATTGACGACAGCATTGCTGTAGGCGTCCATCAGCGCCGCGTCGTCGTGCCTGTCAGTTTCCTGGTAGCTACTGCGCTCGGTGTCGGCGCCTGTTTCGTCCAGGACGCGGAAAATTGGATATTCCATGACCCACCTGACGATTGAATGAAACGGTCAGATAGATGGCGACGCCGTTAACCCTCATCAAGAGCGGCGGCCTTGCCGCCCCTCGAGCCGCGGCGGGGGAATGAACTGCCAAAAACAAACGTGGCCGGGGTGAGCCCCAGCCACGTGGAAAACAGTCCGTTTGAAAAGCCTGTTTGGCTTACTCAGCAGCCATCTGCTCAAGCGAGGCGTTAGCCTCTTCGGCGCTCTCGAAGACGCGCGTTTGAAGACCGCGCCGCCGCAATGCATCCTGCAGCTTCTGTCGCGTGAGCGCGCTCGTCGCGTAGCGTGCGGTCCGCGCATAATGGTTCTTCGAGAGATATGCGACCATGTCGGCGTAGTCGTCGTAAAGGTCCTCGGCGATCCGGCAGCCGTCCTGATTGATCAGCGTATTGACGCGCTGGCCCGCCTTTTCGCACGCTCCCGCAATCGCCTTCTGCAGGTCTGCGATATCGCTCTTCTTACGCACGCTCCAGGCGCTGAGATTGACGGACAGGACGTTGCGTTTCTCATCGTAGGTGAGGCGTTCAGAAAGCTTTTGGTTCAGAAGATCCGCAAGAAGGTCCATCGGCGTATCGCGGAAGATCGCCGGATTCATCGTGATCGGCTTATGAATGTGCGGCTTGAACGCCATGTGCGGAAGAATATCGCGCTCGATGTCGATGCCCGGCGCAACCTCGATCAGCTCGAGGCCGTGGTCGGTCAGCTGAAACACGCAGCGCTCCGTGACGTAGAGCACCGGCTGCGATTTCTGCGCTGCGTACTGGCCCGAGAAGGTCACCTGCTCGACCTGCTTCACAAACTTCTTGGAGCGGCCTTCCTTGATGATTTTGAGCTTGCCGTCCTCGATGGCGACCTCGAGGCCGCCCGCCGTGAAGGTGCCCGCGAAGACCACCGCACGCGCATTCTGCGAAATGTCGATGAAGCCGCCGCAGCCGTTGAGGCGGCCGCCGAACTTGCTGGTGTTGACGTTCCCGAGGCTGTCGCATTCCGCCATGCCGAGGCAGGTCAGATCGAGACCGCCGCCGTGGTAGAAGTCGAACATCTGGTTCTGATCGAGGATCGAATGGGCGTTGGCCGATGAGCCGAAGCTCGATCCGCCCGCCAGCACGCCTCCGACCGCGCCCGCTTCCGTCGTCATCACGAGGTAGGGCGTGACCTTCTCTTCGTTCGCGACGTTCGCGACACCGTCAGGCGCGCCGACGCCGAGATTGATGACGCCGTTCGGAGGCAATTCGAACGACGCGCGCCGCGCGATGATCTTGCGCTCATCGAGCTTCATCTTCGGCAAGCTGTCGACGGTCACGCGAACTTCGCCCGCGAGCGCCGGATCGTACATGACGCCGTAATTCATGCGGTGCAACTCGGGCGTTTCCGCAACGACGACACAATCGACGAGGATGCCCGGAACTTTCACGTCCTTCGGCTTGATCGAGCCGTCGGCGACAAGACGTTCGACCTGCGCGATGACGACGCCGCCGTTGTTGTGTGCGGCCATTGCCTGCGCCAGGACGTCGAGCGTCAGCGCCTCTTTTTCCATGCTGAGATTGCCGTTGGGATCAGCGCTCGTCGCGCGAATGAGTGCAACGTCGATCGGCGTAGCCTTGTAGAACAGCCACTCCTTGCCTTCGACTTCGACGAGCCTGACGAGATCTTCTTTCGTCACCGAGTTGACCTTGCCGCCGCCGAGGCGCGGATCGACATAGGTGTGCAAGCCGACTTTCGTGAACAGGCCAGGGCTGCCCGACGCGCAGCTCCGATAGAGCTTCGAAATCACGCCCTGCGGCAGGTTATAGCCTTGGATTTTGTCTTCCTGCGCGGCGGCGGCGACTTTCGGCATGCGCCCGAAGTTGGCCGCGATCACGCGCTTCAGCAAACCTTCGTGATGGAGACGCCCGGTGCCGAGGCCTTTGCTGTCGCCGGCGCCTGCACACATGATCAGTGTCAGATCACGCGGCGCGCCCGTTTCGACGAACCGCTTTTCGAGCGCGGCATGCAATGCTTCGGGAATACAGCTCTGAACGAAGCCGGTGGTCGCAATGACATCGCCTTGACGGATACGTGCAATGGCTTCATCAGCCGAAACAACTTTGTTTCTGAGCATGTTTAGGCGCTTCCCGAATGCTCGCCCGCTCGGCTTCAGCGGAACGGGTCGTCCAGCGAAATCCGGGGGCTGTTGTTGCTTTGTTCATTCGTGGGCAGGTTGGCTGTGAGCCCACGCCCGCGCAATAGCTTTTCTAGGGTGTGGTTGCACCACTCAACAGGGTAACGTTGCACTATCCGGCGGCAATCCTGGGGCTTTTGCCGCACCCTTGCGGATGCTTCCACCGCGTCGGAATGCGGGGCTTCGGGCGTTTGGAAGCATGTTAGAGAGCCCGATGACTGAACTCCTTCGCCGCAATCTGATCCCGCTCATCGTCGCAACCGCCCTGTTCATGGAGAACATGGACGCGACGGTGCTCGCGACCTCGCTGCCTGCGATCGCGACTGATCTCCACGTCAATCCCATTAACCTCAAGCTGGCGCTTACGACATATCTGCTTGCGCTCGCTGTTTTCATCCCGGCGTCCGGCTGGATGGCGGACCGCTTCGGCGCGAAAAACGTCTTCCGCGCGGCAATGGTGGTGTTTGCGATCGGCTCCATCGCTTGCGCGCTGTCGACGAGCCTCGTCTCGCTCGTCGCGGCTCGCGTGCTGCAAGGCATGGGCGGCGCGATGATGACGCCGGTCGGCCGCCTGATCGTGCTGCGCACGGTGCCGCGCGTGGAAATCATCGGCGCGATTGCATGGCTCTCTATCCCGGCGCTTGTCGGTCCCGTCGTCGGACCGCCGCTCGGCGGCTTCATCACGACATACTTCACGTGGCGTTGGATCTTCTGGATCAACATCCCCGTGGCGCTGTTCGGCCTAGCGCTGATCACGCGCTTCATTCCCGATGTGCGCGAAGACACGCCGTCCGGTTTCGACCTTCGCGGCTTTCTGCTGATCGGCCCTGGCCTGTCGCTGTTTCTCACCGGCGTCACGCTGATGGGCGTCGGGCTCGCGACGCCGGAGACAATAGCGATCGTCACCTTGTTAGGAGCGGTGCTGCTCGTCGCCTATGTTTGGCACGCGCTGCGCGTTCCCGAACCGCTCATCGATCTGAAGCTGCTGTCGATCCAGACCTATCGCGCGGGCGTCGTCGGCGGCTTCCTGTTCCGCGTCGGACTCGGCGCTGGACCGTTCCTTCTGCCGCTGCTGTTCCAGGTGGGTTTCGGCCTGACGGCATTCCAGTCGGGCATGCTGACGTTTGCCACGGGCGTCGGCGCACTGTTCATGAAAACCCAGGTCGCGACGATCCTGCGCCGCTACGGATTCCGCCGCGTGCTGCTCATCAACGCGATCATATCGAGCATGTTCGCCTTGCTGCCCGCTGTCTTTACAATCGACACGCCGGCACTTGTGATCATCCTGTTGTTCCTCGCCGGAGGCTTGTCGCGCTCGCTGCAGTTCACGAGCCTCAACACGCTTGCCTATGCCGACGTGCCGCCGGAATTGCTGAGCCGGGCGACGAGCTTTGCATCCGTCTGCCAGAACCTTTCAGGATCGGTCGGCGTCACGATCGCTGCGATAGGGCTGGAACTCGTGCAGAAGGTCGAAGGCGGCACCGCGATCGACGTAGGACACTTCCCGCCGGTCTTCCTGCTGATCGCGGCGATCTCGGCATCGTCCGTGTTCATGTTCATGCAACTTTCAAAGTCGTCAGGCGCGTCGCTGCTGCCGACGGAAGCCTTGAAAGCGGCTGAACCAGCCAAGGACGCGGCACGCCTGAGCGAAGAGCCGCTGTAGGTCCGCTTTCGACCTTGACTGACGCATAACCAGATAGTTATTAATTTAATCTATAACCAGAAGGTTATTGATTGAGATGCCGAACGCAAATGACGCCCTGTTCAAAACGCTCGCCGACCCCACGCGGCGGGCAATTTTCGAGCGGCTCTGTCGCGAGGGGGAGCAAACCGTCGGAGCGCTGACGGCGCGCGCAAAGATCTCGCAACCGGCCGTCTCAAAGCATCTCGCGATCTTGAAGCACGCCGGATTGGTTTTTGATCGCCAGGACGGCCGCCAGACGCACTATCGCGCCCACATCGCCGCGCTGGCGCCGCTGATCGACTGGACCAGCCAGATGACGGGTTTCTGGCAAAGCCGCTTCGATCAACTCGAAGATTTGCTTAAAAGGATGGACTGATGAGCACACCGGAAAATGAGACGCGCTCCGTCGTTGTCGAACGCGATGTTCCTTATCCGCCCGAGAAAGTGTGGCGCACGCTGACGCAACCGCACCTGATCGAGGAATGGCTGATGAAGAACGACTTCGAGCCAGTCGCTGGGCATCGTTTTCAACTTCGCGGAGAGTGGGGCGCTGTCGATTGTCAGGTGGTGGCAATCGAACCGAATAAGACGCTGTCCTACACGTGGGCCGCGATGGGTCTCGAGAGCGTTGTGACCTGGACACTCACGCGCACGGACGCCGGTACGCACCTGCGCATGGAGCAGGTGGGGTTCAAGCCGGATCAAAATCAGGCTTACCAAGGCGCCAAATTCGGATGGCAGAAATTCCTTGGGAACCTGGAGCAGGTGCTGGCGCGGGCCGAATAATCGAACGCAGCACAACGACCGCGATCGGAAGGTCCGATCGCGGCGTCTGTCGCTGGTCGAAGAAAGGCCGAGGCGGCTTAAGCCGCCTTCGCCTGGGCCCGCTGGCGCTGAGCTTTGCGTGGCGCTTTGGCAATCACACGCAAGGCCGGCACGTCGAGGTCCGACAGCGTGCGCTTGCGCTGGATGACCGCCTCGCGTGCCCCGAAGGCGTCCGCGAGAGCGAGCAAAGCCACTTCCGGCTTCAGCCCTGCACATCCACGCGCGTCGACGGCCGCGAAGCCCGTCCGCGAGCATGCCTGCAGAGAGAGGTGCCCGGAACTCAGGAGCGCGACACCCGACACGCCGCCACCGGCGACGCGGTCAAGGTGGAGACTCTTGAGCTTGAGGCCCAGGGTCTCGACGGCGCGCTTCGTTGCGCGCTCGGCCGACTTGACGTCGTCGAGGCGCTTGGCGCCGTGGAGATCGATAAAGACCGTAGTCCCTGCAGTATTTACGCTATGCTCGACGACCGGACTCGTTTCCGGATCCCGAACTTCCGCGTTGAACGCAGCGCGCGAGTGATCTTCCTTTTGGGCGGTGCTTGAACGAGTCAAGTCCATCCCCAATTGGAAGAGGGTGTCATTAAAGGCCATATGACCCTCCCCAACCAGTAGACAGGTTTGACTCGCCCGCTCCTTACCTCATTGGTTCTGGAAAACCTCGACCATGTTGGCAGGTGGACAGACGAGAGAGGGTGCATATGAGGCCTATGCCCCCCCTACGCAAGATTTTTTTTGCCCCACGCCGAATTTTTTTTCGCCCTGACTTTACCGTGACTTAACAGAAGCGATTTGGGGGCGTCATCTGAACGCACTTAAGCCTTGCCGCGCGCGACGTTCGGAACAATTCGCAGATTGCGCAAAAGCGCAAGAAACCCGCAGAAAATCTAGTTATCTTGCTTGCCGAGGAACTTGTTCAGCAGAGCCTTTGCCTTTTGCCTCCTGTCCGCGGTCGCTCCTGTCGCATCTTCGTCGCTCTTGCCGAAAATCTTATCGACGAGTTGGCCGCCGTTGTCGCCTTTGAGCTTCTTGCCGATCTCTCTGATCGCTTCGACAGTCTTGCCGGGGTCCGAAAGCACGCCTTTGAGGTCGGGACGATAGGTCGGGTGATCCCACGAACCCGTGATTCGCACCGGCACCTCGATGCCGGACGCCGTCTCTTTGCCTTGCTGGCCCTCGAGCGAGGCGACGAGCTTCGGCTTGACCGTGTAATCGATGGTTCGCTCGGGCATGTGAATGGTGCCGGAGCCCGTCACGCGCAACATCGGGCTTGCGAGCTGTAGATCCTGGTTCTGTGCGACGCCGTTCGTAACGGTGAAAGAGGCGCCGAGGGCGCTGAAATCGGTCTTCTCCGACGGTGATTTCCTGAAGCCCGAGAAATCGGCGTGCGACAGTCCGCGCAATGCTCCGGGCAGATTGAACCCGACGACGGCTCCGTCCGAAAAGCGGAACGCCGCGTTGCCGTTGAGGCTTTCGACGATCTGAAGCTGGCTTTGGCCGTTCGCGGTAAGCTGCAGCGCCACGTTCGCCTTGCCGGCGAGCCATTCGAAATTGGCGGCATCCTTCAGGAACGGCAGTGCCGAAACGCCCTGGAGATTGATGTTCGTGCTGAGATTGGCCGTACCCGCCGAGCCGTCGAGCGTCAGAACGCCTTTGCCGTGTCCCTCGTAAAGCTCCACGTCGTCGAAGTTGGCCTGCATGTTGTTGTTCTTGATCGCGAGCGCGACGGACGACCGGCCGAGCGTCATGTTCTTGAAGCGGATTTTCCCGACGTTCGCGCGCGCGTTGCCGTCGGCGATTCCGAGGAGCGTCAGGTTCAGTTTCTCGCTCGACCACCCGGCGCGCTGGACTGCGCCATAGACCTTGGTCGCCGGAGCGTTGAGCAGCTTTTCGATTGCGTCGGGCTGCTTGGGTGAGCTGCCGCTGGAATTCGGAGCGGGCGAAGGCGCCGTGGCTGGAGCTGCATTGGACGCGCCACCGTTCTCCGTCGCGAGGACACCCGTGACCGCGCTCGTCAGGTACTTGTTGAGATCGAGTTCGGTGATCGCGAGGTTGGCATCGACGAACGGTCGGACGCCGCCCGTCGTGACCCGGATGGTTCCTTTGGCCGATGCGCCGTCAAGCCCGAAGAGCGCATTCTGGAAATCGGTGACGTTGTCGCTCGATTTCAGCGTTCCCTGGATCGACAGCGGGCCAAATCCGGAAACGGGCGGAAGCCGCTTGCCGAACCATTGCGCGAGCGCGCGCGCCGAATCCGATTGCGCCTTGACCTGACCGTCGAGAGCAACGCCGTCATCGACGAGAACGCTGCCGTCGTATGACGCAGTCAACACGTCGTTCTTCGCGTTGAAAGCAAGATGTGTCGGCTGTCGCTTATTGATGTTGAGCACATCCGTCACGGTGCCGTCGAAATCGAGCCGCTTGTCGTGCCACGCGAAATTGCCCGTCGCGGAGAGGGGCTTGCTCAGCGACGGAAGTCCGAACTTCACGTTGACATCGCCGACCTGCTCAATTCGCCCCGTGCGCTCATCGGTGAAGCGGAACGTACCGCCTTCGATCCTGACGTCATCGAGCTGGACATCGCCCATGGAGATACGCGCCGATGCGGCGGGCGCCGTGTCCGCAGCTGCCATCTCGAAAGGTTCAGCATCGCGCCGCGTACCCGGCGTCTGAAGCTCCGCATAGCGGATTGGCGTTGCGCCGGACGCGAAGTGCCAGTTCTTCCGTCCATCCTTGCCGATGCGAAAATCGAAGGTAGGGTTTTTGAGAACCAGCGAATGAATTTCGGCGCGCCTGGAAAGCAGCGCCGACGGGCTGACGCTAACATTCAAGGCCGGTATCTGGACGAGCTTCCCGTCCATGCCCGGCGGGCCCGACAGCGACACATCTTTGAGCGATATACCGATCGTCGGATAGAACGTGAACGACGCGGGCCCCGCCATCACGAGTTCGCGCCCCGTCGTGGTGCGAACTTCGTCGGCAATGCGCTGCCGGATGAAATCGCTCGGCGGATTGAGAACGAGGTAGGCGATGCCCGCTCCGCCGACGAGAAGCACGAAAAGGAAGAAATACACGACGCCGAGCAAAAGCCCGCTTCGCCGTCGCGGCGGAGGCGGTGGGCGTCGGCGCGGGCCCGAACCGAGTGGCGCCCGCACATAGTTTCCCCTTGAGCCGGGAAGCTGCGGTGGCAGGCCAGGGGGTTGCGGTCCCATTCAAATCCTCAAAAGGCGGCTGCTGGCTGGTACGTGGAACATCCGGCCATTATATGATCCGTCGTTTAAGCTTCGGACGTTTTATCGCCGCGGAGGACGGATGTCTGACATGTTGAAAGCACTTGCATGGATCATGCTCTGCTCCGTGGCAACGTCGGAGGCGTCTGCGGCCGACATGACGGCCCGGCAGGTGACGGCGTTCCTCTTTGCCGTGCCCGAGGGTAGAACGCCGAATCTCACAAACAAAGACCTTTCTGGCCTCGATCTGAGCGGACTCGACTTCAAAAAGGCGAAGCTCGACGGCGCGAATCTCTATGGTGCCGATTTGGCGGGCGCGAATCTTTCGGGCGCGAGCCTCAAATCGGCGCGGCTCGATCGCGCGACGCTGATCGGAACGGATTTGTCCGGCGCCGACCTCTCGGGGGCCAGCATACTCAGGCCGAACGTGTTCGTTGATATGGAAGTGCCGCGGCAACCGATACTGTCGTTCAAGGGCGCGCGGATGGTCGGTGCCAACCTGAACGGCAGGTTTGACGGCGTGGATTTCAGCGAGGCCGATCTGGCATCGGCAATCTTCGGCCCGCGTGATCCGCGGGAAGAAGTATTGATCACCCCCATGGCGACCTTCGCCGCGGCGAATTTCACGGGCGCGAACCTGAGCGGCGCCAACCTCAGCATGAACAGCCTGGAAAACGCGAATTTCGCCGGAGCCGACCTGACGCATGCGAATCTGCGCGGTGCCCGGCTGGGCGGCGCCAATTTCTCAGGGGCCAATCTCGATGGCGCAAATCTGAGCGGAACGACGACGCGCGGTGCGAACCTCAGCGACGCGCGCGGTCTGCAATCGGTAATCGGGCTATCTGCAACTCGCTAAGCCCTGATTTTGCGCGGCCGTCCGGCAACCGTCTCCCGGTTGCGTTTGCAATATATGATTGCATAACAAGACCACGAGTCCGCCAAGGTTGTGACACACGACTCACCGAGTCTCGTCGTCATGAACTTTGTGGCGTTCGTCCTGTCCGCCAAACTCAGCCGCACCGGTCGAAAGACCGGTGCGTTTTTCGCTGCATCCGCGGCACTGCTCTCCGTGCCAAACAGTGCGCTAGCGGTGACCGGACCAGGAGCGAACGATCCGGCGATCATTACCGGCCAGGCCCGCGTCGTCGACGGAGATACGCTCGACGTCGGCCAGACGCGCGTTCGCCTCGAAGGCATCGATGCACCGGAGCTGGCTCAGACGTGCCAGACCGCGACCGGCGAAACCTGGGACTGCGGCAAGGCCGCGGCGGCGTTCCTGCGGACAATGGTGCGGCAGATGGATCTCGCCTGCGACCGCACCGGTAGCGATCTCTACCATCGCTCGCTCGCGACCTGCTTCGAGGAAGGCACCAATATCAACGAAGCGATGGTCCGCGCCGGAATGGCGTGGGCGTTTGTCAGGTACTCCCGCGCGTATGTCGCCGTCGAAGCCGATGCGCGCGAAAGAAAGGTCGGCGTCTGGCAGGGTCCTGCCGAAGCACCTTGGAATTTCAGACACAAAGAGTGGCAGGTCTCCGAAACGTCCGCACCGGGCGGCTGCGCGATCAAGGGCAACATCTCATCGCATGGCCACATCTACCATATGCCATGGAGCCCCTGGTATGGCCGGGTGAAGATCGATCTGTCTCGCGGCGAGCGGTGGTTTTGTTCCGAAGCCGAAGCGCTCGCGGCGGGGTGGCGTCCTGCCGCTTCCAACTGATCTGTTCAGGCGGCAATCGAGACGAGCGCCGATGAACGGGACAAAAGAAAAAAGGCGCATCGTTGAGATGCGCCTTTTCTTTTAGATCAATCCGGGTCCGGGCCGCTCGGTCCGGGTTCATACCGCTCTTCGCGGTCGCCCGGAGGAGGAACGGCGCGGCCGGGCGGTTCATCTCCGCGCGCCAGCAGTGGCGTAATGCGGCGGACGGCGACGCGCCGGTTCAGGCGTTCCGCCTGTTGCGTCGGAACCTTGAGATAGTCCTCGCCGTAGCCCTGAGTGACCAGGTTCTCGAACGGCACCTGGAACTCTTCGGTCAGAACCTCCGCAACGGATTCGGCGCGCCGATCGGAAAGCGACAGGTTGTCTTCCGGCGAGCCGACGGCATCGGTGTAGCCCTCGATCATGAAGACCTCCTCCGGGTTACGGGCGATTACGCGCTTCATGGCGCGCGCGACGCGCTCGAGCTTGCCGTATTCGCCCGGGTCGACTTCCCATGAACCGAACTCGAAGTTGATGTCGTCGAGGTCGACGCGACGCATACGATCGCGAAGGGCCGCCGTCGCGCGGATCTCATCGAGCGTGTAGTGATCTCTGAAGTCATCTACAGGCGGCGCGCTCAGCGCATCATAGACATCTTCGTCGCTCGCGCCGTCGTATTCGACGATGTACTGGTCGCGCGGAATGCGCACGCGAGGCGGCGGCACATCCAGCATGGAGTTCAGGATTGCCGCACCGGCCACGACGCCAATGCCGATCCCGACGCCCGCAGCGATGTCTCGTCCGATGCCGCCGTCATTCCGTCTGCGGCGGTTGTCGATAATCATCACGTCGCGGCCGTCAGGCCCACGCCGGTATCTCCGGATCAGATTTCCGCTTGCGTCCGTCTCGGAATAGATTTTCACGTTTCCTGGCCGGTCGATGACGGCAATGTTGGTGCCGCCTTTGCCCTTTTCGAAGCGCGCATTCGGGGCGACACGCCGTAGCCGCTCCGTCTCGTCATGCTGGATGACGAAACGGTTGTTCTGCTTGATGATCGTCCGGTTGCCCGGCTCATTGATCACGACGCCGCCGCCAGAGAGGGTCTTCTCTGTTCGCGCCTTGCGGAGATTGTCGAAGCGTTTTCGGGCATCCGCCGGAGACGGAGGCCTCGGAAGATTCGTCGCGCGGTTTGGAGACGCCGCGCCGAATGAGGAAGGCGGGGCATTTGGCCGAGGCGGAACGTTCGTCGGATTCGCGAGCGCCGGCCTGTTGTTGGGTCCCGGGGCAGATCCAGGCCCGTTGACGGGTGCCGAACCCGGCCTGTTCGCCGGCCCAGGTACAGGCCGCAAGCCCGGCGCTTGATCGCCCAAATGCTTCTGGTCCCGCTTGCCGTGGTCACCTGCATTGAATTGGTTCTGCGTGCGCTCTTTCGAAAGCGTGTTTGGCGGAACAACCGGGGTCTTCGGCACCGCATTGATAACAGGAGGCTGTGCGACCGGTGGCCTTGGCGGCTGCTGCGTAAAGGCAGGCTTGTTGTTATTTCTGTTGTTGTTGCCGGGCGCGAGCGCCGGCCTGTTCGGTTGCGGATTGTTTCCGAAACCCTGATTGCGTTGCTGCGGCCGCGGCGGCTGTCCGAGCGTCCCGCCTTGAGGCTTCGCGCCCTGCGGACCACCGCGGTGTTTTTCCTCCCGTGGCGCTTGCTGCTGCCCGCCGCCGTCCTTTCCGTGCGCGCCCTTTTTGTTATGGTCCTTCTGGGACGCGTCACCGGGAGGCGATTTGTCGTCCGCAAAAGTTGCGGTCGGCACCAGGATGAAAGCCGATAAGAGCGAAGCTGCTGCAATAGCCGCCTGTCGGGACGAAATCATTGAGGTCCTCTCGAATTCTGACGCCAACGCGCATCACTGCCGCGAGTCGGACATGCGGCTCACTAATCTCGCGAGCAAAAGAGGGGTAGGTGCGGCAATTATGCGGCAGAGACCAGACCCTGGCCTGAATAAAGTATGAAATTAAGTCGGCTGACGCGAATAGAGCCTTCGGCAGCGGCCAGAGACCGCAAATACGGGGCGATGTCGAATTGCGCGCTGTCGGAGAAAATATCCACAGCCGTGTGAAAGTCTAGGCTGCGAGCACTTTCGCAAGCTCGGCGTCTTTCGTCATCGCGCGGACGAACGCCGGCCGGTGCGTCACGCGATCGGCATAGCTCGTAAATTCCGGGCGTTCGGGCAGCAGCTTGAACATCAGCATCCAGCGCACGCCCGATCCGACGACGACATCAGCCGCAGAAAATCGTTCGCCGAGGATGTAAGGGCCTTTGGAGAGTGCTCCGGCAAGCGCGTCCACCGTCTCGCCGTATGTGCCATACGGCATCATCGACGGTTGCCCCGGTTCTCGCTTCAACGCGAAATCGCATAGCGCCGGTTCGACCGCGCTCTGATTGAAGATAATCCACCGCAAGTACGTTCCGCGTTCGGGATCGCCGATTGCCGGAGTAAGGCCGGCTTCGGGAAAGAGATCGGCCAGATAGATTGCGATTGCTCCGACCTCGGTGATCGGCGTGGTGCCGTGCACGACCGCAGGGACCTTGCCCATCGGATTGATCGCCAGATGTTCGGGCGTTTTGTGCTCGCCCTTCTTGAGGTTGAGAACTTTCAGCTCGTGCGGCGCGCCGAGTTCTTCGAACAGCCACCGGATCGTGAACGAACGTGTATTTGGGGCGTGATAGTGCGTCAGCGTTTTCTCAGCCATGCGATGGGATTCCCTCGCTGAAAACTCACGTCGTGAGTGCTGCGCGATGCGCGACCTTGATGTCGAACGCCGCGGCAAGCAGGGCCTTCGTATAGTCGTCCTTCGGATGATCGAAGATCTCCCGCGCCGGACCTTCCTCGACGACCTTGCCGTTTTTCATCACGATCACGTAGTTGCACAACGCTCTGACGACTTTGAGGTCGTGGCTGATGAACAGATAGGCGAGATCACGCTTTCTCTGCAGGTCCCGTAGAAGATCGACGATCTGCGCCTGCACGCTCATATCGAGCGCGCTCGTCGGCTCATCGAGCATGACGAACTTCGGTTTCAGGACCATGGCCCGCGCAACGGCAATGCGTTGGCGCTGCCCGCCTGAAAATTCGTGCGGGTAGCGGTCGCGTGTCGCCGGATCGAGCCCGACCTCGCGGAGTGCCGTCGTAACACGCTCATGCCGGCTGTCTTCGTCGAGTTCCGGGTTCTGAATGAGAAGACCTTCTTCGATGATCTGCTCGACGGTCAGACGTGGCGACAGCGACCCGTAAGGGTCCTGGAAGACGATCTGCATTTCCTTGCGCAGCGGCCGCATCTGCTTGCTGTTGAGACCGTCGATGCGGTTGCCGACGTAGGCGATCGGCCCCTCGGACGAGAGCAGCCGCAGGATCGCCAGTCCGAGCGTCGTCTTGCCCGAGCCCGACTCTCCGACGACGCCGAGCGTTTCTCCCGCGCGCACTTTCATCGAAAGACCGTCGACCGCTTTGACGTAGTCGACCGTCCGCTGCAACCAGCCGCGCTTGATCGGAAACCAGACCTTGAGATTGTCTGTCTCGACGACGACGGGGCGGGACGTATCGACGGCAGGCGGTTCGCCCTTGGGCTCGGCTTCGATCAGATGCCGCGTATAGGGATGCTTCGGCGCAACGAAAACGTCTTCCGTATTTCCCGTCTCGACGATTTCGCCGTTCTTCATCACGTAGACGCGCTCGGCCATGCGCCGGACGATGCCGAGATCGTGCGTGATGAGCAGCATCGCCATGCCCATCTCTTTCTGTAGCGCCTTCAGAAGCTCCAGAATTTGCGCCTGGATCGTGACATCAAGCGCCGTCGTCGGTTCGTCCGCGATGAGAAGATCGGGCTGGTTGGCAAGCGCGATCGCGATCATCACGCGCTGCCGCTGGCCGCCGGAAAGCTGATGCGGATAGGCGGAAAGCCGTTTCTCGGGATCGCGAATGCCGACCTTGGTCAAAAGCTCGACGACGCGTGCGCGTGTATCACTGTCGGAAAGCTTCTGATGCAGCTTGATGATCTCACCCACCTGCACCTCGATCGTGTGCAGGGGATTGAGCGTTGTCATCGGCTCCTGGAAGATGATCGAAATCCGCTTGCCTCGGATAGCGCGTAGCTGCGCTTCGTTGGCTTTCAGGATGTCCTTGCCTTCGAACAGGATTTCGCCTGTCGGGTACGACGCGGACGTCGGAAGAAGCTGCAGGATCGACATCGCCGAGACGGTCTTGCCGGAGCCCGATTCCCCGACGAGCGCAACGATCTCGCCCTTGCCGATATGGAAAGAGACGCCTTTGACGACACGCACGTCATCAGTGCCGTCGCCAAAAGCGACCGAGAGATTACGCACGTCGACGAGTGGAGCGGTACCGGCCATCATTCCTTCCCCTGCATCCGGAACGTCTTGCGCGGATCGAGCGCGTCGCGCACCGCTTCACCCATGAAGATCGCCAGCGACAGGATGATCGATACGGAGATAAAGCCCGAGATGCCGAGCCACGGCGCTTCGAGATGCTTCTTGCCTTCGAGCAATAGTTCACCGAGTGACGGCGATCCGGGCGGCATGCCAAGCCCCAGGAAGTCGAGCGCCGTCAGGGCCGCGATGCCGCCCGACAGCTTGAAGGGCAGGAAGGTCAGCGTCGCGACCGTCGCATTCGGCAGGAGATGCTTGAAGATGATCTGCCAGTCGGAAAGCCCGAGCGCTCGCGCCGCCCGCACGTATTCGAGATTGCGGCCGCGCAGGAATTCGGCGCGGACAAGCCCGACGAGCGACGTCCAGCTGAAGATCATCAGAATGCCGAGCAGCGTCCAGAATCCCGGCACGAACAGCGATGACAGGATCAGCAGCACGAACAGTTCCGGTATCGAGTTCCAGATTTCGAGCAGCCGCTGGAAGATGAGATCGACCTTGCCGCCGAAATAGCCCTGCACGGCGCCCGCGACGATGCCGAGTGCCGATGACACGATGGTCAGCAGCAAACCAAATAGGACCGAAACCCGGAATCCGTAGATGACGCGCGCAACGACATCGCGTCCCTGGCTGTCGAGTCCCAGCCAGTTGGTATTCCCGAGCTCGTGAAAGCGCGCTAGTTGATCCGCTGGCGCGTCGCAGAGCTTCATTGATGAGGCCCAAGGCGGCGGCGCCGGATAGCCGAGGCAAATGCCGCCGGTGCCTATGCGTCCGGGATAATCCTTGTTGATCGTGTCGTAGGAATACCGGATCGGCGGCCAGATCATCCAGCCGTTTGCGTTGATCTCGTTCGCGATGTCGGGCGTGCGGTAATCCGTGACCGCAAGGAATCCGCCGAACTTCTCTTCCGGATAATCGACAAGCACCGGAAACAGGATTTCGCCCTTGTAGCTGACGATCAGCGGCCGGTCGTTGGCGATGAACTCCGCAAAGAGCGAAACCAGGAACAGCCCGGCGAAAATCACGAACGAACGATAGCCAAGCTTGTGCGCCTTGAAGCGTTCCAGCCGCCGCCGGTTGACGGGCGACAGACGGAATCGGCGCTTGAAGCGTTGGAAGCGCGTCAACTCGCGGGGAGTTGTCGTCACGACCGCATCCTTGTCGGTTTTCTGATCCATCGGCTCAGACCTCACGCGTCTCGAAATCGATGCGCGGATCGACAAGGGTGTAGACGAAGTCGGATAGAATTCCGACGAACAGTCCGACCAGCGAGAAAATATAAAGCGACGCGAACACGACGGGATAGTCGCGCTTCTCGATGCTTTCAAACGACAGAAGCCCGAGCCCGTCGAGCGAGAAGATCGTCTCGATCAGCAGGGCACCCGAAAAGAAGGCACTGATGAAGGCCGACGGGAAACCGGAAATAACGAGCAGCATCGCGTTGCGAAAGACGTGGCCGTAGAGAACTTGATTTTCCGTAAGCCCCTTGGCGCGCGCCGCGACGACGTACTGCTTACGGATTTCATCAAGAAACGAGTTCTTGGTCAGGAACGTCATCGCCGTGAATGACCCGACCGCCATCGCAATGATCGGCAGCGTCAGGTGCCAAAGGTAGTCGGTGATCTTGCCGAAAAACGTGAGCTGGTCCCAGTTGTCGGAGAATAATCCCCGCGACGGGAACCACTGGAAGAACGATGACCCGGCGAACAGAATGAGCAGCAGAACTGCGAACAGGAATCCCGGAATCGCGTAACCGATGACAAGAACGGCGCTCGACCAGGCATCGAAAGGCTGGCCGTCTTTCACGGCCTTGCGGATGCCGAGCGGAATCGAGATCAGATACGTCAGCAGCGTCATCCACAACCCGAGAGAAATCGAAACGGGGAGCTTCTCCTTGATCAGCTCGAGGACGGGCACGTCGCGGAAATAGCTTTTGCCGAAATTGAACGTGGCGAAGTTCTTCATCATCAGGAAGAAACGCTCGTGCGCCGGCTTGTCGAAGCCGAACTGCTTTTCGAGGCTCTTGATGAAGGCTGGATCGAGTCCCTGCGCGCCGCGGTATTTCGACGTGATCGCATCCGCCGTGCCTTGCCCGAGCTGCGCCGTCGCGGCATTGCCGCCGCCCAATGCGTCACCGCCTCCGCCGCCCATGCGGCTGATGATCGACGACGAATTGCCGGTCAGCTGCGCGATCATCTGTTCGACCGGACCGCCCGGCGCGAACTGAATGATGATGAACGAAAACAGCATGATGCCGAACAACGTCGGTATGACGAGCAGCACCCGTTTGAGAAGATAGATGGCCATCAGGGCTTCGCCGGTTGCTGTTGGGATTGCGCTTCGGGTTTGCCGGAAGCCAACGCTTCGGCCTTCTTCGGATCGAACCACCAGGTATCGAGCACGCCCATATCATACTTCGGCTGCACGGCCGGGTGTGAGTACTTGTTCCAATAGGCGACCCCGTAGGACGCCTTGTACCAATGCGGAACCCAGTAATGCCCGGCTCGTAAAACGCGATCGATCGCGTGTGTAGCGGTGGTGAGTTCCGCACGTGATTTCGCCGCCGTCACCTTGTCGATGAGTCCGTCGACAGCCGGATCTGCAATGCCCGGAAGATTGAACGAGCCGTCGAGTTTTGCCGCCTCCGAGCCCCAATAGCTGCGCAACTCGATGCCCGGCGTCAGCCGTAGCGCATAACGCTGCGTCGTCACGTCGAAATCGAAGGATTTGACGCGCCGCTCGTATTGGCTCGGATCGACGAGACGCCAGGAGGCATCGACGCCAATGCGTTTCAGATTGTCCGTATAGGGAACGGTGATGCGCTCGAACGCGGACTCGAAATCAAGAAACTCGATCGTCAGCGGTTCGCCCTTGGCGTTGTGCAGCTTGTGATCGGCGCCGGGCTTCCAGCCGGCCGCAATGAAAAGATCGCGCGCCTTCTTCAGGTTGTCGCGATTGTTGCCGCTGCCATCGGTGATGGGCGGCACGTAAGGCTCACCGAAAACTTCCGGAGAAAGCTTGTCCTTGTAGGGATCGAGCAGGGCAAGTTCTTCCGGGCTCGGCAAGCCCGTCGCCTTCATGTCGGAATTTTCGAAGTAGCTCGTCGTCCGCTTATAGAGCCCATAAAACAGCTTCTTGTTCGACCACTCGAAATCGAACACCAGATCGAGTGCCAGGCGCACGCGCGGATCTTTGAACTTGTCGCGCCGCGTGTTGATAAAAAATCCCTGCGCGCCGGAAGGGCGGCTGTCGGGCAGCGACGTCTTGATCAGGCGGCCATCGCGAACGGCTGGGATGTCGTAGCCCGTTGCCCACGAGACGCTCGAAAACTCTTCGCGAAAATCGATCTGTCCGGATTTCAGAGCTTCAAGCTCAATGTTCCGGTCTCGATAATAATCATAGCGCACCTCGTCGAAATTGAAGCGCCCGCGATTGACCGGCAAATCCTTCGCCCAGTAATCGTTACGCCGCGTATACGTGATGAACGTGCCCGGCTTGAAATCCTTGATCCTGTAAGGCCCGGAACCGAGCGGCGGCTTCAGCGATGTCTCTTCGAACGGCTGTGTCGAGTAGTAGGCTTTGGAAAGCACTGGAAGCTGCGCGACCGTAATCGGAAGATCGCGCGTGAGCGTTCCCTTGAAGGTATAGCGCACCGTTTCGGGATCTACCGCCTCGGCCGACACGACATCGTGCAGCGGCTGAGCGATCGCGGGGTGGCCTTTCTCCTTCAGCGTCTTGAAGGAAAAGACAACGTCGTCTGCCGTGATCGGCGAGCCGTCGGCGAACTTCGCTTCCGGGCGCAATTTGAACGTCACCGACATGCGGTCGGGCGCGACATCCGCCGACTCCGCGACCAGGCCGTAGACGGCGTCGGGCTCGTCCTGCGCGCGAACCATCAGCGCGTCGAACAGAAAATCGAGCCCCTGCGCCGCGTCACCTTTCAGGATAAAGGGATTGAGATTGTCGAACGTATTCGCCCCGCCGGTTCCGAGCGTCACCATGCGGCCGCCCTTCGGAGCATCCGGATTGGCGTAGTCGAAGTGCTGAAAATCTGCTGGATATTTCAGCTCGCCGAAAACGGAGAGGCCATGGCGCGGCTCGGCCGTTGCGCTCGTTGTCGCCACCGAGGATAGAAGGGTGGCGACCGCAGCGAGAACGGACAATCTCGGCATCATGATCATTCGCGTCTGAAAAGAGACCAGCACCGGATCATTTTGCCTTTGCTGTTTCGACGGCCTTCTGCTTCTCGGGATCGATCCACCAGACTTGCATCAATGCTGCAGTTTGCGACGGCAATGTTTTGGGGCGGCCGAAAATATCCCAATATGCAATGCGCTCATAAGGGTAATACCATTGCGGAACGACGTAGAAGTTCCAGAGCAGAACGCGGTCGAGGGCATGTGTCGCGGCGACGAGATCGGCGCGGTCTTTCGCGAACACGATCTTGTCGACCAGCGTATCGACCGCCGGATTCTTGATGCCGATGGTGTTGCGGCTGCCGGGCTTGTCGGCCGCAGCCGATCCCCAGAAGTCGCGCTGCTCGTTTCCAGGCGAATTCGATTGCGCGAAGGTGTCGACGATGATGTCGAAGTCGCGGCTGTCTTCTCGCTGTTTGTACTGCGCGTCATCGACCACTCGGACCGAAGCATTGATGCCGAGTGCTTTGAGATTTTGAATGTAGGGTAGAATAATATTCTGGAATGTGTCGCCGTCGATCAGGAACTCAGCGGTCATCTGCTCGCCCTTGCCGTTCCTGAGCACGCGCGCCGTTTGCGCAGACGAAAGACCGACTGCGCGCATCGCCTTACAGAAAAATCCGCAGGAGCCGTTATCCGCCGCTTCGCTCTTGATTTGCCAGCCGGCGGCCTCGAAAAGCTTCAGCGCTTCTTGCTGGTGCTTACGATAGTCGCCTTCCTTGTCGTTGACGGGGTTTTTCCATTCCGTCGTGAAAACTTCCGGCGGAACCTCGGATTTGATCTCATTCAAAATCTCGAGTTCGCGTCCCTCGGGCAGGCCCTTGGACTGCAGATCCGAGTTCTCGAAGAAGCTGTTGAGGCGCACATACGACCCATAGAACTGCTTCTTGTTCGTCTCTTCGAAGTTGAAGAGCAGATTGAAGGCGTGGCGCACGCGCGGGTCTTGGAACTGCGGCCGCCGGATATTGAACGCAAAGGACTGCATCCCGGCGACCCGCTTCACCGGGAGCGCCTCTTTCTTGACGAGGCCTTTTTTCAGCGCCTCGAAATCGTATTGCGACGCCCAGGCGGCAGCCCGGTTCTCCATCCAGAAATCGAGCTTGCCCGTCTTGAAGTCTTCGAACGCCGGAGAGCGGTCGCGATAATACGTCACTTCGAGCGTATCGAAGTTATATTGCCCGCGCATGACGGGCAGATCTTTCGCCCAATAGTCGGGAACGCGTTCGTAAACGATCTTGCGGCCCATATCGACCGACTTGATCTTGTAGACGCCGTTGCCGAGCGGTGGTTCGACCGTCGTCTCACCGAGGCTGCGCTGCTTGCCGTTGGCGTCCTTGCCTTCCCAATACGCCTTCGGCACCACGCTGATCTGGCCGACGATGATCGGCAGCTCGCGATTGCCTTTGGAGTCGAAGGTGAACTTGACCTCGTGATCGCCGGTCTTCTCCGCTTTGACGACGTTCTTGTAGTAGAACGAGTAGAACGGATTGACCTTCTTGAACTCATCGAATGAGAAAATCACGTCCTCGGGCGTGATCGGCGTGCCGTCGTTAAACTTCGCCTCGGGGCGCAGCTTGAACGTCACCGAGGAAAAATCATCCGGGTAGGAGGCGCATTCGGCGATCAGGCCGTATTGCGTTTCCGGTTCGTCGGGACTGTTCGCGAACAGGCTGTCATAGATGAGGTTGAGTCCGGCAGCCTTGACGCCTTTGTCCGAGAACGGATTGAGCGTATCGAACGTACCGTCCGCCCACTGACGGAGCGTGCCGCCTTTCGGCGCGTCGGGGTTCACCCAGTCGAAATTCTTGAAATCGGGGCCGTACTTCGGTTCGCCGATCAGCGAGAGGGCGGGACGGCATTGCGACTCGTCGGCGTGCGCCCGGCTCGAAACCGGCGGAGAACTCAAGAACGCCATGGCGGCAAAGGCTAATGTCGTCAGGCGCATCCGCATATTCGATTTCGTCCTTTCTCGGGCCCTTTGGGAGCCTATCACAGCCAGCGGGCGCGGGGATAAATAGCCCGCGCCGGATACGAAGCGACCCCGCCAACGGCTCGGCAGGGTCGCAAACTTTAGGCTGTATAGCGAGTTAACTTGCCGTCATTTTGGCAAGGGAACGGGCGTATCGGCAAGCGTTGCGAGATAAGCGATGACGTCGGCTTCGTCGCTCTCCGAAGGCAGGCCTGCGAACACCATTTTTGTACCCGGAATGTAGGTCTTCGGGCTGTGGATGAATTTCGCGAGTTCTTCGAACGACCAGTCGCCGCCCTTGGATTTCATCGCATCCGAATAAGCAAATCCGGGATATGAAGCCCGTTTACGATTGACGACGTCCCAGAGGTTCGGGCCGACGGTCGGCTTCTTGCCCTTTTCGGCCACATGGCAGGCGCCGCACTTCTTGAAGATCGCCTTGCCATTGTCGGCGTTGGCTTTGGGAAGCAACGCCAAGACCTTCTTGGCGGCATCGTCAGGCGTTTCGCCTGCAGCCGGAGCTGCGGCCCCGGACGCTTCCGCTTTACCGCCGCCCTCGGCCGGAGCCGGAAGGGTAAATCCCGGCTTTTCCGGAGCATGCCCGACGTTCATGTCGATGATTGTTCTGGTCCCGAAGATCAGCAGCAGTGCGGAAAGAACCGCTCCGGCGATCTTGGTGAACTCGAATTCGTCAATTCTCATTTCAAAGCCCCCGGTTTCGGCTAGACAGTGATGCACACGCTAGGTGCAAAGAGACCATTCCATTCAACTAGTACGAGTCCACGGGGAGAGGTATATAAGCTCATCTCTCTCATGCAAGCGTACAAACGATATCGCACCTGCTAGGGTGGCGAGACAGTTTGTCACCGAACGATGATTCTCAGCCGAGTGTCCCAGGATATTTTGATCGTTATACCGGCCCGCATGCAGGCTACCCGGCTGCCGGGCAAGCCGCTTGCCGACATCGCCGGCACTCCCATGATCGTCCATGTCTGGCGCCGGGCCGTTGCCGCGAACGCCGGGCAGGTCATTGTCGCGACCGACAGCGAGGAGATTGCGGGCGCGGTCAGGGCTGCCGGCGGCGACGCCGTGATGACGCGCGCCGACCACGCCTCGGGCTCGGATCGCGTATTCGAGGCGATCACGACCGCGGACCCTGGACGGCGCGCGAGTATCATCGTCAACTTACAGGGCGATCTTCCGACGCTCGATCCCGATCTGGTGACGCGCTGCATCGCGCCGCTCGAAACGCCCGAGGTCGATCTTGCAACCTTGACGGCCGTCATTTCCGAGGCCGAGGAGCGGACGAATCCGAACGTGGTCAAAGTCGTCGGCACGCCGATTGCGGATGATCGGCTCCGTGCTTTGTACTTCACGCGCGCCACGGCGCCCTCGGGCGACGGACCGCTTTACCATCACATCGGCATTTACGCGTATCGCCGGTCGAGCCTTGAACGCTTCGTCGCGCTGCCGCCGTCGCCGCTCGAAAAGCGCGAAAAGCTGGAGCAATTGCGCGCCCTCGAAGCCGGGATGCGCATCGATGTCGCAATCGTTGACACCGTTCCCCTCGGTGTCGATACTCCCGCCGATCTTGAGCGCGCTCGCAGTCTGCTTGCGCCATGATCGCCCACCTCTCAGATCTCCTCTGATCTCCTAACCTCAGGCGCCCATACGCCATGCCGCATCGAACCGAGCCTTCCGACACGCCCGCAAAAATTTCTTATCAAGGGGAGCCCGGCGCCAATTCGCATCTCGCAGCGCGCGAGGCTTATCCCGATCTTGAGCCTGTCGCCTATCCGACGTTCGAAGATGCGATCTTGGCGGTGAAATCCGGTGAGGCGCGCTACGCGATGATCCCGATCGAGAACTCGGTCGCCGGACGCGTCGCCGACATTCACTACCTGCTGCCCGATGCCGGTCTCTACATCGTTGCCGAATACTTCCTCCGCGTCCGCCACCAGTTGATGGCCAAGGAGGGCGCCAGCCTCGAGACCATCAAGCGCGTGATGAGCCATACGCAGGCGCTGGGACAATGCCGCGCGACGCTCCGGAAATTGGGTCTGAAGCCTGTTCCCGAAGCCGACACGGCGGGATCTGCGCGTCTCGTTTCCGAAAGCAGCGATTTGGCGACGGCGGCCATCGCCTCGCGTCTTGCCGCCGAGATCTACGGCCTCAAAATCCTGAAAAGCGATATGGAGGACGAGACGCACAACACGACGCGCTTCGTCATTCTCGCCAAAGATCCCGACGACGCCGAGCCCGGCAACGGCCCGGTCATGACGACGTTTTTGTTCCGCGTACGCAACGTTCCGGCAGCGCTTTACAAAGCGCTCGGTGGGTTCGCGACCAACGGCGTCAACATGACGAAGCTCGAAAGCTATCAGGAAGAAGGCACGTTCAACGCTACGATGTTCTTCGCGGACATCGAAGGCCACCCGGTCGATCGGCCTGTCCAGCTTGCGCTCGAGGAACTGTCGTTCTTCTCGACGCAGATCACGATTTTCGGGACGTATCCAGCGAGCTCGTTCCGCAAGGAGGCCGCCGAGCTCGCAGCAAGCGGTCAAATTCCGCTCAAGCGTTCGAGCTGACCCGCATGCGCCTGAAAGACAAAGTCGCCGTCATTACGGGCGCCGCCTCGGGCTTCGGTCGCGGCATTGCCGAGCTGTTTGCGGCCGAAAGTGCCAAGGTCGTCATTGCCGACATCAATGGCGCCGCGGCCGCCGCTCTCGCTGATCAGATCGGCAAGGGCACCGCCGTCGCAACGACGACCGACGTCACGAAACGCAGCGACGTCGATGCAATGATCGCTGCTGCGGTCGATCAATTCGGCGGCGTCGATATTCTCGTCAACAACGCTGGCGTGACGCACAAGAACCAATCGCTGATGCAAGTCAGCGAAGACGATTTCGACCGCATCTACGCCGTCAACGTCAAATCGATCTATCTGACGACGCTCGCCGTCGTGCCGGTGATGGAAAAACGCGGCGGCGGCTCGATCATCACGACGGCCTCGACGGCGGGCATCCGTCCGCGTCCGGGCTTGACCTGGTACAACGGCTCGAAGGGCGCCGCGATCACGCTGACGAAGTCGATGGCGGCGGAGCTTGCGCCGAAGAATATCCGCGTCAATGCCATCAACCCGGTCATCGGCGAGACGGGCATGCTCGAACAGTTCATGGGCTTGCCGGACACGCCTGAAAACCGTGCGAAGTTCGTCGCCGGCATCCCGCTCGGCCGCATGTCGAAGCCGCTCGACATTGCGAATGCCGCGCTCTTTCTCGCCGATCCCGCCAGCGCCTTCATCACCGGCGTCGCCATCGAGGTCGACGGCGGCCGCTGCATCTGATCGCCATCATCCTGGCCCCGACCCGGCTGAATTTCGGCAGCGATGTCACAGCCCTAGCACGGGGTTGTACTTCTCCGCCGTTGGCCCCATTATAAGCGCGGGAGGTTGGCGGCGGACGAATTCGTCGCCAACCGGGTCAGGTCCGGAAGGAAGCAGCCCTAACGATCAGAAATCGGGTCGTTCGCCAGCCTCTCTTGATTGCGCTTACGGGGCCGATATTGGCTCCTCCGCGGCGGCGCAGCCTTTTTGGACAAGGATCGGCGCGGGTCGCCTTGCTCCCTCGCCCTTTGGGCGAACATATTGATCCGGGGAACATGGCCAAAAAGAAATCAGATACGTCTGAGGGCGTTGCAGGTCCGGCTGGTGCCGAGGCCCCGAAGCCTTATGTCGTCCTGGCGCGCAAATACCGTCCGGCGACGTTCGACGATCTGATCGGCCAATCCGCAATGGTGACGACGCTCCGGAACGCCTTCGCGTCGGGGCGCATCGCACAAGGCTATATGCTGACCGGCGTGCGCGGCGTCGGCAAGACAACGACCGCCCGGATTCTGGCCCGTGCGCTGAACTACGAAGCACCGGGTTTCGACAAGCCGACCATCGACATGCCGGGGCTGGGTGTCCACTGCAAGGACATCATGGAGGGCCGTCATCCGGACGTGCTCGAAATGGACGCCGCCTCGAACACCGGCGTCGACAACATCCGCGAAATCATCGAAAGCGCGCAATACACCCCGCTCGTCGCGCGTACGAAGGTCTTCATCATCGACGAGGTCCACATGCTGTCGAAGGGGGCGTTCAACGCGCTCCTGAAGACGCTTGAGGAACCGCCCGCGCACGTCCGCTTCATTTTCGCGACGACGGAAATCCGCAAAGTCCCGGTCACCGTGCTGTCGCGCTGCCAGCGCTTCGATTTGCGCCGCGTCGAGCAGCCGGTGCTCGCAGCTCACTTCAAAAAGATTGCTGAAAGCGAAGACGCCAAAGCTGATGCTGACGCGTTGCAGCTTATCGCACGCGCCGCCGAAGGCTCGGTTCGCGACGGACTCTCGATCCTCGACCAGGCGATCGCGATGGGCGAGGGCCACGTCACGGCGGCGAGCGTTCGCGACATGCTCGGCCTAGCCGATCGCGCGCGTGTCTTCGATCTGGCCGAAGCTATTTTCCGTGGCGATCTCCCTGCCGCGCTCAACGGATTTTCAAGCCTGCATCGCGACGGCGCGGAAGCCCAAGAGGTCATCGCCGATCTCGCGGAGGCCGTGCACGCCATCGCGCGCGTCAAAGCTGTCGGCGAAGAGCCCGCAAGCGAAGGCCTGACAGCGGAAGAAAAGAAACGCTGCAGCGATCTCGCGGCGCGGCTGTCGATGCCCTATCTGTCGCGCGCTTGGCAGATGCTAATCAAAGGCCTTGAAGACGTCGGACGCGCGCCGAACCCTGACGTCGCGGCCGAGATGGTTTTGATCCGCCTCGCCTATACGGCCGACCTGCCGACGCCTGACGAATTGATCAAGAGCCTCGGCGGTGCTGCGCTTCCGGCACGCCGCCCGGCATTGGCGCCAGCGGAGACGCATACGTCGGAAGCACGGCCGACCGTCAATACGGCGACCACCGCTCCAAGTGCTCAGCAGGCGGATAACGAGGCGGACGATTCTTTCGACTTCGATAGCGACGACGGCCACCTCGACGATGGCATCGGCGACGCGATCGAAGACGACGAAGCGACGCCGTCAGCACCGGTTCGTGCGGCAGCGCCCGATCCGCGATCCTTCGCGGAGGTCGTGGCGCTCGTCGGCGAAAAGCGTGACGCCAAGCTCAAAATCCATCTCGAAGACGACGTCAGCCTCGTCAAGTTCGATGCGGTTGCGGGTTCGATCGATATCTTCCTGTCGCCGGTTGCTCCGCCCGAACTTGCCAACGATCTCCGCGAAAAGCTCAATCTGTGGACAGGGCGGCGCTGGGTCGTGGTGCTTTCGAAAGAGGCTGGCCAGCCCCCGATTGGCGTCGTGCGCCGCGAGCGCGAAGCCGCTGAGCTTGAACAACTCAAGGCGCATCCCGCCGTGCGCGCCGTACTTCAGGCGTTTCCAGATGCGAAGATCGCCGAAGTGCGCCGAATCGCCGGTAGGGTTACGGATACCGACGACGATAAGGAGAGCGAAGCGGGTTGACGCTCGTCGCCGACAATAGCCGCAACGCAGAGGATTGCATGAAAGACCTGATGGGTATGATGAAGCAGATGGGCCAGATGCAGGCCCGTTTCAAAGAGATGCAGGAGGAGCTTACGCGCGCTGAGTTCGAGGGCCAATCGGGTGGCGGCCTCGTGCACCTGACCGTCGACGGCAAGGGTGAGCTCAAGCGCGTTCGCATCGATCCGAGCCTTTTGAAACCCGACGAAGCCGAGATCCTGGAAGATCTGATCGTCGCTGCCGCCGCCGATGCGAAGTCCAAAGCCGATAACGCCATGCAAGAAAAAATGGCCGAGATCACCGGCGGGATTCCCTTGCCGCCCGGAATGAAATTGTTCTAGCTCGCGGCCATCCGAAGCCGCACGTCCGAATCGATGAGGCGGTCCATAGTGGGCCGCCTTTTTGAGCATGATCTGAAGATGTCCCGGAAAATCGCAGGACCGGAAATCGAGCGCCTCGTGCAACTCCTGGCGCGTTTGCCAGGGCTTGGGCCTCGTTCGGCGCGCAAGGCTGTACTGTCGTTGTTGAAGCGGCGCAATGATCTGCTGCTGCCATTGTCGGACGCGCTACAGCAAGCCGTCGAAAAAATTTCCGAATGTCCCGTTTGCGGCAATCTCGATACGGTTGCGCCGTGCAGCGTCTGCAGCGATCCGCGCCGCGATCAAAGTCTCATCGTCGTGGTCGAGGAGGTTGGCGACCTCTGGGCCTTGGAACGCGCGAGCGTCGTCTCGGCGCGCTATCACGTACTCGGCGGTCACCTGTCGCCGCTCGACGGCATCGGACCGGAGCAATTGAACGTCGCCAGTCTCATAACGCGGGCGCAGTCGCCCGAAGTCAAAGAAATCCTGTTGGCTCTCAACGCCACCGTCGAAGGCCAGTCGACGGCGCATTACATCTCCGACCAGCTCGCGTCGACTGACGTTACGGTATCGCGGCTGGCGCAAGGCGTGCCGATCGGCGGCGAACTCGATTATCTCGACGACGGCACGCTCGCGGCTGCCTTCAAGGCACGGCGAAAGCTTTAGAGCGGCCAACTTAATGCCCGGCCCGAGCTTGGCCGTCCAGGCGGTGAAAGGGACGATGGACAATATCGAAACCGCCCGGCGCGCCCCGCAAGGACCAAAGTTCGTCACCGGCTCTCTGTTGCGCCACATCCTGATGATGACGGGCGCCGGTGCCGTCGGGCTGATGGCGATTTTCGTCGGCGACCTCGCCAACATCTATTTCCTGTCGCGGTTGAATGACGAGGCGATCGTTGCCGCTGTCGGCTATGCAAGCTCGATCCTGTTCTTCGCAACGTCGGTCGGTATCGGATTGTCGATCGCCGCGACGTCTCTCGTCGCCCCGGCGCTGGGCGCTCGCCGCCGCATGCGGGCGCGGCGCTTGGCGACGAATGCACATTTGCTCGCACTGATTGCCTCGGTTCTGATCGCCGTGTTCCTATGGATCGCGATCAAGCCTTTGCTCGCGCTCCTCGGAGCAAGCGGCCGCACACTCGATCTCGCAGCGGTTTATCTTGAGATACTGGTGCCGACGCTGCCGGTTCTGGCCCTCGCGATTACGTCCTCGGCGGTTCTGCGCTCGGCCGGGGACGCACGTCGCGCGATGTTCGTCACGCTGTTCGGTGCCATCGTCAACACGATCCTGGACTTGATCCTTATCGTTCACTTCGGGTTCGGGATCGAAGGCGCGGCGGTATCGTCTCTGATCGCCCGGCTGACGATGATGGGCATCGGCTTCTACGGCGTTCTCAAGGTGCACGATCTTCTGTCGCGTCCGAAGATCGCGACGCTGGTGCAGGACACCCCGGCTTTTCTGCAGATCGCAGCACCCGCGGTTCTGACGAATATCGCCCCCGCCATCGGCAACGGCTATGTCACCTATGCCATCGCTGCTTACGGCGATGCGGCGGTCGCGGCTTGGGCGATTCTCGCGCGACTGACGCCCGTCGCGTTCGGTGCCATCTACGCACTTTCCGGCGCCGTCGGGCCGATCATCGGCCAGAACTACGGCGCACGCTCCCCGCAGCGCATGCGCGACGTCTTCACGTTTTCGCTGCTGACGATGACGGCCTTCACCGGCATCGCGTGGTTCTGTCTCGCAATTCTCGCTGACGGGATTGCAACGCTATTTCACGCAGGCGGCGAGGCGCGCGAGCTGATCGTCTTCTTCTGCATTTGGCTGTCGCCGCTTTTCGTTTTCATGGGCGCGCTGTTCGTTGCAAATGCCGCGTTCAACACGCTCGGGCGTCCGCATTTCTCGACGATGCTAAATTGGGGGAGGGCGACGCTCGGCACGGTTCCGTTCGTTCTGCTCGGTGGTAGATTCTTCGGCGCGCTCGGTGTGCTTGCGGGCAATATGGTCGGCGGCGTGGCCTTCGGCATCATCGCGATTTTCTCTGCCTACCGCCTCATCGACGCCATCGGAGAGACGTTTAAGCCACCCGAGAATCCTGTCGGTCACGAAGTGGTGTAGCTTCGTCCGACTGGAAATGTGTCTCTTGCACGGGAGCAAGGGAGTCTGGCCATGATCGTCAAACCGCGAATTCTCGTGACCGGGGCGTCCGGCTTCATCGGCCAGCATCTCGTTCGCAAGCTGTCCGAGAGCGGCTATCGCGTCCGAGCCGCGGCGCGCCAGCCCATCATCTTCGACGATCCGAACGTCGAGGGCATTGCGCTCGGTGACATGTCGCGCTCGTTTGCGGCCGAGTACGTCGTGCGCGGTGTCGATGCCGTCATTCATGCCGCCGGTATGGCGCACTCCCGGCCGGGAATTCCGGATGCCGCCTATACGGCAATCAATGTTGATGCAACGCGCCAGCTCGCCAGAGCCGCACGCGCGGCGCGCGTCAAGCGCTTCATCCTGATGTCATCGGTGCGCGCACAAGTCGGCGCTTCGCATGACGGCGTCGTGACCGAGACAACTCCAGCAGCCCCGACTGACGCCTACGGACGTTCCAAGATCGCGGCCGAAGCGATTACCGCCGAGCTGCTCGCGGGCTCGAATACGCGTTGGACGGTACTCCGGCCCGTTCTGGTCTATGGCCAGGGCGTCAAAGGCAATATGGCGGCGCTGATGCGGCTTGCGGCCGGTCCCTATCCCTTGCCGTTCGGCGGCCTGAAAGGCCGGCGGTCGCTGCTCAGCATCGGCAACCTGCTCGGCGCGATCGAGCATGTGCTCCGAACCGAAGCCGCCGAAGATACATCCTTTATCGTTGCCGACAGCGCGCCGGTGACCATCGCGGACATCGTCCGGGCGCTGCGGAAGGGTCGCGGTCGCCCGCCCTTGCTCGTTCCGGTGCCGGAGGCCGCTCTTGCCGTCGCGTTGCGGATGGCTGGCAAAGGCCGGATCGCCGACCGCCTGAGCGGCGACCTCATCGCTGACGCCAGTTTATTAAGGCAAACGGGCTGGCAGCCTCTCGAGGCGACCGCAGACGCCCTTGCGTCGGCAGCGAGAAGCTTTGGCAACGGCGCTGCGACGGACAGCACGCGCCATTGACCAGCGCGACGGCCTTTCATATGTCAGCGGAATGGCCATTCTTCCGATCATAACAATTCCCGATCCCGTGCTCCGTAAGATCTCTGATCCGGTCGAGCGGGTCGACGACGCCGTCGTCAAGCTCATGGATGACATGCTGGAGACGATGTACGACGCGCCCGGCATCGGCCTTGCCGCCGTGCAGGTCGGCATCCTGAAGCGCATCGTCGTCATCGACGCCGCCGCAGAGGGTGAGCCGCCGAATCCGATTGCGATGGCGAACCCGGAACTCGTCGCCCTCGGTTCGACGACGCGGATGCACGAGGAGGGCTGCCTCTCCATTCCCGACGTGCACGTCGAGATCGAGCGTCCCGCCAACGTGACGGTTCGCTACATTGATCGCCACGGCAAGGAGCAGGAGCTTGCCGCCGACGGCCTGCTTGCGACCGCCGTCCAGCACGAACTCGACCATCTCGATGGCCAGTTGATCATCGACTTCCTATCGCGGCTGAAACGCGACATGGTCATCCGGAAATTCAAGAAGCAGGTGCGAGAGGCGCGGAGCTAGCGCCCCGCCGGTCTCGAACCAGACAAGTCCTGCGCATGCGGTAAACCGACCGCAGATCAATCGCGCGCGCAAGTGAGGGATTCGCGGATGCCGCTCGAGATCGTGTTCATGGGAACGCCAGATTTCGCCGTGCCGGTTCTCGACGCGGTCGCGGGTGCCGGGCATCGCGTCGTCGCGGTCTATAGCCAGCCGCCGCGGCCGGCCGGGCGAGGCTTATCCGAATTGAAATCGCCCGCTCATCGCCGCGCCGAAGCGATGGGGATTCCTGTCCGGACGCCGAAGAATTTCAAAGCCGAGTCCGATCGCGCCGAATTCGCGAGCCTGAAAGCTGATGCCGCCGTCGTCGTCGCCTACGGCCTTCTGTTGCCTGCTGCCGTGCTCGACGCGCCGCGATTTGGGTGCTTCAACGTCCACGCCTCGAGGCTGCCGCGCTGGCGCGGCGCCGCTCCGATCCAGCGCGCCATCATGGCGGGAGATACGGTAACGGCGGTCAACATCATGCGCATGGATGAAGGCCTTGACACAGGTCCGGTCTGTCTCGGACGCGATGTGCCGATTTCTACCAGCATGACCGCGGGCGAATTGCACGACACGCTTTCGGCACTTGGCGCCGAGCTGATGGTCGAAGCGTTGGCGCAGCTCGAAGCCGGAACTTTGAAAACGACGCCCCAACCGCAAGAGGGCGTGACGTACGCCGCGAAGATCGACAAACGCGAGACGCGCATCGACTTCGCAAAGCCCGCGCACGAGGTCGCCGATCACATTCGCGGCCTGTCGCCTTATCCTGGCGCATGGTTCGAAGCGAACCTCGGCAGCAAGCCCGAACGAATCAAGGTGCTGCGCGCGTCGGCCATCTCTCAAAGCGGCGAACCGGGCGTCCTTCTGGACGATGAATTGACGATCGCTTGCGGCAAGGGCTCCATCCGTATCGAACAGCTGCAGCGCGCCGGAAAGCAGCCGATGAAGGCCTCCGATTTCCTGCGCGGCGCGCGCCTCGCGCCGGGAACGCGCCTGATCTGAGCCCGAATTAAGCATGCTCGACAAACGCCCTGCGGCTTTCTTGCGGTAAGGCTAATCTTGCGTTCTCGCTCGTTCTATTCCGAGGACCAAGTATGCGCCGTCCGTTTTCGATTTGCCTTATCGCGTGGGGTTCGGCAATTGTCGCGCTGACTGCCGTTGCCCATGCCGACGGCTTCACGACGCGCATCGAAACGCGGCCCTACTACGGTGCCGTCACGACCCTTGAGCACGGCGTTCGCGTCATCCGTCCGCTGCCGCCGGATCGCTACGTGATCATCAACCCGAACAACACGCCGCTCGCGCTGAGCTTCAGCGAGAGTAATGTCTACGATTACGGCTCGAATGCCGCGGGCGGCACGTACAGCCGTCGCAGCAATCTCGGCGCCTACAACCCTGATGGACCAACTTACACCTATCCGTCTTTTGGCCGGCGTTTCTTTAGAGGCCAAAGGGGCTACCACCATTTCAGGAATGCCCATCCGGGCAAGTTCGGCCACGGCCCAGGGGGCAAAGGCAGCCCCGGCGCCATTGGGATGCATTGAGCGACGCCGCCGCAACCGTTAGGGATGGCGTTCCCATTCCACCGTTGCGCACTGGACCTGAATGTCTCGCTACCGCATCACCATCGAATATGACGGCACACCCTTCATCGGCTGGCAGCGCCAGGCCGCAGGCGTGTCGATCCAGGGCGCACTCGAAACCGCGATCCGCAATTTCTCCGGCGAAGCGCCCGGCGTGCGTGGTGCTGGCCGAACCGACGCGGGAGTGCACGCCCTGGGACAGGTCGCGCACTTCGATCTCGAAAAGACATGGGAGCCGGGCCGCATCCGCGATGCGATGAACTTTCACCTGAGACCGAACCCGATCGGGATACTTTCCGCAGCTCGGGTCGACGATACTTTCGACGCGCGCTTCAGCGCCGTGAAGCGGCATTACGAATATCGAATCCTGACGCGGCGCTCGCCGCCGATCCTGCAGCGCAATCGTGTTTGGTGGACGATGCGCGATCTTGATGCCGGCGCCATGCACGAGGCCGCGCAAGCGCTCCTCGGAAAGCACGATTTCACGACGTTTCGCGCCGCTCAATGCCAGGCGCAGTCGCCGGTCAAGACGCTCGATGTCTTCGATATTTCCCGGCAGGGCGAAGAAATTGTCTGCCGCGTTTCCGCGCGATCGTTCCTGCACCATCAGGTGCGTTCGATGGTTGGTAGTTTGAAGCTTGTTGGAGAAGGCAAGTGGAGCCGCGCTGATCTTGCCGCAGCGCTCGCCGCGGCTGATCGCGAAGCCTGCGGACCGGTCGCGCCCGCGGCCGGTCTCTATCTTGTTCGGGTCGATTACGAATAGCTGGCCGAAGCGTGGTCAGCCCGTTCGCTGATCTTCGGTGACCAGAGCCAGGAATTCCTGACGCGTGATTGGATTGTCGCGGAACACGCCGAGCATCCGGCTCGTCACCATGTCGGTGCCGGGCTTGTGCGCGCCGCGCGTCGTCATGCAGTGGTGTTCCGCCTTGAGCACCACCGCGACGCCCTCCGGCTCCAGAACCTCCTGGATGGTGTTTGCGATCTGCGCCGTCATCTTCTCTTGAATTTGAAGGCGCTTGGCGAAAGCGTCGACGGCGCGCGCCAGCTTCGAGATGCCGACCACGCGCCCGCGCGGAATGTAGGCCACCCAGGCGCGTCCGATGATTGGCGCCATGTGGTGCTCGCAGTGACTTTCGAAACGGATGCCGCGAAGCACGATCATCTCGTCGTAGCCTTCGATCTCCTCGAACGTCTTTTGCAGAATCGCCTTCGGATCGGCGTTATAGCCGCGGAAGTATTCTTCATAAGCGCGCACGACACGGGCCGGCGTTTCGAGAAGGCCATCGCGCGTTGGATCGTCGCCCGTCCACCGGAGAATGGTTCTGACTGCGGCCTCGACTTCGGCGCGTGTCGGCTTCTTATCTGAGTTCATCTGATCACTGATTTTGGGATTGCGGATTTGGAGAACCGATTTTGACCCACTTTTCGTTAAGGCGAAAGATCTGAGGACAGAGATCTTAAGGTATGATTGCCGCGGACCAAAACGGCCCGCGGTCTCTGAGCCTCGGAATCGCTGATTTCTGCTTGGCTTCAGCCTATCCTGTCGGTTCACTGGCCGAGAGCGAAGGATCCGGATGCGCCTTCGGCGAAAGTTTGCGGACGATGACGTAGAAGACCGGCGTGAAGATCAGGCCGAACAGCGTCACGCCGAGCATGCCGGAGAAGACCGCAGTACCGAGTGATTGGCGCATTTCCGCACCGGCGCCCGTCGCAAAGACGAGCGGGACGACACCGAGGATGAACGCCAGAGACGTCATCAGGATCGGCCTGAGCCGCGTGCGGGCCGCTTCGACCGCGGCTTCACTGCGCGACAGGCCCTGATCCTCGCCCTGCTTGGCGAACTCGACGATCAGAATGGCGTTCTTCGCGGCGAGCCCGACAAGAACGATCAACCCGATCTCGACCAGGATGTTGCGATCGAGCCCGCGAATGTTGACGCCGATCATCGCCGCGAGAATGCACATCGGCACGATCAGGATAACCGACAACGGCAGCATCCAGCTTTCGTAAAGCGCCGACAGCAGAAGGTAGACGAAGACGACGGACAGACCGAATGCGAAGATTGCCGTGTTGCCCGCGAGCTTCTCCTGCAACGCGATTTCGGTCCATTCGAAGCCGAACCCGGACGGGAGAACCTTCTCCGCAATTTCTTCCATCGCCTTGATGGCTTCGCCCGTCGAATAGCCGCGTTGCAACTGAACTTGAACCTCGGCGGCGGGATAGAGGTTGTAGCGCGGCACACGATAAGCGCCGGTCGTGTCCTTGAACGTCGAGACCGAGCCGATCGGAACCATCTCGCCGGTGTTGCTGCGCGTCTTCAGGTTGGCGACGTCGCGCAGCGATAGGCGGAACGGATTATCGGCCTGCGCCGTCACGCGATACGTTCGCCCGAGAATGTTGAAGTCGTTGACGAACGCCGAGCCCATGTAGACGGACAGGGTTTCGAAGACGCGGCTGATCTGCACGCCGAGCTGCTCGGCCTTCGTGCGATCGATGTCCGCATAGATCTCAGGCGTGCGCACGTTGAAGAGCGTGAACGCCTGCGCGAAGCCCGGATGCTGCGCCGTCGTGCCGGCCATCGCCCAGGCGGCATTCTCGAGCGCCGGCAGACCGCGCCCGGCCTTGTCCTGAACGTAGCCCTTGAGACCGCCACCCGTTCCGATGCCGGGCACTGAAGGCGGTTCGATGACCAGAACGAACGCCTCTTTCAGTTTCCCCATCTGCTGGCGCAGGTCGGCCAGGATTTTGTCTTTCGTCAACCCGGAGTGGACGCGTTGTTCGAACGGAGCCAAGTTGACGAAAATGACGCCTGTGTTGGGTGCGTTCGTGAACGTCGCGCCGTCGAAGCCGACAAAGGCGACGGAATGAACGATGCCCGGACGTGAGAGCAGAATGTCGCCCGCTTTGCGGACGACGGCGTCCGTGCGGCTGAGCGTCGAACCCGGCGGAAGCTGCAAGGCGACGATCAGGTAGGCGCGGTCGAGCGGCGGAATGAGGCCGGTCGGCGTCGCCATCAGCCGGCCGTAGGTCATGTAGAGAAGGCCGCAATAGGCGATGATCAAAACCAGACTGATGCGGATCAGTTTTCCGGTCAGCCACGCATAGCCGTGCGAAAGCGCGCCGAACGCCCAGTTGAAGCCGCGGAAGAACAATCTCAGCGGCGCGCCGAGAATCCGGACGAAAATATTCTGCTTCTCGTCCGCAGAGCGATGCGGCTTCAAGAGCAGTGCAGCCATCGCGGGCGAGAGCGTCAGCGAAACGACCAAGGACAACGCCGTCGACGCTGCGATGGTGATCGCGAACTGCTTGAAGAACGTTCCCTGCAGGCCCACGATGAAGGCCGTCGGCAGGAAGACGCCGATGAGGACAAGGGAGATTGCGATCAGTGCCGTCCCGACCTCGTCCATCGTCTTGTGAGCTGCCTCCTTGGGGCTCATGCCCTTCTCGATGTAGCGCTCGACGTTTTCGACGACGACGATCGCGTCGTCGACGACGATGCCGATGGCGAGGACGAGGCCGAACAGCGATAGCGTGTTGAACGTGATGCCGAGCACGCTCATGATGAAGAATGTGCCGATCAGAGATACCGGGATCGCCAGGATCGGAATGATCGCGGCTCGCCACGTCTGCAGGAACAGGATCACCACCAGAACGACGAGCACAATCGCTTCGGCGAGCGTCCGGACGACGGCGTCGATCGAGAATTGGATGAACTCGGTTGGATTATAAACGACGGTATAGTCGAGGCCGGGCGGGAAATCCTTCTTCAGGGTTTCCATCTGGTGCTTGACGGCGGCCGCTGTCGCAAGCGCGTTCGAGCCGGGCTTCTGGAAGAGAACGAGCGCCGTCGCGTTGCGGTTATCAAGGTAGGCGTTGACGGTGTAATCCTGGGCGCCAAGTTCAACGCGCGCGATATCGCGAACGCGGATGACCTGCCCGTCGGGCTCGGCCCGCACCACGATATCTTCAAATTGGCTCGGAGACTTGAGCCGCCCGAGCGTCTGGACGTTGAGCGTGAACGCGCCGTCCGATGTTGCCGGTGGCTGGTTGATCGAACCGGCTGCCACCTGGAGGTTGGCCGCCTGCAGCGCAGCGACGACGTCGCCCGCCGTCAGCCCGCGCGTCGACACCTTGTCGGGGTCGAGCCAGATGCGCATCGAATAATCGCGCGCACCGAAGACGTTGACGTCACCGACGCCATCGATGCGCGTCAGCACGTCTTTCACGTAAAGCGTCGCGTAGTTCGAAATATACTGCTGATCGCGCGACCCGTCCGGCGACACCATGTGCACGACCATCATCAGGTCGGGCGAAGCCTTGCGTACCGAAATACCGAGCCGGCGCACGTCTTCCGGCAGACGCGGCTCGGCGACGGAGACGCGGTTCTGCACCAGCACCTGCGCCTGATCGACGTTCGTGCCCGGCTTGAAGATGACGCTGATCGTCACCTGCCCGTCACCCGTCGACTGGGAGTTGATGTAGAGCATGTCGTCGACGCCGTTGACTTCCTGCTCGATCGGCGTCGCAACCGTCTCTGCGATCACCTGCGCGGAAGCACCGGGATACGTGGCGTGAATACTGACCGTCGGCGGCGCGATTTCCGGATACTCGGCGATCGGCAGAAAGTTCACCGAAATCAACCCAAGGATCGTGATGATCAGCGACACGACGGATGCGAAAATCGGCCGGTCTATGAAAAAATGGCTAAGGCGCATCGGACCTTCGCGTTTGGCGCTGGATTATTTCTGGGCGGTTTTTTCAGGAGCCTTGATCGTGCCGATCGTCGGCGCGACTTTCGTCCCAGGGCGGATCGCCGGGTTCGCCACACCCTCGATGACGACGCGGTCGTCGGCTTTGAGCCCCGATTTGATCACGCGCAGACCCTCATACATCTGACCGAGTTCGACGGGAGTCGCGACGATCACGTTCGCCGTGTTGACCGTGTAGACGATCTTGTGCGCCTGATCCGAGACGATCGAGTCATCGGGAACGAGAAGCGCATCGATGTCGCCCGCATAAAGCGCGAGGCGCGCGAAAATGCCCGGCGTCAGAAAGCCATCCTTGTTCTCGATGATGGCGCGGCCGCGGAGCGTGCCGGAATGCTCGTTGAACGCATTGTCGACGAAATCCATTTTGCCCTCATGGGCCCAATCGTCTTCGTCGGCGAGCTTGATGCGAACCGGATTCGGAACATCGCGCGAGGAGATGCGCTGACCCGACTTGTTGAGACGCTGATAGCGCAAATAATCCGCTTCCGATGCGTCGAATACAAAATGGATAGGATCGACCGAGACGATCGTCGCCATCAGCGTCGCGTTGACCTGCCCGCCAATCACGAGGTTGCCGACATCGATTTTCTTGTCCGAGATGCGGCCTGAAATGGGTGCGCGAACCTCGGCCCATTCGAGATTGAGCTCCGCCGCCTTGAGTTGTGCGTCCGCTGCCATGACTTGCGCTTCCGCGACACCCAATGTCGATTTGCGCTGCTCGTAGACCTGTTCGCTCAGCGCTTTCGATTCGACGAGCGGCGCAGCGCGTTTGAGATCCGCCTTCGCGAATTCAACCTGCGCACTGGCACGTGCAATCTCAGCCTTCGCAGCTTCGACCGCGATCTGGAATGGCCGCTTGTCGAGCGTGAAGAGCAGATCGCCCACTTTCACGTCGGAGCCTTCCTTGAAGTTCACCTGATCGACGTAGCCGCTGACGCGCGGCCTGAGTTCGACGCGCTGGAATGCTTCGAACCGGCCAGGATATTCGTCCCAGGTCTTGATATGCTCTGAGAGCGGTGGAGCAACAGTCACCGGAAACGCGGGTGGTGCACCTTGTGCACGCGCCGCTGTAACACTGCCATCGAACAGGATGCCGGTTGCCAGGATCATACATGGCACGATCAAATGCTGCCGAAGCGTGAATCGTGAAGGCTCGAATATCGTCATGAACACTGTGCCAAAATTCTTATAATAGGAAAGATTTGCCGGCAGCCGTAGGGTGCCGGTTAATCGATGGCCGGACCGTATCACGGCACAGCGAGTGCGCTACGGATTTTCGCCGATTTCTTTGTAGAAATCCGATCTAATTGAATATCTTGAGCACTGTACGGGCAACAAGACGACGACCGCGCGCGAAGACATACACTAAACCGCCGGTACGCCAAACATGATGGATTGGCGTCACCGGCATTTAGAGGTGTCACTTGTTCAGAGCAATGTTCCGCGCAGGATCAGCAGAGCCACGCTGAAATAGATCATCAGCCCTGTCACGTCGACGAGAGTCGCGACGAACGGCGCTGAAGCGCTTGCGGGGTCGAAGCCAAGCCGTTTGAGAACGAACGGCAGCATCGAGCCCGCGAGTGAGCCGAATGTGACGATGCCGACGAGCCCCAGACCGACCGTCAACGCCACTAGGTGCCAATGCTCGCCGTAGTCGAAGATCCCGAGAAACTGCCACAGGCTGATGCGCGCCATGCCGATGACGCCGAGGATGGCGCCAAGCGTCAGGCCGGTAGGAATTTCTCTTATGGCGACACGCCACCAGTCCCTGAGCCGCAACTGGCCGAGAGCCAGCGCACGGATCAGCAGCGACGTTGCCTGCGAACCTGAATTACCACCGGAGCTCATGATCAGCGGAATGAAAAGCGTCAGCACGACAGCCTTTGCCAGTTCGTCGGAATAGTGTTGCATCGCGCTCGCGGTCAACATTTCGCCGAGGAAGAGAGCGCAGAGCCATCCGGCGCGCTTCTTGATCATCTCGATGAAGCTGATTTCCATATAGGGCTCAGCCATGCCCTCGACGCCGCCGAAGCGTTGAACGTCTTCGGTACTTTCTGCAAGGATCGCGTCGATGACGTCGTCGAACGTGACGATGCCGAGCACGCGGTGCCGCGCATTGAGGACCGGAACGGCCAGAAGGTCGTGGATGGAGATCAGCCGCGCGACTTCTTCTCGATCGACATCGGGATCGACCCAGATCGGATCACGATCGGAGGCGACCTCCAGGATATTGCTGTTCGGATCAGCGGAAATCAGCTGCCGCAGCGATACGACCTGGCGCAGCTCGCGCGAATTGGGATCGAGCACGTAGATCGCGTAGACCGTTTCTCGCGTGTGCTGCACTTCGCGGATGTGCTTCAGCGTTTCGGCGACCGTATAGCTCGACGGCACGCTGACGAACTCGGTCGTCATGATGCTGCCTGCCGTCCCTTCCGGATAGGCGAGGAGCAGCTTCAGCGATTGGGCGGTCTCGAAATCGACGCGTGCGAGAAGATCGGTACGATCCGGCCCGTCGAGCTGGCGCAGCATGTGCGCAGCGCGGTCCGCCGACATTCCCTTCAGAATGCGGCCCGCAAGATCCTCGGGAAGTTCGAGAATGATGTCGCCGGCGCGCGCGAGCTCCGGCCGGTCGAAGATATCGACCGCGCGTTCCAAAGGGAATTGCGAGAGAATGGATGTGGCCGTCTCGACGTCCTGATCGTTGAGCTGCGCGACGATGTCAGCATCGTGCTCATCGAGCAGTTCGACCAGCAGGATCGGATCGACCTCGTCGCCCGACACGTAGTGGACTTCTTCCATCATGGCTCACCTCTCGATCCGCCGTCGAAACGGACCGTGGCAAGCCGACCCAACGGTCAGACCACGAGCCTCGACGGCCGGGGAGTTCGACTACTACTGTCGCTAGACAAGGGTTGGGTTCCTTCGGATTCACGGCGCCGAGATCATCAGCCACCGCGCCGGTCACATGGGCCGATCGGCGTCAAGTGTCAAGCAGAGATCGAGATTGTTTCTGTGCGTGGAGTCGCATCGTCGGCCGATTGGAATCCGGGGCGTGTCCCGGATGCAAAAATGCTTTAATGCGGCCGCAGTTATTCTTGCATAGACTCGTCCTTCGGCTCCGCGGCCAACGACGCGGGTGAGAGACAGACGGACTGACGCATGACTGTGCCAGGCTGGCGTGATTGGGCGTTCGCGTTAAAGACCTTCGGGGCCGCCGTGCTGGCCCTTTATCTGGCGCTATGGCTTGAGCTGCCCCGCCCTTACTGGGCCGTTGGCACCGTCTACATTACGAGCCAGGTTCTGGCGGGGGACACCCGTTCAAAAGCCCTTTACCGGGCGCTCGGAACGCTCGTCGGCGCCGCGATGAGCGTCGCCCTCGTCCCGAACCTCGTGAATGCGCCGGTGCTCCTGTCGCTCGCGATTGCCGCCTGGGTCAGCTTCTGCCTCTACTTTTCGCTCCTCGATCGTACACCCCGGAGCTATGTGCTGATGCTCGCCGGCTACACCGCCGGTATCATCAGCTTTCCATCGGTCGACGCGCCGGGCACGATATTCGAAACCGCCGTCTCACGGGTCGAGGAAATAACGCTCGGCATATTCTGCGCCAGCCTCGTCTCCATTGTCATTTTTCCGCAATCTGCCGAGCCTGTCATGTCGGCACGGCTCGATGCCTGGATCAAGAGCGCACGCGAATGGGTAATCCAGGTCGTTTGCCGGGGACACCCCGGGTCTGACTCCCAGTCGCAGCGGCTGGGACTTGCTTCTGACGCCATCGCCTTCGATGCCTTGACGGTGACCCTGCGATACGAGCTGAGCGGATTTCGGCGCTCGCAGGAGGCGTTGGCGGCGCTGCGCCAGCACATGCTCATGTTCTTGCCGGTCGCTTCTGCGATGGCGGACCGGGTAACCGTTCTTGAGCGCGCAGGTCGCCTCACCCCGTCGCTGCACGCACTGTTCGCGGACATCGCAAGCTGGCTGCGATCGGACCGCATCGATCCCGACCGCGCCGAGCGTCTGCGGCGCGAGACAGAAAAGCTCGAGCCCCCGCTCAACGAAAGGACGACCTGGACCGAACTCATTCAGGCGAGCCTGCTCGCACGCCTCCGGGACTTCATCGATTTACGTCAGGACGTGCGACTGCTGCAGCAGCACTTGCGTTCGGGCACACGTCCTCCGGATCACTTTGCTTTCAGCTATACGGCTGCGGCGCGCACGATCCGCCATCGCGATCATGGCATGGCGTTGCTCTCGGCCGTTGGCGCCTTCATTGCGGTGATCGCGAACTGCGCGTTCTGGATCGGCACGGGATGGCCAGACGGCGCTTCGGCCCCGATGATGGCCGCAGTAGCGTGTTCTTTCTTCGCCGCATTCGACGATCCGGCACCCTACATCATCAGCTTCGGGTATGCGGCTGTGCTCGGGGCGATCGGCGCCGCGGTCTATCTCTTCGGCGTTCTGCCGCTGGCGACCAATTTCGAGATGCTGATCATCGCGCTGGCGCCGTGGTTGATCATCTGCGGCGTTTTCATGACAAATCTCTCGACCGCGCCCCTCGCCAGAATGAGCGCGGTCAATGCCGCCACGATGATTGCGATTCAGAACGGCGCAGTCGGCGAATTCGAACCGTTCGCAAATTCGACGATCGCTGTGCTTTTTGGAATTTGGTCGTCTGTCGTCATCATCCGGCTGGTGCGCTCCGTCGGCGCAGCCTGGAGCGCGCGCCGCTTGGAACGGATCAATCGCAAAAGCCTCGTCGATGCGGCACGGCGCGGTGGTGCGAACCACGGGCTCGAACTCGCAGCCCTTATGCTCGATCGCGTCGGCCTCATGGCTCCGCGGCTCAAGGCATTGCCGCCGGACGATGCCGAATGGATCGCCGACGTCCTGTCGGAGGTGCGTGTCGGTATAAACGTCGTCGAAATCCGGAGAGTACGCCGCGAACTTCCGCCACGCGCCGCACGCGCGGTCGAGCACGTGCTCGCAAACACGGCGCGATATTTCCGCGAACCGCCGGGATCGTCACGCATTGGGCCGCTGTTGCTGGATAACATCGACCGAGCGCTGCAAAGCCTCTTACGCGAGCCTGAGAGCGCCGTCCAAAGAACTGCCATTCTCGGCATCGTAGGTTTGCGGCGAGCCGTGTTCCCGGAAGCTCCGGACTATTGTCCACCCCGAATATCGTCGCCGCAAACGGGAGTCGCAGCATGAGAGGCGAGCTGGACATCTACGGCGTTTTCATACCCACGCTCCTTGCCTGGGCGATCGTAGGTTTCGTGGTCAGTCTTTTCGTCAGGCGCCTGTTGGCGAAGCTCGGTTTCTACAAGTATGTTTGGCATAGACCGCTGTTCGACATTGCTCTTCTGGTGGTTCTCATCGGGACCGTCGTCATGATCGCAAACAAGGTCCTCACATGACCCGCATCTCTCCAATTCTGCTGCGCATTGCCGTAACCCTTGCGATGGTTCTCGTGGCATCGGTCGTCGGCGTCTCACTCTGGAACTATTACTTGGAAGCTCCATGGACGCGTGACGGTCGCGTCCGCGCGGACGTCGTCGCCATTGCGCCGGACGTATCGGGGCTCGTCACGGAAGTTCTGGTCAGGGACAATCAGGAGGTGAAGCGGGGAGACGTCTTGTTTCGCGTCGATCCGGACCGCTATCAGATCGCGCTCCGGCAGGCCGAGGCCAACGTCGAAGGCGCGCAGGCTGCCGCCGAACAGAAGGCCGCCGACTATCAGCGCTACTCGCATCTGACCGAAACAGCAGTATCGCAGCAGAAAGTCGAGGAAGCGCGGGCGGCGGATCGCCAGGCTCAAGCTGATCTTCTGCGCGCCATCGCCGACCGCGATCTTGCAAAACTCAATCTCGAGCGGTCGAGCGTCAGGGCTAAGGTGAACGGCCGCGTCGCCAACGTCACGCTTCGCCCCGGCGCCTATGTGACCGTAGGTAAGGGCGTCTTCGCCCTCATCGATAGCGATACGTTGCGCGTCGAAGGCTATTTCGAGGAAACGAAGCTCGACAATATCCAGGTCGGTGATGTCGCGACGATCCAGCTGATGGGGAATGGACGCCGTCTCCAAGGCCACGTCGAAAGTATCGCCGGCGGCATCGAGGACAGGGAGCGCTCTGACGGCTCGACGCTTTTGGCGAACGTCAATCCGACATTTTCCTGGGTTCGCCTTGCGCAGCGTGTTCCCGTTCGCATCAAGCTGGACACGCCGCCTGAGGATCTCCGGCTGGTCGTGGGCCGGACGGCGACGGTCGCGATCGAGACCGGTACGGCGGCGACGCCAGGCGACAAGCACTGAATGTCGCCGGAACGCAGAGGGCGAGCATGAAGGATATCGCAACCCCGACGCTCGGACTTGTTCTCCCCGGAGGCGGCGCGCGAGGCGCCTATCAGGTGGGCGCCATCAAAGCCCTAGCCGAATTGACACCTTTCGATCGCAACCCGTTTGCTGTCATCACGGGCGCTTCCGTCGGCGCCGTCAGTGCGACCTTTCTGGCAGCGAATGCGGCGCGCTTCAATGAAGGCGTCACGAAGCTGGTTGATCTCTGGCAGAACCTTCATTGCCGCGACGTCTATCGTACCGATTTCGTGTCGATTTCCTTGAAGGGATTGCACTGGATCCTGTCGCTGACGCCGCTGGCATCCCTGGGCTTGCCCAGTCCGCGTTCGCTTCTCGATAATTCGCCGCTGCGCCAGTTTCTCATCGATCACACCGAATTCGATCGTATCGCCGAAGCGGTGAGCGCCGGTGCCCTGAAAGCCATATGCGTGACGGCCTCGTCTTACGACCGCAGCCGCGCCGTTACCTTCTTCGAAGGAGAACCTCAGATCAAGGAATGGAGTCGCTCGCGCCGCGCCGGCGTGGCGACGCGGTTGACGGTCGATCATTTGCTGGCGTCGTCTGCGCTGCCGTTCGTCTTTCCGGCGCAGCGTGTCGGCCCCGAACACTACGGCGATGGCTCGTTGCGGCAGACGTCACCGTTGAGCCCCGCAATTCATACCGGGGCAAACAAAATCATCGTCATCACCACGCGCGATAGAAGCCTTGATCCACCGACGGCGGAGCACGAAGTTCAATATCCGACCTTGGGTGCGGTCAGCGGGAGCCTGCTCGACATTATCTTCATGGACAACGTCGACGCCGATATCGAACGCACGCAACGGATCGATCACACGCTGTCGCTCGTAGCGGAGCCGCGCCTGGATGAGACGTTGTTGCGAGACATCGATGTCATCGCGCTTGATCCGTCGGAGGATATCCGGGACATCGCGCGCCGGTACGCGGCGGACATGCCGTGGACCATCCGCATGCTGTTGCGGCGCCTCGGGATGTGGGGCCAGGACTGGCGCCTGCCGAGCTATCTGATGTTCGAGCCGGCCTACTGCCGCGCCCTGATCGAACTCGGCTATCGCGATACGCTGGCGCGATCCGAAGAGCTGATTGCGTTCATGGGGGGACGGCAGGCAGCGGTAGGATGACCGCCGCGCATTTTCAGCCGTTGTCGGTATTTTGCTTTTTGCGCTCGCGGCGATCGGGCGACAGTGCTGCTCCAAGACGCTTCAAGGCGTCGGATGTATCGTAGCGGTCGAGCATGATCTCAATGAGCGCCGGACCTCTGTTCGACGAGCGCGCATAAGTCAGGGCGTCATCGAGTTCGTCTTCGGTCCTGACGCAGCGGCCCCAGCCTCCGCCGAACACCTCGGGAAGCTTATGATAGGCCCACGGCTGAATGTCGTTATAGGGGCCGTCGTGGATGACGCGCTCCGTCGTGTAGCCGTCGTTGTTCAAGAGCAGGATGATGGCATTGCTCTGCCGTCGGCAGAGCGAAGAAAGCTCCTGTGCGGTCATCTGAAACGCGCCGTCGCCAATGAACGTCACGGGCCGCCGCGCCGGATCGGCAAGGGCTGCGCCGAGCGTCGCCGGCAGTGCATAGCCGATCGAGAGATAAAAAGCCTGTCCGATGAATCCGACGTCGTGATGCATCACGAGATCGGCAGCGAGGAAAATCGAATCGCCCGTTTCGGCAATGACGGTCGTGTCCTCCCCGACGAAGGCGTTGATCCGTTTGGCGAGGTGACTGACGGTCAGTGCGCGTCCGGGTTCGACGGAGTATCTCGTATCGAGCAGCTTGGAGACGCTCGTGAACGGAGGGTGCGCAAGACCGCCGGCCGGCATGCGCTCGGCAAGACCAGTCACGACGTCGCCGATCCAGACCTGCTCGTAGACATGCTGGCTGATTTTCAAGCGCCCGGAGTTTGCGAGGATCATGTGACGGCCTTCGAGCCGGCCTGTCTGAACGCCGAAGTTGATGTCGCTGATCCAGGCTCCGAGGCACAGCACGACGTCGCTGCTTTCGACGATGTCGCGGATTTCCTTGCGCGACGTCTCGCCTTCGTAGACGCCGATGGCTTGCGGATGATTCTCCGAGATGACCGTCTTGCCGAGAAGAGTCGTGGCAACCGGCAGTGCGCTGGCTTCGACCAGCCGATAGAAATCCTGCATCAAGCCGTAGCGATGCAATTCCGCGCCGCCGAGAATGACGGGACGGTTCGCCGTCGAAAGCAGCCCCATCACTTCCTCGAGGGCTTCGCCAAGCGCGTCGGGATCGGAAGGCGGTCTGAGCGGCGGCGCAAATGGACCGGGCGCCTGGCATGAGCGGTCGACCATATCGACCGGAATCTCGATCATGATCGGCCGCTTCTCGGCAATGCACCGAGCAAGCGCGCGATCGATCCGCTGCGGCGCCTCGGCGGCATCGTCGAGCAGGACGGACGCGACGGTGATGTGGGAATAAGCCTGCTGCATCGTCGTGAAGTCGCCGACGCCGTGATGCAGCAGCATGGACGAGCGCCGTTGCATCGTTCGCGGACTGCCGACCAGAACGACGAGCGGCACCTGCTCGGCATAAGCGCCGGCGACGGCGTTCATGGCGCTGAATCCGCCGACGCCCCACGTCAAGCAAATACAACCGATGCCATTGATCCGTGCGTAGGCGTCGGCCGCGTAACCGGCGTTGAGTTCATTGCAGGTGCCGACAAACTCGATCCCGGATGCGATAAGGCGATCCATGAATGTCAGAACGTAGTCGCCGGGCACGCCGAACGCATGCTTGAGGCCAGCTTGCTTCAGACGTTCGGTGAGGTACGTGGCGACCGTCGGCTTCGACATTCCAGAAGGATGAATGTCAAAACCGGCGGCGTCAAATGGCGAAGAAACAAATTCGATCTAATTTTGAACGTCGGCGCTGATGGCCGCCGCCCGGTGGTGCGACGTGAGTCAGCGGTGCGCGATCGCGACGTCTTGCAGGACGTGCGCTTCGAGCAGCACCTCGTCCAGGCGATACTTCAAGATGTCGCCTACGCTGACGATGCCGACAAGACGCCCGCCGTCCATCACCGGGAGATGCCGAAGCCGCCGGTTGGTCATCAACTCCGCCGCATCGGCGATGCTGTCGCTTGGCTTGCAGGTGAGGACCCCGGTGACCATCAGATCCGAGACATGCAGACTGCCGATGCCGCTGCCATGAACGGCAACGCCGTCGGAAATGGCGCGCTCGGTAATAAGCCCGAGGAGCGTCACGCCATCATTGCTGACGACCAATGCCCCAATGCTTTTGAGGCGAAGCCTCATCGCCGCGTTCTGGATGGTTTCGGAGGGCTTGACCATCATGATGTCAGGCCCCTTAGTCTGCAAGATGCTTGAGACGTTCATAGACAACCCCTTATTGGAAAGTGCACGTTGCCCGATGGAGCGGCAGGTTTCCGCTCATTGACGCCCGATCGAGCCTGGGTGTTCTCCTAGCTTTTCTTGAGATACCGCCAGCCAACGCCACGCGCGGTAAGGCACGGAAACTAGCCGCGAAATGTGCCAAGACTGAGCCATGTCGAAGGCGTCTCGGTTGGCCGAAGGATCGACGGCGGATAATCGAATATAGGTATCCGTGCGTCGTTCGGCCATATCCGCCAATGGTTCAATGGCGCGAGAATTTTCTAGGCTGAAAAACTGGTGCTGCCGGAGGGGATTGAACTCTCGACCTCTCCCTTACCAAGGGAGTGCTCTACCACTGAGCTACGGCAGCCTGGACGGCATCGGGGGTACCGGAAACCGGTGCCCAAGAAAAAGCAAGCGCGCCGACGAAACCGACGCGCGTGGAGCCCGTCCCAGCGAGCGGGGCGGACACTGCCACAAGGCTTGACGAGGAGCAAGACCGAAAGCCAAGCTCTCCGAGATGATGTCGCAGGATCAAGAGTTTCGATATCGCAGCCGGGTGGGATGCGCATGAGCGACCGAATTTCAAAAGAAAAAAGCCAGAAGCCGTCGCCCAAGGAAGCACGCGCCGAGCGCCTCGCGGAAGTTCTGCGGGCCAATCTGAAGCGCCGCAAGGAGGCCGCTCGCGGCCGAACGGGTGGCAAAGACAACACCCCGGACGAGTAATTGCCCGACGAGCGCGCAATGGAGGGCTCCCATCGGTAAAACGCCTTGCGGGAGCTGCCGCGAACCCAGTAATCAGCGAAACGGGCAAGACGCGAATCTTTGCGGCCGCAAGGCCGCCTTGCCTCACATTTGGAGCCAGTAGGCATTTATGGATCGGATCAGGATTACCGGCGGGCAGGCACTCCGTGGCACGATCCCGATTTCCGGCGCCAAGAACGCGGCGTTGCCGCTGCTGATCGCGAGCCTTCTGACCGAGGATCGGCTGACACTGAAAAATGTCCCGAACCTCGCCGACGTTAATCTTCTCGTGCGCATCTTGCGCAATCACGGCGTCGATCTCGCAGTCGACGGCAAGCGGCCCGGTCCGGCGATGCATCTCGGCGAGACATTCCACCTGACCGCTCGCGATATCGTCGACACGACGGCGCCCTACGAAATGGTTTCCCGGATGCGCGCGAGCTTCTGGGTGCTGGGTCCGCTGATCGCGCGCATGGGCGAAGCGAAAGTATCGCTGCCCGGCGGCTGCGCGATCGGAACGCGCCCCGTCGATTTGCATCTGATGGGATTGAAGGCGCTCGGCGCCGAAATTGATATCGATGCGGGCTACGTCATCGCGCGGGCGCCGAAAGGACTGCGCGGCGCACGCATCGTATTTCCGAAAGTTTCTGTTGGCGCCACGCACAACGTCTTGTTGGCCGCGGCGTTGGCGAAAGGTGAGACGGTCATCGAGAATGCAGCGCGTGAGCCGGAAATCGGTGATGTCGCGACCTGCCTCTCGAAGATGGGCGCCAAGGTCGAAGGCATCGGCACGTCGACGCTCAGAATTCAAGGCCGCGACCGGCTCGAAGGCGCAGTTCATACCGTCCTCCCGGATCGCATCGAAACCGGAACCTTTGCGATGGCCGTTGCCGCGACGGGCGGCGACGTGACGCTCGAAGGCGGCCGCATCGACGATCTGAAGGCGGCACTCGATGTCCTCGCGAATACCGGCACGGCCGTAAAGGCGACCGATACGGGCATCCGCGTTACGCGCAACGGCGGCGGCATCGCGCCTGTCTCGATAGAAACCGAACCCTTCCCGGGCTTCCCGACCGACCTGCAGGCGCAACTTATGGCGCTGCTGACGCGCGCCTCAGGTACGAGCGTCATTCGCGAAACAATTTTCGAAAACCGCTTCATGCATGTGCAGGAACTGGCCCGCCTCGGCGCCGATATTCTGCTTCAAGGCGACACGGCAACGATCAAAGGCGTCAAGACGCTGAAGGGCGCACCGGTCATGGCGACCGATCTCAGGGCGTCGGTATCGCTGGTCATTGCGGGCTTGGCGGGCGAAGGCGAGACGATGATCAACCGCGTTTACCATCTGGATCGCGGTTTCGAGCAGCTCGAGCAGAAGCTGAGCCGCTGCGGAGCCCAGATCGAACGGCTGGCAAGCGGCTGAAATCGCGGCAGACGGCCAATCGCGCAGCCCACATCAACGCCTGTCTGCTAGCGATGGCGCGTTGGCCATTCCTCATCGGTGATGTTGCGCCAGCGGCGGCCGCCCGATAACACTCGGCGGATCGCATGGCTTTCAGGCATTCGCCCGGAGATTGTCAGTATTGATGCCCGAACTCAAACTCATTGCTCTCGACGCAGAAGATCTGAATGTCATCTCGGCGCATCTTCAGGACGCTGTGCTTCGCGTCGGAGAAATGACGTATTTGCCGAGCGAAAAGCGCTTCGTCGCGATCGCCAATCGGTTCGATTGGGCAAAGGTCGCTGAGGGGACCAAAGCGGACGCATCGCCGTCTGGATCTTTTGAACGTCGCCGGGCGGGTATTCGATTTGAGCGCGTCCAGAGCGCCAAGCTGCAGGGAATTGATCTTAAGGATAAGCGCGCGACGTTGGCCCTGCTCGCAATTACGTTTGAACCAAGCAGTGGACCGGAGACGCCGGAAGGCGATGTCACGTTGACTTTTTCAGGCGGGGCGGCCATTCGGCTCAAAGTCGAATGCGTCGAGGTCGAATTGAAGGACCTCGGGGCGGCTTGGGCCACAAAACATTCGCCGGAGCACCCCGAAGACGCAGTCTGAATTTCTTAGGCCCCTAACGCTCCGAGGAATAGTGCTCATGCCGATGCGGCTGAAGAGCGCCGATAAGGATTTCGAGAAGCAGTTCACAACACTGCTCTCGCAAAAGCGCGAAGTCTCTGTCGATGTCGACAACGCGGTAAGAGAGATCGTCACTGACATTCGCGAGCGCGGCGACGCCGCTCTCGTCGATCTCACACTCAAGTTCGATCGCCTCGATTTGCGAAAGGTCGGTCTCGCCGTTACGGCCGCCGAAATCGAAGCTGCTGTCCGCGAGTGCTCGCAAGAAACGCTCGATGCCTTGCATTTCGCGAACGACCGCATCGCCGATCACCACAAGCGCCAGATGCCGTCCGACGATCGCTATCGTGACTCCGCGGGCGTCGAACTCGGTCATCGCTGGACGGCGGTGGAATCCGCAGGCCTCTATGTGCCGGGCGGTCTCGCGTCCTATCCAAGCTCGGTTCTGATGAACGCGGTGCCTGCGAAGGTTGCAGGCGTGCCGCGCATCGTGATGGTCGTCCCATCGCCGGGTGGAGAATTGAATCCATTGGTTTTGGCGGCGGCCAAGATCTCGGGCGTCACCGAGATCTATCGCATCGGCGGTGCGCAAGCGGTCGCTGCGCTCGCTTACGGCACCGAAACGATCCGCCCTGTCGTCAAGATCGTCGGGCCTGGCAACGCCTACGTCGCCGCCGCGAAACGGCAGGTGTTCGGTGTTGTCGGTATCGATTCGATCGCAGGGCCGTCCGAGGTTCTCGTCATTGCCGACCGTCACAATAATCCGGACTGGATCGCGACCGATCTGATCGCGCAGGCGGAGCACGACACCGCCGCGCAATCCATATTGATGACGGACGATGAAAATTTCGCGGCATCCGTCGAGCAGGCTGTCGCACGTCAGCTGCAGACGCTTCCGCGCGGAAATATCGCGGGCGAGAGCTGGAACGCTTTTGGTGCGACAATCGTTTTGAAATCGCTCGACGAGGCTCCGGCATTGGCAGATCGTGTCGCCGCCGAGCATCTGGAAATTGCCACAGAGAATGCGGAGGATTTGTCGAAACGCATTCGCAATGCTGGCGCGATTTTCATCGGACATGTGACGCCGGAGGTGATCGGCGACTATGTGTCAGGCTCCAATCACGTCCTTCCGACCGCACGGAGCGCGCGTTTTTCATCGGGTCTCGGAGTCCTTGATTTCATGAAGCGCACGTCGATTCTGAAGCTTGATGAAGCGGCGCTTGCAGCGCTCGGTCCGGCGGCAATGACGCTGGCGCGCGCTGAAGGATTGGAAGGTCATCGCCGTTCCGTGGAAATACGCCTTGCCAAAACGAGTTGAGGCAGAATGGATCAAGCCGTGAGCGGTGCCGAAAGAAGTCGTGATCGTCTGGCGGAAATCACGCTCGACACGAAGTCGCTCGGCCGTGCGAACGTGAATACGGAGCATGAGCGGGAAGTTGCTATTTTCGATATCCTCGATGGCAACGCTTTTCGCGTCGAGGACTTGGACGACGGCCCCTATAACCTGCATCTCTCGATCGTCGACGACCGCCTGCAAATGAACATCACCGCAACCGGCAACGGGCAGGGCTTCGAGCACACTGTCGCGCTGACGCCGCTTAAGCGCATCATGAAAGACTACTTCATGGTCTGCGAGTCCTACTACGAGGCAGTCAGAACCGCGCCGCCGGCACGCATCCAGGCCATCGACGTCAGCCGCCGCGCCCTTCACGATGAAGGCAGCACCCTGTTGCGCGACAAGCTGCAGCCGAAAATCATCGTCGACGAAGATACGGCCCGCAGGCTGTTCACGCTCGTCTGCTCATTGCACTGGAAGGGCTGAATCGGACTCGCGCCAGCCGTCCAGGAACCAGGCTTCCTGCTCACCCACGCCCTTGATGTCGATTAGTCCGCGCGATTGGAGGATGAAGCTATCCTTCAAGGCGGCATGGCAGGTGGGGCAGATCGTGATGCGACCCACCTCGCTCGATTGCTCCAGCCGGCTCGCCATGTTCACCGGATCGCCCCACACGTCATAGCTGAATTTGTTCCTTCCGATGACGCCTGCCATCATGGGACCGGACGCCATGCCGACGCGCACATTGAGATTCAGATTCTCGGCGGCAGCGATCTCACGGACGGCCACGAGCAGATCGAGCGCCATCGCCGCCAAAGCCTGCACGTGATCGGGCCGCGGTATAGGCACGCCCGATGCAACCATGTAAGCGTCGCCGATCGTCTTGATTTTTTCGACGCCGTGGCGCTGCGCCAACTCGTCGAAGGTGGTGACGAGCCGGTTCAAAAGCGCGACGGTTCTTTCAGGTCCGAGCCCCCGTGCCAAGGGAACGAAGCCGCTGATGTCGGCAAAAAGCACGGATGCATCCGAAAACCCGTCCGCGATCGTCTCACCCGGCGCTGCCTTCAGGCGCTCGACGACATCGTCGGGAAGTACGTTACGCAGGACCGTTTCGGTTTCCGCCTTGGCATTCTCGACGAGGCCGAAAGCGTAGTAGACGCAGGCTGCGATCAACCCGAACGTCGTGATTGCACCTTGCACGTAAAGGGAATTAAGGACTCTCGGATCGGTGTGCAGCCGTGCGGCATCCGTCGGGAACTGGAACCAGGCGACGAGGTGCAGAATGAGCGCTGTCGTCACGATCAAGAAGACGAGCCAGAACCGCCGCGCCTCGAAAATCACGAACGGGGCGGCCGCCGCCACGACGTATTGCAAGGGCGCCCCGCCCAGACGACCGAAATAGGACGTAAACCCGATGAGCGCCGTGAATTCAGCGACGACGAGCAGCAGGCCGCCTGCCATCTCGTTGATCCTGTGCATCAGCGGCACGAACGAGACGATGACGGCAAGGCCGATGTTGATCAGAACGACGGGCATCATCGCTTTGTCGCCCGACATCCAGAGCTGCATCGCGTAGACGAATGTCGTCACGACGACGAGAAACGAAAACACGTTGACGATCTTCAAACGCCGCTGTGTGTCGGGAGGGTAGCCCTTGATGCCGATGCGCGCGATCGCGCCGAAGATCGCCTTCGCCGGACGAGCGATTTGCCTGATCAGAGCAAACCGTCGCTGCGGCCGACCATGTTCATTGTGTCGATCGGCGATCGTCATGCGATTGGGTCCGGAGGCCGCGCCGAAATCAGTCTGCCGCTAGTCTTTGTCATCGAGACGGCCGATGCCGCTCAACGCTATAATATCGCAAATGACCTGCTGTCCCCGGCGCTCAATGGCGCCTTCCGACTCCAGGAGCTGAAGCGCCGCGTTGACCTTGGGTCGGCTGGCCCCGACCAGGAGTGCGAGTTCGCTCTGGGAAATCGGCAATGCCAGAGAGATTTTCTCGGCTTTGCCCGAGGGATCTTTCTGCCTGACAGATGCAAGGAAGAACCGCGCCAGACGCGCTTCGATCGGATGCAGCGCGATAGCCTCGAGCTGCTCGTCCGCGTCGCGAAGCCGGCTGGCGAGGAAGCGCACCGCCGCCTCTCCGACCGAGGGATGTGATGCGAGGAGGCGCAGGAAGGCAGCCTTCGAAAACAACAGCGTCTCGACCTTGTTGACCGCCGTTGCGTCCGCCGAGCGCGGCCGTCCGTCGAAGATTGCGAGTTCACCGAAAATCGACGGTGGCTCGACATGAGCAAACGACAATTCACGCCCATCCGACGTCAGGACCGAGAGCCGGATACGACCCTTGCTGACGATATGGAGATCGGAACCCGGGTCGCCGCGCGAGAAGATGACTTGCCCCGGCTCGTAGGACACTTCCCGCAGTTCGCCGGCGACGGCCTGACGGCTCGCCTCGTCCAGCCCGCCAAAAAGCGGGGTTCGAGCAAGAAGGCCGGCAGGATCGATTTTCAGAACCATTGTCGCCATCATAGCCGCTCATTTGCAGGGCTATTCATGCCCTGTTTTCCGGTCCCCCGCAACGCGCCGAGGTCTTGCTAAAAGCCCGCGGCTTGCCCATTGTCCGCGCATCTTTTTTTGGTGTCGAGACGCTTCGCACCTCTTGCAGGCCGCCCCATGATGTCTTCGCTCAAATCCACGCTCCTTCCCGCTTTTGCCCGCTCCGATGCGCCAAGCCGGGAAACATTGCGGCGGTCGATGGCGCGCGAGCGGGCGACGTCGAAAGCCGAGATCGAACGGCCGCGGCTGGTCCTCGCAAGCGCCAGCCCGCGCCGGGTTACGCTCCTCGCACAGATAGGGGTGACGCCGGATGCGCTCCGTCCTGCCTCGATCGATGAAAGCGCCCACCGCGGGGAAATGCCCCGAGCCCTCGTCACACGGCTGGCAAGAGCCAAGGCCGAAGTCGCGCGCGACCAGATCGCTAACGATAGTGACCTCGCCGACTCCTATGTTCTGGCCGCCGATACGGTCGTCGCAATGGGCCGCAAGATCCTGATGAAGCCGACGCACGTTGAGGAAGCGATGGCGTCGCTACAACTTCTGTCAGGCAGAACCCACAAGGTTCAAACGTGCGTCTGCCTCATTACCCCGGATGACCGTGTGCGGACGAAAATCGTCGATACGCGGGTCCGCTTCCGCTACATCAACCGCTCGGAGCTCGAATCCTATATCGCCTCGCGCGAATGGCGCGGCAAAGCCGGCGGCTATGCCATACAGGGGCTTGCCGGTTGTTTCGTGCAGCGGCTGATCGGCTCCTACACCAACGTCGTCGGGCTGCCGCTGACCGAGGTCGTCGGACTGCTCAATTCGGAGAAGTTTCCGATTCAGTACAACTGGCTGCGATACGCCGAAGTCGATCGCGCCTAAGGTCTTTAGTCGCCATGTGCCCGTCTAGCGAACCCGGCAGCAAGCCCGTGCGATGCCCGATTTGCGGTAAGCCTGCGGCCGAGGCGTACCGCCCGTTCTGCTCGAAGCGCTGCGCCGACATCGACCTCGCCAAGTGGTTCGGCGGCGCTTACGCCGTGCCCGGCCGCGAGGAAGACGAGGGTGACGGCGGCGGCCCGCCCGGCAGCGGCGAAGGGTCCGATAAGGACAAAAAATAAAGCCGGTCAACGCGGTTTCGTCGCGCTTGCATCACGGCAAACGCCCCCCTATAAGGGCCGGACTTCGCATGGGCCCCTGGCCGCGGAGGCAAGCCCAGGTAGCTCAGTTGGTAGAGCATGCGACTGAAAATCGCAGTGTCGCTGGTTCAATTCCGGCCCTGGGCACCATCTGCTCTCCCGCAGAACTAATCCAACCAAAGACCGGGATGTTGGCCGTACGCCGTGGATACGCGGCGGCATGCCCGCGCTGAGCGCTGGGTATCCTCACCTGCCTGCGTTATAGCGGAGACAACCGGCTGGAGCGTGACGGGTGGGGGAGAGCAAACTGAAGTATCGGCCCGAGCTGGATGGTCTGAGGGCAATCGCGGTCGCATCCGTGTTTCTTTGCCACCTCGGCATGAAGACATTCTCCGGCGGATACGTCGGCGTCGATGTCTTCTTCGTGCTCTCCGGCTTTCTGATTTCTCAGATCATTGCTGAAGACCTGCGCGCCGGAACCTTCAGCATCGCGAGCTTTTACGAACGGCGCATCCGCCGGATCGTACCGGCCCTGGTCGTCGTCTGCGCATTCTCGACGGCGGCCGCCGTCGCCTTTCTGCTTCCCGATGAACTGAAGGTATATGCCGCGAGCCTGCTGGCGGCAGCCGTATCCGTCAGCAACGTCTGGTTCGCGCAGATGACCGGGTATTTCGATCCGGCCGCGACGACGCAGCCTCTCCTGCACACTTGGAGCCTTGGCGTCGAAGAACAGTTCTACGTGGTTTTTCCGCTGCTGCTCTCGTCGGCCTACAGGTTCGGGCGACGAGGAGCTTCATTCCTCGTTTGCGGTGGACTGGCCATCTCGCTTGCGTTGAGCATTGCCCTGACGCCGGAAAATCCGCGGTCCGCCTACTTTCTGATTCATACGCGCGCCTGGGAGCTTCTCCTGGGCAGTGTCGTCGCCCTTGGACTAGTTCACTCTCCAAAAAAGACTTGGCAGCGGGAATTCGCAAGCGCGCTCGGCCTAGTCGGCATCGCGACGGCCGTGTTCTTCTTCAGCGATAAGACGTCCTTCCCCGGATATGCGGCTTTGCTGCCGTGCCTTGGCGCCGCGCTCGTCATATGGGCCGGTGGCGGTACGGTCGCCGCCCGCTCTCTCAGTTTCAGGCCGATGGTGTTTATCGGTTTGATCTCTTACAGCCTGTACCTTTGGCACTGGCCATTGATCGTCTTCGCGAAATTGCTGCTCGTGCAGCCGTTCACCCCGTTCCAGCAACTGATGTTGATCTCCACCGCGACCGGGCTTTCTGTTCTGACGTGGCGCTTCGTCGAAACGCCCTTCAGGCGCCGCCGCGACTCGACGCTGACCAGGAAAGCGGTTTTCGCGGGAGGCGGGTTGAGCCTTGGTGCGCTGGCGGTATCGGCGGCGATGCTGATGAGCTTGCAAGGCATGCCGAACCGCTTCCCTGGCGAAATTCTAGGGCTCGCAGCGGCATCCCATGATGCCAGCCCGCAGAGAGCCGCATGCCATTTCGACGGCACACTCACAGGTGACTTCGACAAGTCCTGCGTGCTCGGAGCGCCAGTCGCGCCGACAGTCATCGTCTACGGCGACAGTCACGGCGCGGAATTGAGTGTCGCGCTGGGCGCGCTCGCGAAACCGAGAAACGAGAGCATCCGCGAGTTGACCGCATCGGGCTGCCCGCCCGCGCTCGATTTTACCTATCCGAGCAAAGGCGAATGCCCGGGCTATAATGCGAGAATTATCGAGCATCTCGTTTCGCTTCCGCCGACGACGATTGTCGTCGCCACGAATGCGGCCGCTTGGACACACGAATATTCGGCCGAATTTACGCGCGGTTTGGAGTCCGCCCTTCGCGCTCTGTCCGCTGCGGGACATCGCGTCATCGTTCTCGGTCAAGTGCCGCCGCACCCGAACCAGCTGCCCGTGCCGGCCACACTGGCGCGTGAGGCCATGCTCGGAACGAAGCCTGACGCGTATACCTTCCAGCCCGACATGAAGGCCCTGCAGAATCTTGACGCCACGCTCGATAAGATCGCCTCGGCTGCAGGCGCGACCTATATTTCCTTGCTTCCGACGCTCTGCAATGAGAACCGGTGCAAAGCCGTGATGGATGGTGCAGTCCTCTATTTCGATGATAATCACTTGACCGTCGCCGGAGAGAAGCTGATAGCCGCGAAACTCCTCGCGCCGGTTTTATGGCCCGCTAAAACGGCGGCCGAGTCCGTCGACGGCCAGAAACCAACTGCCCTGCCATAACCACACGAAATGAATAACGAGAACCACGGCAAGATGATCGATCAGGCAGTGCGCGTTACCGTCGCCGCGTTCTACAAATTTGTCGATATCGACGATCCCGCAGCCCAGCAGCGCGAGCTTCGCGCGTTCTGCGCCGAACGCGATATCAAGGGAACGATCCTCCTTGCCCGCGAAGGTATCAACGCGACCATTTCCGGACCGGACAGCGACATCGCCGCGGTCGTGAACGAGCTCCGGTCGGACTCTCGTTTTGCAAATCTCACCGTCAAATATTCGAATGCGGCGCTGCATCCCTTTCAGCGCTTCAAGGTGAAAATCAAACGTGAGATCGTGACATTTGGCGTGCCGGATGTGCGCCCTTCGGCCACGATGGGCCACCTCGTCGAGCCGAAAGACTGGAATGCGCTGATCTCCGATCCCGATGTTCTCGTCATAGACACGCGGAACGACTACGAGGTCGGTATCGGCACGTTCGAAGGAGCGCGGAATCCGCACACCCGCGCATTCAGCGAGTTTCGCGATTACGTTGCGGCCGAGCTTCAAAGCGCACCTGAGAAGAAGATCGCGATGTTCTGCACCGGCGGAATCCGTTGCGAGAAGGCGAGTTCGTATCTCCTCGCGCGTGGATTCAAAGATGTTTATCAACTGAGCGGCGGCATTCTGAAATATCTCGAAGAAATTCCCGCTGACGAAAGTCTCTGGCGCGGCGAATGTTTCGTTTTCGACGAGCGCGTCGCGCTCGAGCACGGCGTCCGCCAAGGCCATCATGAGCTTTGTGGTCAATGCGGACAACCGCGCCGCGCGAGCGACGAGCATGGCGACATTCGTCTCTGCGACGACTGCAATCGTTCGCTGCAATCGGCTTAGTTTCGCCCGATAGCGTCTTAAAAAATTTCGCGCCGCGAAAAATTTCGCAGCGAACGATGTGTCGCCGCTCATGTTTGATGTCTGAAATTTAAGGATTTCAGCCCCTTGAGCTGACCCGCCTGTTGGAATAGTCCACCCGACATCGATTGCAATCCAACTTCATCGGGAGGTCTTCATGACGGTCCTCATCGAAGCCGTCGGACTTCACAGGCGATTTGCCGATATCAAGGCTGTCGACGGTATCTCCCTCAAAGTCCCCAAAGGCGAAGTGCTCGGTTTCCTCGGGCCGAATGGCGCCGGCAAGTCGACGACGATGAAGATGATCACCGGGTTTCTCGAACCCGATGCCGGCAAGGCCGTGATCTGTGGCATCGACGTATTCGAAGAACCAAAAAAAGCGAAAATGCAATTCGGCTACGTGCCGGAAGGAGCGCCTTCCTACGGCGAGATGACGCCGCGCACGTTCCTTTCGTTCATCGCGGAAATCCGAGGGTTTCGCGGTGCGCAGATAGCGTCTCGCGTCGCCCGTTCTGTAGAACGCGCGGGGCTCGAGCCCGTGCTCGATCAGGTCATCGACACGCTGTCGAAGGGATACAAACGCCGCGTTGGCCTTGCGCAGGCCATTCTCCATGATCCGCCGGTTCTCATCATGGACGAGCCGACCGATGGCCTCGATCCGAATCAGAAACACCACGTCCGCCAGCTCATTTCCGAAATGGCCGCCGACAAGGCGATCATCATATCGACTCACATTCTCGAAGAAGTCGAAGCCGTGTGCTCGCGCGCTGTCGTCATCAACAAGGGCGTAATCGTTGCCGACGGCACCGCCGACGATCTCCTGCAGCGGATGCACTATCATGGAGCGGTATCGCTGAAGGTTGTCGCGGATCGCGCCGATGCCGCTATTCGTGCGCTTTCAGGCGCCTCGGTCGTCGAGCGGGTCGAAACAATCGGCAAGCCGAACGGCCATTTGCTCCTTCGCGCCATTCCACGCGAGAGAACAATGACGGCCGCAGAGATTGCCGCTGTTCTCCGAGCGCAAAACATTCCGGTCGACGAGCTCTATGTCGAGCGCGGGCGGCTCGACGACGTGTTCCGCCAAATCACCATGCCGGAAGAGGGAGGCCGCAATGCGTGAGACCTGGAGCCAAGCCTGGATCATCGCAAAGCGTGAACTCAGAGCCTACTTTGCAACGCCCCTTGCGCTCGTCTTCCTGACAGTCTTCGTGGCGCTCACCGGCGCACTGACATTCTACGTCGGCCAGTTCTTTGATCGCGGTCAGGCCGATCTCTTCCCGTTCTTTGCCTATCATCCCTGGCTTTATCTGCTGCTTGTTCCGGCCGTCGCGATGCGCCTCTGGGCGGAGGAGCGCAAGAGCGGCACGATCGAACTGCTGATGACGCTCCCCGTCACGCCGTTCGAAGCGATCCTCGGAAAATTCCTTGCCGCTTGGGCATTCATTGGCCTCGCACTCATTCTGACCTTTCCCATTTGGATCACGGTCAATGTTCTCGGCAGTCCCGATAACGGCGTCATCTTCTCGAGCTATCTCGGCAGCTTCCTGATGGCCGGCGCGTTCCTCGCCATCGGCTCGTTCGTCTCGACGCTGACGAAGAACCAGGTCATCGCCTTCATCATCGCGTCTCTTATCTGCTTCCTTTTCACAATGAGTGGTCTCGATCTCGTACAGAACAGCGTGCGGGCATGGACGCCGGGCTTCGTTGCGAATGCGGTCGCGTCGATGAGTTTCCTGTCGCACTTCCAGCGGATAACGCGTGGCGTGCTTGACCTGCCGACGCTCATCTTCTTCTTCTCGATGATCATCTTTTGGCTGTTCGCGACCGTCATCGCGATCGATCAAAAGAAAGCGCAGTGAGGTCCGGTCATGAGTGGTCGTTTTGAACCCTTGAAGCGCGCGTTCGCGTCGTTGGTCGCGTGGTGCGCGACGCTCAAACGCTCGACGCTGGCCTGGTCGGGTTTGGCACTGGCGGCGGTCGTCCTGCTCTCCGTCAATCTCGCGTCCTCGATCGGCCTCAAGACCTGGAGCGCCGACCTGACACAAGACAAGCTCTTCACGATTTCACAAGGAACGCGCGAGATCCTGAAGTCGATCGACGAGCCAATCAGCGCGCGCCTCTATTTTTCGAAGAACCTCGCCTCGGCGTCGCCTGATGTTGCGCGCTACTTCGATCGCGTTCGAGCGCTCTTCGAGCAGTATCGCGACATTTCCGGAGGCAAGCTTCAACTTTCGATCGTCGATCCCGAGCCGTTTTCGGATGCCGAAGATAAGGCAGTCGCGGCGGGCCTGAGAGGATTGCGCCTGAACGCGGAGGGCGAGACGGGCTACTTCGGCCTCGTGGCGACGAATGCGACGGATAATCAGGAGGTCATTCCCTTCTTTTCTCCCGATCGCGAGTCGTTCCTCGAGTACGATGTGACGAAGCTGATCTACTCGCTGGCAAATCCGAAGAAACGCACGATTGGTCTGATGACGTCGCTGCCACTCGACGGCGGCAAATCGCCGATGCGCCAGCAGGCGACCCAGCCGTGGGTCATCATGAGTCAGATCCGCGAATTTTTCGACGTCCGCACGCTTGACCAGAACGTCAAGCAGATCCCATCGGACATCGACGTCCTGATGGTGGCACAGCCGACGAAGCTCACGCCGCAAGCCGCATACGCCATCGACCAGTACGTGTTGAAGGGCGGAAAGCTCCTTGCTTTCATCGACCCGGTCGCGGAATCGGCCGAGATGCAGCTGCTGCAGGATCAGGGCAACGGCCGTGAAGAATTGGCCAAGTTGCTGAAGGGTTGGGGCGTTAATTTCGATCATAAGCAGGTCGCGGCCGACATTCGACATGCACGTCGCGTGCAGTTCGGTGGCAATGGCCCCGGCAACCAGCCGATGGTGACGGACTTCGTCGCGTGGCTTGGTCTTGACAAGTCGAGCATCAATCCGAACGACGTTCTGGCAGCGGGCATCGACGAGATCAACGTCGCGTCGGCAGGCGTCTTGAGCAAAGTCGACGGCGCGACGACCGATTTCACGCCGATCTTGCAAACAAGCACCGACGCTGAGATCGTCGAGCCGAAAAAGGTTGGGCTCGGGGCCGACCCGCTGTCTCTGCTTCGCGATTATGTGTCGGGCGGCCACAAGCTGACTCTCGCAGCGCGGATCGCAGGCGAAACCAAATCGGCATTCCCGGACGGCCCGCCGAAGCCCGCAGACGCGGCTGCCAAGAAACCCGACGATCAAAAGAAGCCGGACGATAAGGACAAGAAGGACGCGGCTGCCGATGCATCGAAGTCGGCGGCAACCCCGGCCGTCAAGGAAGTGACGCCGGAGCAGGTCAAGTCGGGCAAGATCAACGTTATCGTGGTTGCCGACACCGATATCCTGGCGGACCAGTTCTGGGTCAACCGCCAGATGATGGGCCAGGATGTCGTCATACCGACAGCGCACAACGCCGCTTTCGTCGTCGGGGCGCTCGAACATCTCTCCGGTAGCAACGCGCTGATTGCACTTCGCGGACGTGGTGTGAAGGAACGCCCGTTCACATTGGTCGAGGACCTGCGGCGCGACGCCGAGCAGAAGTTCCGTTCCAAGGAGGAGGCGCTCGAAGAGAAGCTGAAGACGGCTCAGACTGAATTGCAGAAGATCCAGTCGTCCGGCGACGGCGGCAACGGCGTCATCCTGACCGACAAGGAGCAGCAAGCGGTCGATAAGTTCCGCGGCGAGATGCTCGACACCCGCCGCGAGCTCAGAAAGGTCAAGCTTGCGCTGCGCGAGAACATCGACTCGCTCGATGGCTGGCTCAAGTTTGCGAACATCGGCCTCGTTCCG
>DASZVX010000029.1:0-4805 GCA_035547255.1 Hyphomicrobium sp.
CGACGCTTCGTCACGCACAATGAGGGTTTTGACTTCGCCATGGCATTACCTGTTGGCTCGATCGACGAAGCCGCGCTCCTGGCCGTCGTTCGGCGGCAAATCGCCAGCGCGGAGCAACTGATTGAGTTGACGCGGCTGCAGTAGCTAAATCTTCGATCCTACGAAGAAGTTGTTGCTGTTAATTTGCAAGACAGGACGTCGCAGGCTATCACCGCCGGTGAGCCCATGCATAACGAAACATGTAAGACTCGGCGATCCTCGAAAGACCTTCGGCAATGGCGCCGGGATCATACGAAGAAATCTTTTCCATAAGCGCCTGGCTGATGCTGTCGACTTGATCGTCGTGAGCCGATTGAGGGAACGAAAACAATTCGGTTTCGAGATCCGGCAACCATGAAGCGACGAGCGGGAGGAATACTTTTTCCGCTTTCAAATTTCGCAGCGGCTATCTGGGCTCTGGTGAGCTTGTCGTTGACCGGCCGTACCCCAACGACGTTGTAAGGACTGGACCTCAGCTCCTAGATCAGTGCTGACCCCGTGCCTGCATCCTCGATCAGAATCTTATCCGGTTGATGCTTTTGCGCATGACCGAGGACAAAAGATTTAAGCAAGGGATAGTCTAGTTGCTTTCGATCGACTTCGATGACCCAATAGCAATGATCCTGCAATAGCAGAGTCGTGACCGCAGAGTAGTCGTTACGAGGGCCGGCCTTGATCGCAGTGTCGATGCTCTGAATGATGCGCGAACCGGGCTTTCGTGGTGGCAACGCAGTATAGCGCTGCACCCAATCCCGCTTGATCATATTGCCACCCGGCGGCACCGGCTCTTGTTGATATTGGGCTTGCCAGGTGTCGCTTCCGACCTGGTCGCGGAGCTTGTTGAGCTCTTCCAATGACATGCACTCTTCGTGAAGCGCTTCGCCCTCTCGTCGCTCATAGAATAGATTCGGCTCGACCTGGATCGTTTCATTACAGGTCGCAATTGCAGGCAACTTCAATTGAAACCCATCTTCGGACGATCGAAGAAGTGTACCGGCTAGGTCATCTTGGTGGAGCCGCTGCATGACGAGAATGATAGCCGCGTTTCGAGGGTCGTTCATCCGTGACAAAAATGTCTGATAATACCAGTTGTTCACCCGCTTACGTCGGGGTGCCGACAAGGCTTCGTTCGGCTTCAAGGGGTCATCAATGATCGCGATGTCGCAGCCACGGCCGGTTATAAGCCCATCAATGGACGTCGCGATCCGGCAGCCGCCCAAGGTCGTCGTCAACTCGGTCTCTGTATTCTTCGCAATCTGCACGTTCGGGAAGATCTTCTGATAGATCGCGGATTCCATCACCGTCCGAAAATCGTTGCCGTGCTTGATCGCAAGGTCGGCTGCATAACTCGCGACAATGATCGCTTTTGAAGGATCCTGACCCAATATGAAAGCCGGGTAGGCGACCGACGTGATGATCGATTTGAGGTGTCGGGGAGGCACCGAGATAATCAGGCGCTTTCGCCGCCCAAGCCTGATTTCCTCGAGTTGGAATGCGATCGCCTTGATATGCCCGTTCATCAGAAGCTTCGCCGTTGGCGACAATATAAAGAAGCAGAGCCGAACGAAGGTTACGAAATCGCCGCGGGCCGCTGCACTAAGAGCGTCGACTGCGCTTGGATCGGCTTTTAGCGGCTTCTTGCGAACCCGTCGCTTCGTGTGGCTTCTCTTCTGAAACTTTGGCTTTTTCATTCTATGTACCCCTTGCGTTTGAAGTAGTCGGCGAGAATTGCCTGATCCTGTTCGGGCGTCGTGACGCGATCAGCCGGCAAATCATCGTGACCGCTGCCGACATCTGCGATCGCGATCAGGAAGCTGAAGGCTTTGGCGTCGCTGGTCATGGCCTTGTCGCCGAGCCTGCGCGAGGCGATTTCCGCAACCGTCATCGCCTTCTTGCGGCCATTGATGGTGACCACGACTTTCCGGTTGAGTTCGGCCTTGGCCAGGCTCTGGGCGTTCTTCGATCCCTTGGGGCGGCCTTTGGGATTGCCGCTCACGCCAGGCTTGAAGCGCGTGGCGACAGGTGGGCGTCCTTTGCCCACGGTGTATTTGCCGGTCCGACGATTAGCCATGGCCGGTCTCCCGGGACCGGCCTAAGACTTTCTCACGAGGCTGTGTCGCGGCGGAATTTCGTTCGGCCTCGACTTCCTCAAACGTCTGGCCCGTCGATTCCAGGATCGCATCGCGATGGGTAAAGGCCTGCCAGCGGCGGACCGAGACGTCGACGTATTCAGGATCGATTTCAAGGCCATAGACGTGTCGTCCGACTATTTCGCCGGCCAGAAGCGTCGAGCCCGACCCCATAAACGGATCGAGGACGATGGATTGCGGTTTCGAACAATCCAGCATGGCATCCGCAATCATGCGGACCGGCTTGACGGTCGGGTGCATGGCGAGTTCGTCGTCTCGGCCCGACCTGAAGGCATTCAGTCCTGCGTATTCCCACACGTTGGTGCGAGAGCGCCCGTATTGGCCAAGTTCAAACGTATTGATGTGCGGTCCGCTGCCGACCTTGAAGACGCAGACCAATTCATGGCGCGAGCGATAGAAGGTGCCCACTCCGCCATTCGATTTGACCCAGACACAGATGTTCTTGAGTTCGGAAAATACAGACGCTCCCGCTTCCAGCATGATCTGGACATGGGTCCAGTCGATGCAGGAGAACACGATGCTGCCATCCACGCTTACATCGGCGATGAGTTGGAAGCCGGTTTGAAGAAAGCGGAGAAACTCGGCGTTCGACAATTCACCGGATGCGATCGCGAACTCTCGATGCTTGCTGCGTCCAAGCCCGCGTGCGTGCTTGCTGATCGAGACATTGTACGGAAAATCCGTGAACGTCATGGCGGCGCGTCGTCCAGCCATCAGTGCGGAATAGCTCACTGGTTGCAGCGCATCGGCGCAGAGAAGTCGGCTTCTGTGGCATAACCAGAGGTCACCTGGTCGCGTCACGGATCGTCCGCGCGCGGGGATCTCGGGTTCTGCCGGATCGGGAGCGGGGTCGCTTCGATCAGTGATGATCTGATCAAAGTCGTTGATGCTGAATCCTGTCGCCTCGATCTCAATTCCGGCCTCGGGCAGGGCAACGGCGAGTTGGCCGAGTTCGATGGCGAGCAGGTCCTTGTCCCAACCGGCGTCTTCGGCGAGGCGATTGGCGGCCAGAATGTAGGCCCGTTTCTCAACCTCGCTCATATGGTTGATCTGGATGACTGGGATTGTCTCCAGCCCAAGCTCGGCCGCGACTTCGCAACGCAGGATCCCGGCTAGGACGTTGTTATGTTCGTCGATAACTACGGGATCAATGAATCCAACGGCCTGCAGAATTGTAGCCAGCTTTCGGCGGGAGGCTCGGTTGTGAGTTCTCAGCCTGCGCTCCGGCAGCTTCAGATCGACAAGAGCAACCTGTTTGACGGCTGGATGTTGGAAGGGAAGGCTGTTGGTTAATCTACGGTCTGGGATCTTTCTTTTCCGCATAGCTCTTTGCTCCGCTAGTTGCGGATCAATGACTAAGAGCACGGGAAACGGTTCGACTAGGAAACCCTTAGCGAGTTCCCTTTATTTGGAGGGCGACAGGGACCCCAGCACCTGATTGGTTGGATGCGGCCGGCGAAAAATTTCGAGCTATGAAGCTAGCTCGTTGCGCCAGGACGATGTGCATCGACCATAACCTGGCTCGCGAGCCCGCCTTAGCCCCGATTCTCGCAGAGTCCGGGCAATGGCCTGCCTAAGGCTGGCCCGGCCTTGCCATTTTTTGAAAACTTCGCGCCCATTATCCGTTAGATCCTGTGCCCAGATCGACTTTAGACGTTTTTCCAAACGATTAAGTAGGTCGTCAAGTCGCTCAATTTTGACGGCTGAAACTCGCGCGAAATCAAGAGCCGCGCCAGATAGAATGCCTGGCGCATACTCCCGGAATATCTTGTAGGGCAGCCCCTCAAGAGCCAGTTCTAAGACGTAGCTGTCGAATTCAGACCACCGATAGGATGGCCTCGATTTCCGTAGGCGGACGTCTTTGAGCGTCAACCCATCATTTGATCCCGCTTGTCGACCGAGCGCCACCGATCCATCGGGCAGTATTTTGGCGCCATCCAGCGCGGAAATTCCAATATCAGGCGCGGGGGTGCCGTCGTCCAGTGACGCTCGGTAGCCATCAAACGAAGCGACGGGTATAGAAATTGTCTCCCTGCCGGCAGACACCGCAGACGCGGCGGCGGTCGGAACGAATTTTCCGCCGGCACCGCGGTAAGCGCCAACAGAGAGGACAATTTCCGTCCTTTCGGACAGCACGCCAAGTCGCTCAAATGCGGCGAGGATGCCTTCTATGGATTCCCCCTTGGAATCTAGCAGTAGTGGCATTCTGCATAACCTCTCAGGTCGGAGATGGTTCTGACCTGTTGCTACCGATCAAAGCAGATAAGCTTCCCTGAAACCATCGGAGTTTTCCCTGCTACGTTGAGTAGGGAAAAGTGCTTGAAATTGCGGGAAAGGCCCCTGTGAATAAGCCCGCTCAAACCACCCTGTGGCAAGGAATCACCGTTTTCCCTGTATTTTTCCCTGTTCTCAGGGAAATCTCGGCAAAGACACGTTCGCATCCGACTGCGTCCGCCACCACCCAGTCTCCGCAAACCTAGAGCGTTTCACGTTTTGATTGAAGCGTATCCGGCGTTGGCAAAGTCGTTTTTGCATTCGTCGGGCTGGATCGTTTGGATGAGTTCGCCGAGATGTCGGCTGATATCGTCGATGGTGCGTTTTTGGGCAGCGCGCATC
>DASZVX010000030.1:0-27484 GCA_035547255.1 Hyphomicrobium sp.
TCCAGCGCGGCGTTGCCTTGCCCTTGCCTACGCTGCTGGCGAATTCGGTGATGGTGCCCTCGGGGCAGAGAAGGCCACACCACACGCGTCCGACCAGCGCGGTGGCCAAGATCACAAACGGCCACCAGATACCCCAGAAGATGAACTGAGCGAAGCGGGTAAAATTGGTCCATAGGTAAGACGTATTGCCCGGCAAAGGCAGGAGCACGGGAACAACCAGGAGCACGATATAGACCGCGACTACCGTCCATTGGACTGCCCGAATTGTCTGTTGGTGGCGCTGTAGCCAATCTCCGATCCTGGCCCAGATATCCAACTGCTCAGCATGCGGAACGGATGGATGTTTCCGATCTGGCGGCGCGTAGTTCATCATTTGATGTCCGCCACTAAGTGTGCGAGCCGGAAGAGGTCGCGCGCACGCGAACCAATAATGGCTATCGCGAACGCAGTGATTTGCGCTAAGCGCCCGATCATTGGCTGGCTGGCTCTCGGGCGATGAGCGTCGCGGGCGGCGTCTCGGGGTGGAAATCGTCGAAAAAGCGATATTCGCCCGGATCAAGCCGACGAATGATGATGAAAGATGATGCGCCTGCTCCTAGCACTTTTTCCCTGCGCAACTCTGTGCTTTCGAATTCCACCGGACTGACGCCATTATTGTGCAGTTCCAGTTTGAGCCGTCGTCCTGCTGGAACCTCGAGGACTGCGGGATCGATGCTGCCGTCAGCAAACTTGATGACGAAGACCGGATCATCGTCTGCGAAAGATGCCGAGATCGAAAAGAGCGCGACGAAGAGGAGAGATGTCGACCGGACTGGAAATGACATGATTCTGCGGGCCTTCTGTTCTGACGGCCCATCGCATCGCCAAGTCACGTTATGGACGCGGCAGATGGATCGCCAGTCTGTCCGACGTTCTACTAGTAGGCTCCCTTTTTGCCGGTACCGGCAAAAGTGAACTCGTATTCGACGTTGAAGGGTGCCGCCCACGGCCCAACCCCAGTTTCCTTATCGACATGGCGTCCAAAATTATCGGTGCTCACGGAGCCCAGCGACGTTATCGTGAAGGATAGTTTGTATTTGCCCATGCCCATCATCTTGACGTTGTCGCCATAATGCGGGCCGTCGTTGGCAACCATCGGCATGAAGGAGCCGACAACGCGCTCGCCACCGTCGATCTTAACCAGCGTATATTCAATCTTGAGATTTGGTATCCAGTCGCCTTCGGCGAAGCCGTTTGCATTACCTGCCGTGGCGTGGATATCCGCTTCCAAATGAATATCTGACTCCGCTGCGGCCCGCATGATGCGGTCGGGCTCCATCACGATCGGCTGAAGATAGACGGCGCCGATTTCCATGCCGTTCAACTTCTTGGGAGTCCCTATCGGGTATTCCTTGGCAAATGCCGAGGCAGTGTTCAAAGACAGCAACGCGATTGCCAAGGGAAGCATCGAACGTCGAAACATACCGGCTCCAATCATCTTCTGGTGGCCACGTCGAATAAGGTGCGCCGATCCTTGTGCTGTGCGCATGGTTCGGCACGGCCGTGAATTCATTACTAATACGGTAAACTTTCGGCGCGATCTTTGACATAAAGCAAGGACGGCCCCGTTTTTTATCTCCGGCAGAGGGGGCGCGTCAGACAGCTTTGCTGTGCGTTCGCGGTGAGCGTTCGAGGTACGCGTCGAAGGATGCGGCCACTACACGGACGAGAAAGCGATGGTCGCTTTGAATTCGGATGGTGCCGTCATCCATCTCCGCCAAGCCCTCATCGAGCGCACGTGACAGCCTTTGGTTGCCATCGATCAATCCAGCCTGGTCAAGGCCGTATCGAGCGCAGATCTCGGTGATATTCACCTCGAAGTCGCACATCAGTCGCTCAATGATCGCAGCGCGGGCGCGGTCTTCGATGGTCAGATTGTAGCCTCTGGCCGTCGCGAACTCGCCGCCTAGTATACGTGCGGAATAGTTTCCGATCACAACCTCGTTCTGCACATATCCGCTCTTCGTCTTTCCGATTGCCGAGGCGCCGAACCCGACGAGCACATCACAATCATCCGACGTGTAACCTTGGAAATTTCTTCGCAATCGACGAGTCGTTTGGGCCTTTCCAAGTTCGTCGTCGGGAATGGCAAAGCAGTCGAGCCCGATCTGCCTATATCCGGCTGCAACCAACGTGTCCGCGATCGCGACCGTCTGCTCGATCCGGGTTGAGCTGTCGGGAAGAGCCTTCGAGTCGATCAGGCGCTGGTGCTTCTTGATGTCCGGCACATGCGCATAACCAAATACTGCCAGGCGATCCGGCTTCATGGTGAGCGCTGTCGTGACCGTTTCAACGCAGGAACGTACGGTCTGGTTGGGTAGCCCATATATCAAATCGAAGTTGATGCGCTGCACGCCGGCGCGGCGTAGCCCGGCAACAGTTTCGGCTGTGCATTCAAGGCTTTGAATGCGGTTGATGCTTTGTTGGACTTTCGGATCGAACGTCTGCACGCCGAGGCTGGCCCGATTGATCCCGCTCTCCTGCAGAGCCGCCAACATTTCGCGTGTAATCGTACGCGGATCGATTTCGATCGCCAACTCTGCATCTTCGACGACGTCGAACCGGTCACGCAGCAGGTCTATAAGCGAAATGAACTGGGCTGGCTTCATGATCGTTGGCGTGCCGCCGCCGAAATGCACGTACTTGACCGGCTGCCGGCGTCCTAACTGGGACGCGACCATTTCAATTTCCCGGCGCAAGACTTCGAGATAGCTCGCGATTGGCTCGTCCCTGCCGCTTATGGTGGTGTGACAGCCGCAATACCAGCACATCGAGCGGCAGAAGGGGACATGAAGATAGAGCGAGATCGGCTCGTTGGCTGAAAGCGCCGAAAGCCAGTCCGCATAGGCGTTCTTATCGATGGCCGCCGAGAAGAGCGGCGCAGTCGGATAGCTGGTGTAGCGCGGCAGGCGCGCTTCGCCGTAATTATGAAGGAGTGTCGATTGCAAAACCTATCTCCCGGATCTGACGAACGGAGGGATTCTACTCCGATCTGTCCGGGCATCTTTGCGATAGGCCAATAATGAGGAGACGATCAGAAAGGTTTTTAGGCCTTGCCCCGAAACGCGCGGCTCGGAAGATTCCTGTCTTCAGAGAGGCAATTATTGGCTGCTACTTCGATTAATCTCGCGAAGCGGAAAATATGGAAGGCTATCTGTTTATTGCCTTCAGATGCCCATTTAATGAGACAAAGGCTATTAAGATGCCGCCACATATAAATGAAATAATTGCGCTTCCTGCGAGGAATAGAAGCAATATTGCACCCAAAAAAGAAAGTATGCTGTCCATTTGCTTGCTCCCTTCGATCATTGGGGAAGCTTGATCAGCTCCCATTTTTTTCAGTGTCTATTTCGTCCTGCGGCAACATTACTCGCGCCATCGTTGGATCGGATAACGGGGTAGTTGATGTTCGCCTGCTTCGGCCCGAAGGCGCCCGCATCATACACAAACTGTGCATTCGTAGCGAACGGCGTTTCGATCCAAAGCCAGCGGCACCCTAATTCATCGCGCGGCATTTTAGGTCACTGCTACATCTGGCCGATGAACATCGCCGTCGCAATAGCGATCGAGGCCAGAGCCGCAACCACGGCGCCTGGTTTCGTCATTGCGCCTTGTCGGTACATGAAGACGATGAACATCAGGAGCACAGGCGTGAGTGTAACAAGCCCAACTTGAGCTTCGTTCATCGTCAAGACCCCGGTAGAGTAAGCGTATGCGATGCCATCACAGAGCCGGCGGTGTAAATTGCAAAGATCGCCCCACAAAGTAGGATGAGATAGAGCGAGAACAGGACGCGCCAGCTTCTGGACGCCGAACTTAACCCGAGAAAGTAACGCAGGATCGTCGAGGCCTTTATGCCCGCGATCACGAGCACGATTGCAACCTGCGCCATGATCGGTACGGGACTATCGTGTACCGCGCCGACCCACATTGCAATCAGGGTCATCGCGACCAGAACGATCCAGGCTTTTATCAAGGTCGCCATGTTTCAATGCACCAGATAGATGATTGGATAGATCATGACCCAGATCATGTCGACCATGTGCCAGAAGGCGGCGCCGGTCTCCAGGTTCTCGACACTGTCGGCAAAAAAGACGACGCCGAAAATAGCGAGGCCGAGCACGATATGTGCAGCATGAAATCCGGTAATCAGAAAGTACAGCTGGAAGAACGTATTCGTGTCGATGTCGAAACCGGCCATGAAGAGCTGACCGTATTCGATGCCCTTGATCGCCAGAAACGCGACCCCAAGCAGCATTCCTCCAATCAGTAAAAGCCTCGAGCTGCGTCCTTCTCGTCTGCGCCAGATTGCCGCCGCTACCAAAAAGCCGCTGGTGACCAGGACCAGCGTATTCAATCCACCGAGCAGACGATGCAGATGACTCTGTGACGCAGCAAAAGTCGCGGGGTCCAGCGTGCGCGCCGCGGAAAATCCGATCAATAGCGCACCGAACACTGCAAATTCACCGATAATTAGGATCCAGATCATTGGATTTCCGGGCAGCCCAGAGAGCGGCCCCCAATCCGCAGTCTGAGCTTGCGGAACGCGTTCCCCCGATTCTGGATATGTGCGCTCTAATGTCATCGGAATTCCATTCGGCTGTTTCGGGGGGATAATATGAATGTGAAATACATCTTTTATTGATGAAGCGCAAAGAGGGTGCCGACCAACCTTTGGTAATAGCCCGCGTATGGCCCGCCATATGAGGTCGCAGAGCGCGGGCGAGATGCAATGCTTGGAGGCGAATGGCAATGAGCGAGAGGTTCACCAAAGCGGCCGCCCGTAACATCTTCTACGGGGGATCTATTTTTTTCTTCGTCATTTTCATCGGACTGACGGCGCAAACGGATCACTACATCCGTACGACGAGCGCCAACGAAGGTGGTGTGACTGACAGTGTCCGACGCGGCAAACATGTGTGGGAGAAGAACTCCTGCATTAATTGCCACACCCTGCTCGGCGAAGGCGCCTATTTTGCTCCCGAACTCGGAAACGTTTGGATTCGCTATGGCGGATTGGACGATCCGAAGAGCGCCCGCGAAGGCCTCTATGCCTGGCTGCACTCGCAGCCAAGTGGTGTTGAGGGCCGCCGGCAGATGCCGGACTTTCACCTGACCGATCAGGAGACCAACGATCTGATCGATTTTCTGGAATTCACTAGTCGCGTGAAAACGCAAGGCTGGCCGCCAAAGGCTTCTGGCTGAGGAGACGAATGATGAAATATCCAACACAACGGGTCGCTTTGGCCTACTTCACCTGCGCCATGATTCTGTTTGGCGTGCAGATCATCTTCGGAACGCTAGCCGGCACCGTCTACGTGTTCCCGAATTTCCTGTCTGAGACCCTGCCCTTCAACGTCCTGCGCATGATCCACACCAACGCGTTGATCGTGTGGCTCCTGATGGGCTTTTTCGGCTGCGGCTACTATCTCGTGCCCGAGGAAGCAGAGCGCGATATCGAAAGTCCGTTCCTCGCCTATGTGCAACTCGGCCTTTTGATGTTCGGCGCACTGGCGGCGGTCATCGGCTACGCCTTAGGCATCCATGGAGGCCGCGAGTTTCTGGAGCAGCCACTCTGGATCAAGGCCGCGATTGTCGTGGTCGCATTGATCTATCTCTACAATATCTCGATGACGATCCTGAAAGGCCGAAAGACCGCTATCGGCAACGTGCTGCTACTCGGTATGTGGGGTATCGCGGTATTCTGGCTGTTTGCCTTCTACAATCCGGGCAACATCGCGCTTGATAAGATTTACTGGTGGTACGTCGTCCACCTCTGGGTCGAGGGTGTGTGGGAGCTCGTGATGGCATCCGTGCTCGCCTTCTTGATGATCAAGATGACTGGCGTCGATCGAGAGGTGATCGAGAAATGGCTTTACGCCATCATCGGCCTCGCGCTGTTCTCCGGCGTGCTCGGTACTGGACACCATTATTACTGGATCGGTGCTCCAGCGTATTGGCAGTGGATCGGCAGCATTTTCGGAGCCCTTGAGGTTGCTCCGTTCTTTGCCATGGTAGTTTTCGTTTTCACCATGGTGTGGAAGGGTCGCCGCGACCACCCCAACAAGGCAGCGATGCTGTGGTCGCTCGGCTGCACGGTAGGCGCTTTCTTCGGAGCCGGTGTGTGGGGCTTCATGCACACACTGTCTTTCGTCAACTACTATAGCCACGGAACTCAGATCACTGCCGCGCACGGCCATCTCGCCTTCTTCGGCGCCTATGTGATGCTGAACCTGGCGATGATCACATACACCATGCCCTATCTGCGCAAGCGGACGCCTTACAACCAGACGCTCAATATGTGGAGCTTCTGGATCATGACTTCCGCGATGGTCTTCATGACCTTCACGCTGACCTTCGCCGGCGTCGTGCAGGTTCATCTCCAGCGCGTATTGGGCATGAGCTATATGGAAGTGCAGGATCAGCTCGTGATGTTCTACTGGTTGCGTCTTGGTGCGGGCGTGTGCGTTCTGATTGCGTGCCTGCTCTTCCTCTACTCCATCTTTGGACCGGCAAGGGAAGAACGATCTTCCGCGATCAGCATGCCACTGCAACCGGCAAACTGATGAAACAGGTCACATGACACGGAGAATGATTGCATGTTGAGAAGCGTCAGCACTGCTGTGAAACAACCGGACTTGCCCTTCTATGCACCGGTTGGCTCGGAATGTGAGATTTTCGAGCACGCCTATCGCAACTGCCTGCCGGTCCTGCTGAAGGGGCCGACAGGTTGCGGCAAGACCCGCTTTGTCGCTCACATGGCGGCGCGGCTCGGTCGCCCGCTCTACACCGTTTCGTGTCATGACGACCTGACCGCCGCAGATCTCACCGGTCGCTACCTGTTGAAGGGTGGCGATACGGTGTGGGTGGACGGCCCGTTGACGCGGGCCGTTCGCGAAGGCGCGATCTGCTATCTCGACGAAGTGGTGGAAGCCCGTAAGGACGTGACCGTGGTGCTGCATCCGGTTACCGATGACCGGCGCACGCTACCGCTCGAGCGCACGGGCGAATTGCTGGAAGCGCCGCCGGAGTTCATGTTGGTCGCGTCCTACAATCCGGGATATCAGAACGTACTCAAGACGCTAAAGCCGAGCACACGGCAGCGCTTTCTCGCCATGGAATTCGGTTTCCCGACAATGAATACCGAAGCGAGTATCGTTGCCCACGAGAGCGGTCTTCCGCATGAGCGTTGCCTGCCACTCGTCCGCGTCGCACAGGCACTGCGCGGCCTGAAGGGGCAGGACATTGAGGAAGGCGCCTCAACCCGGCTCCTCATTTATTGTGCGACACTGCTTCGCGATGGTGTCGATTACGATACCGCACTGCGGGTAGCTCTGATCGAGCCGCTGTCCGACGATCCGGAGATCGTCGACGGACTGAAGCGGGTCGCTCAAATTGCACTTGGATAGAAAACGATGTCGCTGTTTGAACCGGAAGAAGCATTCGGGCAGTATTGGCACCGCCTTGTCGGCTCGTCGCATTCCTATCCGGGCCATCCCGATGCCGCAGTCGCGCTCAGTTCTCTTCGAACCCGCCTCGCGCTACTGTTTCGCGCCTGCGGCGGCGATGGAGCCATCCGCATTGTCGGCAGTGCGGCAACGGCATCGGGGCATCGGCTTAATTTGAAGCAAGCGCTGGGTCTCGGCACCGAGATGCTGGAACGGCCCACTCTCGATTCCAGTGCGTTGCGCTTGCCAAGCAGCATCGACCTCTTTGCCAAGGCCAGTGATAACGAGGCGCTCTACGAGTGGCTGGTCATCTGGTTCGCCCATGCGGTCCCGCCAAAGCACGACGACGATCCACTGCGCAACGATCTCTGTCGCCTGCGCGCTGCCGTGCAAACGACGCGAGCGACGCTCGCTGCGTGGCCGGGGCTGACGTCAATCTACGATAGCCTTTGCCGTGCCACCTTGCGCGAGCGGCCGCGTCGCGGCTTGCCGGGTATCGAAGGACAAATCGAGACGGCTATCACTCATTTATTGGACGGCACCGTTCCGTCATCCAATCCGATCTTCAACGCGATCATCGGCGATGGGGAGTTCGACAAGAATTTTACTGCACTGCGCGGCTATCGCACCTTCCTGCCTGTACCGATCTGGGGCGAGATCAAAGTAGATGCGGAAAGCGCAAACGGCGCCGATGTCGACGAGCCTGGCGGAGACTCGATCGCCGTCGATTCGAAACGCCGTACCGGCGTGCGCAAGTCCACCGACCGCAGCGATCGCGGCGATCCCTTGATGCTGCATCGTTTCGAGACGATCTTCAGCATTGCCGAGATGATCAACGTCAACCGCGAGGTTGACGACGATGATGACGAAGGCGCGCGGCAGGCGCTCGAGGATACGCCGGAACTCACAATCGGATCCAATAAGAAACGGCCGTCGGTCCGCCTGAAGATCGACCTCGATCTGGCACCGCGTGAGGCGGACGCCAAATCGATTGTCGCCGACCATACCTATCCGGAATGGGACTGGAAACGGCAGGCCTATCGGCCAGATTATTGTCGGGTGATCATCGGGCGCGCTTCCGAGAATGGCGAAGACTGGTCTGCGGACTCGGTGACACAGCGGAATATCCGCCATGTTCGCCGCCAATTCGAATCTTTGCGGCCGCGCCGCCAGACCCTGCATGCTGAACCCGACGGCGACGAGCTCGATCTGTCGATGCTGATCCGCTCGATTGCGGATCGCCGCGCCGGAGAATCCGGAAGTGACCGCATTTTTACCGATGTGCGGCCGGCAGCGCGCGATCTGTCTGTTGCGGTCTTGATGGACGTGTCGCTGTCAACTGACGCGTGGCTGCAGGAGCGGCGGGTGCTGGATGTCGAGAAAGGCGCGCTGCTCGCCTTCACGCATGGCCTCACGGCCTGTGGTGACGAGCATGCTATCTACACCTTTACCTCGCGCCGGCGCAGCAACGTCACCGTGACCACCCTCAAGGGATACGATGAAGCGCTCGATCAGCGCGTCGCGCGCAGGATCGCAGCGCTCAAACCTGGACAATACACACGGATTGGCGCCGCTATCCGCCATGTCACAGGCGAACTCAACAAGCGCCCCCAGCGGCATCGCCTGCTGTTGTTGCTGACGGACGGCAAACCGAATGATGTCGATCATTATGAGGGACGCTACGGCATCGAGGACACGCGGATGGCGATCCGCGAGGCGCGCAAGGCAGGACTACGAGTGTTCGGTGTGACGGTCGATGAGAATGCGAGAGATTACTTCCCGCATATCTTCGGGCGCGGCGCCTATGCCATCGTGCGTGATATCGCCCGTCTGCCCGCCGCCTTGCCCGCGATCTATCGCCAGCTCACGACCTGATGGCGATAGACGCGGTTCCATCGCGTTTCACAGATCGTTTTACCGCCTTCCGTCGTCCAACGGTCGGGACCTACAGTGTGTAATAGGGCGCGTCAGTGCTGCCTTGATTGTGCTGTGAGCTTGGTATGGCGATCCCGGACAGCGCCACTGCCGCGGCGCTCTGGCTCATCGCTATGTCACCGATGGAAACGATGCCGACCAACTTCTTGTCACGGTTCATGACCGGCAGGCGCCGCACCTGAATGTCGGCCATGTTGGCGGCGATCTCGTCGAGGTCTTGGTCCTCAAAACAATAGCATACCCCGCTCGTCATGACCGACTTCACCGGCGTGTCGGGACCACACCCCGCCGCGACACCACGAACGGCAATATCGCGATCGGTAATCATCCCGACCAACCGGTCATCCTCGGCGACGGGCAAACAGCCTGCGTCGAGCCTGTACATGGTTTCCGCGGCTTTGCGGATGCTGTCTGATGGACCAACAAGCGAGACGTCACAGGTCATGATCTCTTGAACCTTCATCGTTCGCTCTCCTTCAGTTTAATTTCTATGTCTTCCGGCTTTCGCATTTTGGTTCGCGTGCCGGAAATCGAAACCGCTGCCGGTCCCTGAAAGACGTTCTTTGCCGCGCAGGGGGTAGCCTCCGGTCACCTCATATCCGGTGCCGCTCGATTTCGGTTTGCGCCGATCGGTTCAGGAACTGGCCCGCTGCCCTTTCTTCTGGCGCTTACCCGCGAATTCCTTGGATGCACTCAGGGCCTTCAAGCACGCTCTTACAGTGTTTCGGGTCGCTCGACGTTGTGCGCGCTGTCTGTGTCTTCGGCATTCCCATGATTGTTGCTTTACCGCTAAGCACACTTGGACCGCCGTTCCCCATCGGCGTCTTGCGAGTCTCTGTGCGAGGCATGGCGGGTCTCCCTTATTCGACCTTTTCCTGGAAATCGGACACCACGGTTCGGCGTTCCCTTTCGCCGTTCACGAACAGGCGACCGCACCGTCATGCCGTCGAAGAGGCCGAGGCGCGAGGAGGGGAATTTCTTGGGTTGAACGGCTCGAGGCTTGCAATCGGCCTCGTACCCTACTCACGGGCGGCTTGTGTTCTTGTTGCTGCGTACGCAGTCAAATAGACCAACGGAATGCACCGGGCATGTGCCTCTTTGCAGAAATCCAAAGTTGCCCTGTCGGTATCGAATTCGATAACAGCCGTATCAATCTCTTTGGCCCTCAGAAGCATGAGCGCCGGTGCAAACGTGTGAAAGACGTGAACACGCGCTCCGCGATCCAGAAGCGCATTTCGCAAGCGCCAGCCACATGCCCGGGATCGGTCCACGATAAGAACGGTTTGCCGATCGTCAGGCGATGCCATGAACATACCTCGCCGCTGCGAAAAAAGACGGCACCAAAGTGGTGCCGTCAATCACTCTTAAATTCAAGCCAGCGTGGTTTCGGGTTCTTCTTGAACCGGTGACGGGGCGAAATGACTCTCTGGGAGCAGCCAAGCCGTCACTCCCGGGCCAAGTTTCTGCAAAGTCACAACCTTGCCGTTCCGGAATCGCACGCTGTCGCGGTGAAGTGGTCCTTCCACTTGGACAAATGTTGCGATTTCGGTCTCGCCGACATCTGCCATGGTCCGCACGCTTTCGGGTAAGCGCGACAGCTTCAGTTCAGTATCGCACGAGAGGCAAATTGCAATTGATTGATCGCCGGGACTTATGAAACCGACGCTACCGCTCGGAAATCTATTGCTCACATATTCCTCGCCATGGCGGGCGGGTCTGCTTTGATACATTTCAAGGGAATAATCGCACATGACCGAACTCCATCAGTTTGGCTGACGGAGGCGCCTCGTAGGCAGGCATTTATCATTCCCCATCGGGGAAAAGCCGGAAACCGAGAGCTACTCAATCCAGTCGGAGCGCGGCAATGCTGCCTGCGTGCGTCTCTCTCTGCACAAACTTAGATCCAACTTCCGACATGTCAACAAACGACGCATGGTCGATGTTCCAAGGCGGGCATGATAAATGTGCCGTCGGCGACGTACCTCAGCAGTAAATGAGGGAAAAGTTCGCGCATGTTTTCCTGCAATAGTCTTCTGGTGAACGTCACAATCCAGCGCCTCGGCCCGGCTGTGTGCGTACCCCTGTAGGGGCTTCACTTGGAAGGCCTTCTCCGTGATCGCGGGCAACGCGCGGCGGCACAGCAAAGCTCCGAGACCTCGAGCACGTCGCCGGGACGGGGACGTAACCCTGACGCCGATGCAGTCAGCCCGTTGCCTCGATTGTCCGTTGCTGCGCACAAAGTTGCGCCAGACCGACGGTATGGTCGAACCTATTCCTCCCCTGCCATAGATCCGGGGTACCTCTTAGCCGGCATCGGATCGCTGGAAGCTTGCGCGATACTGGGCAGGCGTCACACCAAGACGCTCGCTGAAGACAATCCGCATTCGATCCGCAGTTCCGAAGCCACAATCATGGGCAACAGCTTCTAGCGCGCGGTCGCTTCCTTCCAGTAGCATCCGTGCCGCATCAATCCGCGCACGTTCGACAAATTCGTGCGGCGTGATTCCCGCTTTGCCGATTGCACGCATTCAGGAAAGCAGGACGCTATCCAAGGGGCTGCCGCCGAGGAGAGAGGGCTCGATCCCCTCCGGCTCTTGCGAGGAATTTTCTATTTTAGGGCAAGATCTGCAGTTTGAGCCCGCCATGAAGCCGATGCGCGCGCTGGGGATCATAAGCGCCATCTGACGAAGGAACCCAACTCGCGCAATGCAGGTTGCCCAGTGAGCGTTGAAATAAGTCTCGCGTCCATTTGATAACGAGGCTGCGAACCATGATTGCTAAAGTAGCGCCTCTTGTCCTTTGTCTTCTGGCGCTCAGCCCCGCTCCAGGGGCGACGGCGGAAACGGGCTTCGATGGCGAACTCATCTGCAGCACTGGCGCTCAAACAGATCGTCCGGGGATTCCTGAACTGACCGTTCCCTCTACCGAAATGAAGCTGCTCTGTGAATTTCAGAGTTCCGCAACTGGAGAAGTAGCGAAATATGTCGGAAGCCTCAAAGTTGCGAAGACTTCTGCGCCTTCTACACCTGCGCCGACTATGATTTGGCGGGTCAACGTGCCTAGCGCTGACCAGAATATCGCCGGGTCGCTGGCACAACCCTTCGATATGCTGACGCGAGAGCGGAACGAACCGTTGATCGCAGTCGGGCAGAAAGAGCCGAAAGTTAAGCTGCAGCGGGTGACCGATAATAAACGCGATAACGAGGCGATCGTGCTCGCGATGGAACTCAGTCTGCTTTCCAGTTCTACATGAATTTCCTTCGGAGCGTTTTCTGGGGCGGAAAGTGGACGGGTGCCGAGCCATCGCGACGATGGTGCTCTGCTGGTGGCTTGTGGGGGACAAGAAAAGCGACTTGGGTGCTCCATCAGCCCTGGAACCCCAGCGGTTGGTAAGACGTTTGGCTATTATGGTCGAACGCAAAGATCCACCTCGAACGAGCCCACCCCAAAACTATCCGGCCGATAAGGCGAGAGGCGGCGAGATCATCCTGCGCACCCGTACGCAGCGGGCGATCTTCATCGCCGGGCTTGCCGGCGCGATATTACTCGGGGCCGTGCTGGAAATCGCGGGCTGGCTCAGTCGCTAGTACGACGCTCGCCGAACATCAGATTTGATCAGTTATTTCACCTGCTCTACGGCGGGATTACGCGTCGGTGTCGTTTGCCATAGCGGCACTCAGGTTTGCCGAGTGGATAAGATCATGCTTGCGCTGTCGCGCCGCGTTGATGAAGCCCGCCATCAGAAGATCGAGATCCGCCGCCGATGCGGCGGGATCCTCTGGGTGCCACTGCACGCCCACCATCCAATGGCGCTCCACCACTTCGACCGCCTCGATGATTCCATCTTCTGCCCGTGCGGTCACCGCGAGCCTTTCTCCCAGGCGCCCCACGGCCTGATGATGACCTGAGCGGACCGAAAGCCTACGCCCCTTATAAATGTCATGCAGATGCGAGTCCGGCTCAAGCTCGACGGGATGGAAAACCATCGGCGTGTGGTTGGCCGCGTCATAATGAATGGTGCCGGATCCTATTTCCTGTACGAGGTCCCCGCCATGCAGGACGTTCATGAGCTGCATACCGCGGCAGATCCCAAGCACGGGGAGATTACGCGCCTCGGCGTGGCGAAGAAGCTCAAGTTCGAATCGGTCGGCCACGGGGTTGATGCCATACATTGTTTGCGCTTGTCGCGGCTGGCCGTAGCACATGGGATCGGCATCGGCTCCGCCAAGGATAAGCAATCCATCCATCCCATCCAAAGCAAGCTCGGGTGTGCGATCCGGTGTCGATGCTTCAATGAAATGGAGCTGACCATTGCTTCTGCGAACCGAAGCAAAAGCGACGTTGGAGAATTCAAGTAGAAGCCCTTTGAGATCGTCGCCGACGCCTGGCGGATTCAACGATCCGACAACAAGGATCCGGGCGGGCTGGCTCTCAACAACAGAAAGGTCCGAAGCAACTGGTGTCTTGCACATCGTCTTCCTAAACTCACAGTAGACAGGCATAGACTGGTGTAACGAGGCAGAAACAGTCGTTGGTACGGCGCCGCCGCTTTATCGACATGACTCGATACATCGCAGAGCTTTATGACGTCTAGGGTAAAAGGGCTATCTCGTGGCTTGCCGCAGGTCCGTTTTGTCGTAGCGTTCCAAAGCACAGGCGAGGGGTAGTTGAGCGCTCCATTTGCCGGTCGAGACTTGATTTATTAGAGAACTTTGCTATGGGCACCGCACGAATGCAATCAGGCTTGCATCAAAACGATAAGCGCGTCGTCAAAATCCAGTTGCTATCATAAGTTGGCGTCAGAACCGGCTTCGTCGTAAGAGGCGTGACAGCAAACTGATAGCCAGCGCCGACGATCAGGTTCATGTTGTCGGCCACTTTGAAGCGGCCGAGAATAAGACCCGGCATCAAGAAGACCTGATCCTTGCCCGCTCGCTCACCGTCGGCCCAATGCGTGTAATTGACTTCGAATTCGGGCCAGAAGTATTTCGCAATGTGGTATTGGAAGACAACGTTCGAAACTATGGACGTGCCGATGGTGCTTTCATGCTCCAGCGGAATGGGCACGCCGACAGTTGCCTGAATATCGAAGTTACCCCACCCTTTGCCCGCGGCGAGCGTTGGCGTCACGACCCATGCATCGTTCGTGAACGGCACTTCACCCGTCGGTGCTTGAACTCCGAAAAATGCGGTGACGATGTAATCGCCGTTGTCCTTGTTGGCGCTCAGAAGGCGTTGCTTGATCGTCACCGCCGGCCAATCTCCCCAGCCGCGTGCCGGATTGACGCCAGAACGTTGATTATAGGGCGGAAGATTGATTAGGACCTCGTTTGTGGTGGTTGGGATAAATTCTAATCCTTTGCCGCCGTCATAAACATCGAGATCCGCCCCATTGCCTTGATGCTCAAAAAACTGATCTGATCGAAATTCCTGCTCTAGTCTTGGCGTCACAGTTGCGATCGGCGTCATCCAATTCGGCTGCGAGGCTTTGGCTTCCCGCGCTATCTCCGCCCATCGATTGAAAAAGTTTTGTATGGGAGCGTCATCTGTCGACGACCCTTGCGTCGCTCCCAAACGTGCTGGGGCGGGAAAACTGACATCAGCCGGCGTAACATCTTCGCCGTTCGGGATTTGCAACAGACTTCCAGCCTGTGCGTTACTTGCGGCGCATAGCGCGATACTCAATGACAATGCCCGCTTAAAAGCCGAGTTCATCAGAGCTCCAATCGATATTTCCGTATGGCCATATCGCGGAAAACTGGAGTCGTCGCGGCTCAAAAATACATAGGTATGACACTCTCCGTAATTCTACGGACCTACCCAACCCGCGCTCCGTTGTGCAGCAGTCGTGAGGGCAGGAGTGCCGGAGGGGAGCTTCAATGCCGAAAAGGTCGATCCTGCGAAGCATTTTTTCGATGTTGTCGATGATCGCAATCCCACTTGTCGCTTCAGCACGAGAGTCGGACCAATGCGCGTCGGCGCCCACGCCTCAGTTGCATGTTCTCGCATGCACGGCCGTCATTGAAGACGCCAGCCGCTCCGGCAAAACGCTCGAAATTGCTTATGTCAATCGGGCGTTGGCATATTTTGCAACAAGCGACGCAGCTCATGCGATCTCGGATTTTTCCAAAGCGCTCGAACTGGCTCCAGACGATTCAATCGCCTACGAAGGACGAGCAATCGTCTACACAACGACCAAGGATTATGATCGCGCCATCCAGGATGACCGCAAGGCCCTATCAATCGACCCCGGAAGCGTCAGAGCCTACAACAATCTCGCGAACGCCTATAAAGGCGAAGGCCACCTGTCTCGCGCACTCGAGAACTATAACGAGGCCATCAAACTGTCGGCGAATGAGCCTACGCTCTATTTTAATCGTGCGAATACCTTAAAGGCTATCGGCCGTCTCAAGGAAGCCATTGCTGACTACAACCGAGCTCTTGATCTCAACCACACGTTCCTCAGCGCCTACATCAATCGCGGCACGGCCTATGAAGGGCTGGGCGATATGAAGGACGCAAAAGCCGATTTCAACCGGGTCCTGCAGATCGATCCGATGAATAATGCCGCGATCGCCAATCTGCTTGCTGTTGATCGTGCGACTCAATCGGCACCGACCCACGATGTGGATCCGCAGTAGACGTAAATTTTGAGGAGATAAGTTCCGGCGTTATCCTCCAGGTACGCCGTCGCGGAGATGATCAAATGCAGCGGCGATAGCCGGCCGTGCTACAGGTGCAGGGAAATCCTCATCAAACATTTCCCAGCCGCCACCGAGAGCTTTGTAGACGGCGATGAAGGCGTTGGCCGCATCAGCCTGCGCCTGGGCTAATTGAATGGCGAGTTCGTCTTCCTGCCGTTCCGCATCGAGAACATTGAGGAAGTCCGTCACGCCGCGCTCGTAGCGTTCAGAGGCAAGGTCCACCGCATGCTTGCTGTCCTTGACTGCAGCTTCGAGTGATTTGACCGTCGCCATGCGTGCGCGATAGCGCGCCAAGCCGACATTCACCTCATCGATACTCGCGACGACTGTTCGCCTGTAGTTTATGAAATTCTCATCAGCTCGGAGCTTCTGGACGTTGACGATCGCATCGAGCGTACCGAAATCGAGCAGCGGCCAATAAAGCGAAGGTCCGACGGAATAGATGCTCTTGGATATGACCGGCACGACGCCGAGGCCTTGCCCCTGGGCGCCTCCACCCGCTGTGATGGCGACACGTGGAAAGAGGTCAGCCACGGCGACACCGATCCGCGCGGTCTCGATCGCGAGGGCCCGTTCTGCCGCGCGGACATCGGGACGTCTGCGTACCAGATCGGCGGGGACTCCCGTCCTAAGACGCGCCGGTGTCTTCGGAATTCCTTTGAAATTCTGGATCTCGTTACAAACCCCAGAAGAGTATGTGCCAAGCATCAGTGCAATGCGCGCGCATCCCGCATAGACCTCTGCGGAAAGCGGAGCCGCTGTCGCCTGAAGCGTCGAAAGCTGGCGTGACGCCAGAGCGACGTCGTATTCGTTGGTCAGACCTCTGTCGAAACGGGCACGAACGAGATCCAGAGACTTCTTTGCGCGGGCAACATTTTCCTCGGCAGCCTTGAGCTTTGCCTGAAGTCCCCGCGTTTCGACGTAAGCCCTCGCGACCTCTGCGACGACGGAAACCAGAACCGCGCGCCGCGTTTCAATTGCAGCATCGGTTTCGTATTTCGCGGCCTCGAGCGCGCGGCGATCCTTGCCGAAGAGATCGATCTCCCAGCCCGCATCAAACCCTGCCACGTATGTGATTTCTTTGAGGCCCGTGGTGTCGGTCGCTGCGTTCAGAGGCGAAGCGACACGACCCTTTGTCGAGTTGGTACCGCTGCCTCGTCCAGCGCCGACGCTCGTGTCGACGACCGGCAATGCAGCGCCGCGCACAGCAACCTCGTTTTCACGCGCAGCCCGTATTCGCGTTGCGGCGATCGCAAGATCGGGATTGGCGACGACGGCGCGCTGAACTAATGACTCAAGCTCAGGATCGTTCAGCAGTGTCCACCAATGGACGATTTCACCCGCATTCACTTGACTGACTGCTGTAATGCCGGCACTTTTTCCTTGGAGGCTGCCGGTAAAGAGCTCAGGTGTATGGATCGCCGGCATCAGATAGTCCGGCCCGACCGTACATCCGCCGAGCGCGATCAGCATCGACAACGGCAGAACCTTAAGTCCCCCCCTCAACCCCATCAGCTTTGTGCCTTTGAAGTATTGTTGATCGCAACCTTATCCCCGTCGGAAATCAGATTGCTGATGTTGAGAGCGACCGTCTCACCCGCTTTCACACCCGAGCCGAGATCGACATATTCCCCATCGTCGTTGACAATGCTGACATCCCGAAACGAGATCACGCCGCCGCTACCGACTACGGCCACTTGCGGCCCCTTCGCCCTGAAGAGAATGGCGCTTGCCGGAATCTGGACGCTGGTTGCCTGCCGGACATTGAGTTCGGTTCGAACATACATTCCCGGCGCAAGCACGTAGTTCGGATTCGGGAGCACGACTTCGACGCGCATGGTGCGTGCATGCGGGTCGAGCGATCCGGTCATGCGGGTGATATGACCGTCGTATGCTCTGCCCGTCCCGTCACTCGTCGTGATGCGCACATCGGATCCGACGCTCAAACGCGATGCAACGCCTTGAGGTGCGTTCGTGAAAACACGGATTTTGTCCGACTGTTGGATGACAAAGAGAGGGGTCGTACTGCCGGCGCTACCGGCCGTAACAAGGTCGCCCGGATCGACGCGTCGATCCGTGATCACGCCGTCGAAGGGCGCGGTGACGTTCTTGAATTCGGTCAACGTCGTCAACCCGTCCACCTTTGCTTGATCTACAGCGACCTTCGCAATCGCTGCATTGAGCTGCGCAGCTCCACTTTCGTCAGCAGCCTTTTTGGCTTCGCGCTCCTGATCCGAGACAACGCCCTTCGGCGAATCACGCCAGCGATCGTAACTGCTTCGCGCGAAATTCGCGTCGGCTTCTTTTACTTTGACCTCAGCTTGTGCAGCTTTCAGCTCCGCCTTCGCGGCATCGAGCTGCGAATCAAGATCCGGCGTGTCGATCGTTGCCAGAACTTCGCCCTTCTTGACCCGGTCGCCGATATCGACCTTCCAGTTTGCGAGATATCCACTGACACGGGAATAGATCGTCGTCGTGTACCAAGCGGCAGTTTCGCCAGGGAGCACAAGCTTTTTGTAGGCGGGGCTAGGCTTGACGAAAGCCACATCGACGAGAGGCAACGTTGCGTTTTTTTTCTGCGTTTTTTGTTCGAGCTCAAATGCTTCCTTCGCTTTGATCTTGCTCGTCGCCACGAACGCCGTTGCCAACCCCAACGAAAGAAGAATTGCAAGCACACCTATCCAGCGGCCGGTTTTCTTCCCATATCCGGGCTCGACGGCGACGTGACCATAGGTAGAGGAGCCTCGCTCCTCATCCTTGTCATCGAAGGCGTCGAAAGCAGTTTCCGTCTCGCTTGTGGAAGGGCCGGTCGCGCGCTTTTCATGCGGTCGCAAGGGGCAAACTCCTATTCTCGGTGCTGGAAAGACGATCGCGGCGGAGCAAACGATACATCGCCGGAACCAGAATCAGGGTCGCAAGGGTCGCGAACAGCAGGCCGCCGATGACGGCACGCGCCAAAGGAGCGTTCTGTTCGCCGCCTTCTCCAACACCGAGCGCCATCGGGATCATGCCGAGGATCATCGCTCCGGCGGTCATCAGCACGGGACGCAGTCGCGTATAACCGGCCTCGATCGCGGCCTGCAGTCTGCCGCTGCCCGCGTCAGCCCTCTGATTTGCAAAGGTCAGGACGAGAATGCCGTTGGCAGTCGTCAGACCGATGCACATCAGCGTCCCCATCAATGCCGGAACGCTGATGTGCGTGCCCGTGATGAAGAGCATCCAGACGACGCCTGCAAGCGCAAATGGAACGGCTACCAGAACGATCAGCGGATCAATCCAGCTTTGGAAATTGATGACCAACAGCAGGAACACCAGAACCACGGCGAGCCCCATGCCGCCAAATAGTCCGGCAAAGCTCTTTCGCATCGTTTCGACCTGGCCGCCGAGCGTAACGGTTATGCCGCTTGCGACATCGGGCCGGTCTTTTGCGAGCACCTTGTCGATTGCATCCGCGGCCGAGGCCAGATCGCGCCCTTGCACATCGGCGTGAACGTCGAAGACTGGGCGGATATTCAGCTGCGACAGAACCATCGGCACCTTCGTCCTTCCAAAGTGCGCGACGCTCATCAACAGTTCTGAGCTTTTTTGCCCCGGCGCCGTTACCGGAACTGTCCAGATATCCTTCGTGGACTTTACGCGGTACGCCGGCGTCTGGACGACGAGCGGATAGCTCACGTTGTTGCTTGGATTGAGCCAGAAGTTCGGAGAAACCTGCGCGCTGGAGTTCAACGTCACGAGCACGTCATTGGCGACACCGTGCTGATCGAGCTTCAGCTCCTCCGCCTTTGCCCGATCGACGTCGACTTTGATTGCGGGAGCATCGGGCACCTGGAAGACGTGCGAGTCTACGATTCCCGGAACGGCATTCAAATCATGCGCAATCTTGCGGGCAATTGCGAATGACTTATCGCTGTTTCGCCCGGAAATCCGAATGTCGATCGGAGCTGGCTGTCCGAAATTGAGAACCTGATTGACGATGTCGGCAGGTTGGAAAAAGAACTGAAGCTCTGGGAAGAGGCGCGGTAATTCTTGGCGAAGCTTGGCAACATGCGCGGGCGTCGAAGTGTGCTTCTCTTTTAGAGAAATTAGAATTTCGCCGTCCATCGGACCAACGGTGGCGCTATCGCTCAACGCAACATTGATACCGCTGTACGGCAATCCGATATTGTCGAGGATGTCATCGATCTGATCATTTCCGACAATCTTCCGAACGGCCGCTTCGACCTGCGCGAAATATTTTTGTGTTTGTTCGATCCGCGTCCCCGGCGGAGCCCGCACATGAAGCCGCATCTGACCGGCATCGATCTGGGGGAAGAAGTCCATGCCGAGTCCACGGAATGGCAAGACCGTCGCGATGAGGAGAATGAAAAAGAATGACACCGTCGACAAACTGTGGCTGACGCACCAGGCGAGCGCGCTGCGGTAAGCTTGCCGAAACGTGTTAAACGCGTGCTCGAAGCCGTGATGAATTGCTCGAAATGGATTGAAGCGACCGCGTCTTGTCTCGTGCGCGGTCGGACTACTGTGCTTCGCGATGTGGCCGCGCATCAGGTATTTGAAAAGCACCGGAACAAGCGTGAAAGAGAGCACGAGACTTGCCACGAGGGAGAGGATCACTGACAGCGACAACGGCGAGAAAAGATACTTGGCCGTTCCCGTCAGCAGGAAAACCGGTACGAAGACGACAGAGATCGCAAGCGTCGAGAGGAGCGTCGGGATGCCAACTTCTGCAGCACCTGCCAGAATGGCGTGCTCAAGCTCCTCTCCGAGGCCGAGATGGCGCTCAATGTTTTCGATAACGACCGTCGAGTTATCGACAAGAATGCCGACCGCAAGCGCAAAACCACCGAGCGTCATCGTGTTCAGCGTTTGTCCGTCGATATAGAGGAGAAGGAGCGCCGTGATGATCGAGAGCGGGATCGACGCAAGAATGATGAGCGTCAGCCGCCAATTCCCCAGAAACAGCAGGATCATCAGCGCAGTCAGGCCGGCCGCCATCAATCCGCCCATGACGACGCTGCTGAGCGCAGCTTTGACGAAAATCGATTGATCGAAGATCGCCTTGATTGTGACTCCCTTCGGCAACATGCGGCGCAAGTCCGGAAGAGCGGCCTTGACGCCGTTAATAACGTCGAGCGTGGAAGCTCCTCCCGTCTTGCGAACAAGCATCAATGCGCCTGGCGTACCGTTCTGGCTGACCGAATTCGTCTGCACCTGACTTCCGTCGTGGACGTGGGCGACATCGCGAAGAAATATGGTCTGCCCATTGATCTCTTTGATCGGGAAGTTCGCGATCGACGAGATAACATCCGGCGTGTTGTTCATCGCGACGGGATAATCTTTTTCGCCAACTTTCACGTCGCCTGAGGGGACGATTACGTTCTGAAGTTGAATAGCGTTTGCGACTTCGGCAGGCGTCAGTCCTCGGGCGTGCAAGGCCTGCTGATCGAGATCCACCATGATCAGCCGAACCTTACCGCCGTATGGATAAGGTACCTGCGCTCCGTGAACGACCGCGAGATTCGGGCGCAGGACCTGCTGTCCGATATCGGTCAAGCGTTGATCGGGCAGAAATCGACTCGCGAGGCTGAGCTGGATGACAGATACGTCCGTCGCGCTGTAGCGAACGATAAGGGGCGGTGTAATGTTGCGCGGCATGCTTTTCAGCACCGTTTGCGCACAACTTGCCAGCTGCGAGATTGCCCTGCTGACATCGGCGCCTTCGTGCAGATAGACTTTGATGACCCCAACGCCTGTGTAGCTGTTGGCTTCGATGCGGGCGATGTCGTCGACGAGCGAGGCCATCTGGCGCTCGTGTTTGATCAGGATCCTATCCTGCATCTCCTGGGCGCTCATGCCGTTGTACGTCCAGACGACGCTCACGACGGGAATGTCGATATCCGGAAAAATATCGACGGGCATTCGCAGAACGGCCCCGAAGCCGAGCAGGCACACGAGAGCGAGTATGGCTGCAATGGAATGGGGATGCGTAAGAGAGAAGCGCGGCAGCGACATCAGCGCAACCTTCTCGCCGAATCACGCACAGATGTTTGCACTGCCGCGACCGCAGAAATCACGACCGGAAATCTCCCGGCACATGATACATGCATTACATTTGAGTAATATCGATCGCTAAACAGCTTCCACCCTCCTGAACTTCCGGATAGTCAAAATCGCTCGGCCGTCTTTTGCGGCCGAGCAATTTCCGAGCAGTCACACTGACAGCGTTTATTGGGTCGCCGTAACGCTGGAAGGAATTCCGGCTGAGCGCTTGCGTGGAGTACTGTCGGTGGCGAACCCTCCGCAAGGATACGGAGTGGCGAGGCTCGATATGGCGTAGGAAAACGCATGGCTGAGGTCTTCGTAACTGAAAGAGCGCATGCAAACCGCATGGCCCGTATCCAATCATGGCCATTATGGCTGGTAGGTCCTGCCTATATCGTTAGCCATGTCGTGCTTGCTTGGCTAAGCATCGTCACGTCATCCGCGCCATTCGGCATCGTCCCGTGGAGTCCCGAGACGGGATTGAGTTTCGCGGCCTTTCTGATCTACGGAAGGCGATTCTGGCCTTACGTGCTTGTCGCAGTCGCGGCGTCGAATGCTATTCTACGGCCGCTGGCATATCCGCTCATTTGTCACATCCTCTCGCCGATCATTGTCGGCGGCGGTTATGCGATGGCGTTGGATTGGATCCAGGACTCGAAATGGCAGTTCGACATCAAGCTCAGTACCCTGCGCGATATTCTCACACTGGAAGCAATTGCTATCGCTAGCAGTACCTTTGTAGCGTGTGCTTATGTCCTGCTTCTCGCGCAGTCAGGCGTATTGGCCGAGGCGGACGTCGGCTATAATATTTTTCGATCGGCCGTTGGCGATTTGATTGGGATCTCGATTGTCACCCCTTTCTTGCTCATGCTCGCCAATACCGGCGGTCTGCGGAGACCATCCCGCGAAGCCGTCCTGCAGGGCCTGTCAATCGTCGTAGCTCTCGTCTTCGCCTTCAGTTTTACGAACCTCCCGCATTTCCGCTTATTCAACGTCATGTTCTTTCCAATCATCTGGATTGCACTCCGTAGCGGTATCGAAGGTGCGACATATGGATTGGTCGTGACGCAAGTCGGCCTGATTGTCGCGCTTTACATTTCCGGACCACAGTCAGCAAGTGTCACTACCTATCAGGCCTTGATGCTGGTTCTGGCATTTACGGGCCTCGCGATTGGGGGCCTCGTGTCCGAGCGTCGCCGCTTCGAGCAAGACCTGCGATTGAACCAGGAATCGGTCGCGCATATTTTTCGGCTTGGCAGCGCGGGCGAGTTGACAACGGCCATAGCTCACGAAATCAATCAACCGCTCACCGCGATTTCGAACTACACTCGATTGATCCAGCAATATCTTGAAAGCGGCACCGGAGGGAAGGATGCCGCAATCGATGCGGCAAGGAAGGTCGCGAGCCAGATAGATCGCACTGCTGCGGTCATAAAGAACCTTCGCGATCTTATCCGCCTGGGGCGCCGCCAGGTTGGGCAGCAGAGCTTGCACATCCTCATCCGCGAAGCGCTCGATCTTTTAGAGCCGAACCTTCAGCGCAGCTCCATATCGGTGAAAGTCTCGATCGCACGCGACATCCGCGAAGCGCTCGTCGACCGACTGCAGATCGAGCAGGTTCTGATGAACATAATTTCGAATGCGATCGACGCGATAAACGATAGTGGCGCGCAAGATCGGTTGATCACCATAGAAGCATTCAATTTGGACGACGATCACGTCGAAGTGATTGTCCGGGACAGTGGCCCGGGGTTTCCGCAGGATTTTAATTTTCGCCAGCCCGGTATTCACTCATCCAGCAAAAAAGACGGCTTGGGTGTTGGGCTCTCCCTCAGCCGAACCATCATCGAAGGTCATGATGGCAGTCTCCTGTTGGAAGGAGATGGAAGAGGTGCTGTGGTACATATTCGATTGAAGTCGTTTCCACGGGGGATGCAGGAATGGCAATAGAAGATGGAGTGGTCGCCGTAATCGATGACGACGAGGCGGTGAGGGATTCCTTATTGATGATGCTGAGCAACCACGGTTTTGGCGTTTGTGCGTTTTCATCGGCAGACGCATTCTTAGCTACGCTCGGCACCGACACTCTTCCGTCATGCGTCGTATCTGATGTGCGCATGCCCGGAATGTCAGGACTTGAGCTTCAGACCGAGCTCAAAAAGAAATGGCCGATGGTGCCGCTGGTGCTGATCACGGGGCATGGCGACGTCGGTATGGCTGTCAGCGCGCTGAAAGCCGGAGCGCACGATTTTGTAGAGAAGCCATTTTCTCCCGATCGTCTGATAGATGGGATCAAATCGGCGATCGATCAAACGGAGCATCAAAGAACCCAAGATCAGGAAATCCTGCATCTTACCGCTCGCATCAATGAATTGTCGGAGCGACAGCGGCAGGTCATGGATCTTGCTGTTAAGGGTCTATCGAACAAGGAAATAGCGCTTAACTTGAAAATCAGCCCGCGCACGGTCGAAACCTACCGCGCGTGGGTTATGGAGAAAACCGGTGCTCGCAACATCGCTGATCTGGTGAGAATAGCGATGCGTATCCAAGAATCGGAGCATCGCGTGAAATTTCAGTGAGTTTCCCTTAGTTGTAGGCTGCGCACAGCGTTGTGACGCGGATGTCAGGATTGCCTGAGCAGAACTCTTCGACCGACCATTCGTTCGGACCCGATGGATGCCGCGAGATGCGCATATGCCTTTCTTCCGAGATCTTTTCGGCTTCACTTAGTTGACAAGTACGTGTGGCGACCCACCTGCCGTCTATCCTCTGGAAGTCTCCATCACACATGGTGTGCGCGCTAGCGGCGACCGCGCCCACGATCGAAATAAAGAGCGAAGCAGATAAAGCGGCGAGCAAGTTTCGCATTTCTAGTTTCTCTCTATCGTCGATAGGAACGATCCCCAGTTGCAGGCCGCTTCTGGCCGCTGACTTCGAGAGCAGGCTAGGTTGATTTTTGTCCGCGCGTTATTCCGCTCGACACCGTCCGACGCTTCTCGTCGGCACCTGTACCTCCGTGTGAATACGGAAGGTGCGAAACAGTCCCGTGGAATATGCAAAGCGCCGGCGGCATATGAGATCCGCCGCGGACAAATTTGGATGACGCGGACGATGGCGAGAGGCGCGACGGCGCCTCTCGCGTGATTGGTTTGCTCTATTTGAAGGGGTAGTAGCGGAACGACGTCATGATGATGGCATCGTCCGTGCGGGGCGCGCCACCAATTCCTTCGAACGCCTCACGCTTGACGTACTCACCTTGCGCTCCGACTACTGCTTTTCCGTAGGAGCCGTTGTAAATGTCCTGCCAGACACCGCCCGTCAGTTCCCATAGACGCTTGTTGACTGCCTGACACAAGGAGGCCGGATCGCCTTCGATATCGCAGCCAGTGTTGTTGAGCGATGACAATCCGTATCCTGCGTTTCCGTCGACCGTCTTCTGCGCTTCTTCGAGACCACCATAGGCGTAGAGATCCGTGCCGTTGGTTGGATGCGCGACGACGCCTACCAGACCCTGAATTTCTGGGATCGGCGCAAATTTTCCGTCTTGATCGAAGGTAGCGTCCGCCATCTGACCTGCCCCATAGCGTCCGATGCCCTCGCCAGCCAGGAAGCTCGCCTGGATTTCGAGCATCTTTGGAAGGATGGGTAGCGTCGCGGAGGCGCCACCGCCGCCACCAATTGTCGTTTCGTTATTGTGGTTTGCCCGATCGGTAAAGCCGCGAACTATACCTTTGAGTTCGTAATGTCCCCAGCCTGGATCGAAGGCGATCTTGCCGACAATATCCGGCATTATATCGTCGCTGTAATTCGTTCCGGAATTGAGCAGCGGACCGCCAGGATTGCTGGCGTTGATACTCACCCCGCCTGGCGCCTGCCCAGCAATAACGGCCTCCGGGCTTTCAATTGAGATACCTGCCGACAGCTTCGGACTGAACGTCTTGACGATTCGCACTTGCGGATTTCGCGTCCAGTTGAAACCAACGACATACTGTGCGTCGATTGCCAGAGGTATCTGCTCGTTGCGCGCCTCGATGCCTCGTACGTTGGTTGTGAGGAGGCTCCATGTTTGGCCCGCAAGAATATGAATGCCTGATCTGTCGTCGTCATAGGCTCCGTAAAAATGACGGATGCGTGGAGTATAACTGTTGCTCTCGACCGAGTTCGACGTCGTTCCAACGCCGAGAAAGTCGGCTTCGATATATGCGGTTAAATGAGTGTATTCATCCAGGTTGCCGGTAGCGAGTGCCGCAACACGACTTTGCCGGGCACTAAATCGGGTTTCGTGCTCGTAGTACCGCGGATCGTTGCCGAATGGAATTCCTCCAAAGCTGCTCCCAACATCGGCCGTCTCGTTCCGTGACCGCCAGAATGTCGTCATTTCGCTGAAGCCTCCAAACTTCAGATTCACTGCGCCTATCTGAAGGCTTCCGTTTGGCAAAACTCCTACAACGTCTTGGTCGGCAGAAACATTCGGCGCCGTTAGATCAGCTGAAATTGCAGCCGTTGATCCAAAACAAGTTGACGCAAGCATGGCCCCCAAAACCACGCACGCGTGGCAATTACTATCGTTCATACGGACTGCTCCCTGCAGAAATCCCCATCCCACCACAACCAGGCAAGCCCGCTTCGAAATCGACAGTCGGCAGCGCCAGGGCGCCGTCGTCGAAACTTCGATACCGGTGGTAGGAGGTCAGCAATCCGCGTTAACAACTGTGTAACACATTGGCTCCGCGCGATGACGTCAGTAGATCTACGGAGGGGCAGGAAATGAGCCCGACATGTGTAGGGATGGGAGTAGGGATGGCGAAAATCCGTGGGTCAGATGGACATCGGAATTGGCCGCGCGGCGACGGACATTCGGGCGCCCGCATGGCGATGCCTACCATTGCGCTTGCTAAAAAAGCATACGCATTCTCTCGCTAATCCCTGTCAGCTCCTTTCATTAGAGCGGTGACTATCTCGCCTCACTCGGCGAAGGAATTGCCATCCGTGTTTCTACTCATGGAGCAGTGCTGACGCCCTTGGGCGGACGGTGACGCGCGGAATAACACTCCAGAAATATCCGGATTAGCTTCGTTCGATAACTCGCACGCTGCGATGCGCGCGAGGTCGTTCAGAACGCAAAGTTACTTGCGCCTACTGGCGTCCGATATTGGCTGAAATAATAACAATGAGAGAGTGGATATGCGGAGTTTTGTCGTCGCTGTTTCTTCTGTTATGCTAGCTATCGGAATTTGCGCGACTGCGGCGAACGCCCGTGCAACGTGTGACGGCGAGTTCGAACTTGTTCAAGGAAGCTGGGTTGCCACCAGA
>DASZVX010000031.1:0-27038 GCA_035547255.1 Hyphomicrobium sp.
GTCGATGCCGTTTCACCGCCGAACTGCTGACGCCATTTCTCGGCCTTCTCAGGCGAGCGATTGTAGACGACGACCTCGTGGCCGCCGCGGGTTTTCAGGTGGCCCACCATCGGATACCCCATGACGCCAAGTCCGAGCCACGCCACCTTTGCCATGCTGCTGTTTCCCCTGCGCCAATCCGAGCCTTTGTGAGATCGGCTTATACAGCGGATCGCAAGTCAGACGAGTAGCGGCGAAACGACATGCTCAAAGCGCGGCAAGTGCGGATGAGCGACGAGATCCCTAGTATCGGTCGTCGCGATAGGGACGGTCGGAACGGGCGTCGCCGCGGACCGGCACGCCGCTGACCGTGCAGACGGCATCATCGCCGCGGTCCCGCACGCAATCGACGTGCCTTCGCTCGGCCATGCGCCAGTGCGAGAACTCCGGTCCGAAACGCTCCGCGGCTTTGCTCCGCCAGGCTTTGATGGCGGCGCGGCGCGCGTCTTGCTCGCGCACGCTATAGGGAACGCTGCGATCCGGAGCACTAGCGGTGGCCTCGATCTGGCGTGTTTCAGCGAAGCCACGTGGTGGAACTTGTCCTGCGGGAGGAGGCAGCGGCGCATCGGCGCGCTCGTCGACATCATCTTGTTCGGATTCGGGAGCTGGGCCTGGGCCGGGAGCGCGTCGCGCGTCATCACGATAGGCGCCGTCATATCCGCGCTGGTCGTTGGCATCGTCGGGGCCTGGTCCCGCGTCATCCGGCGCGGAGGCGTCCGGTCCGGCATTGTTTGCAGGTGAACTCGCGGCGTCGCTGCCCGCCGGGTTCTGCTGACCATATGGCCGATAGGTATATTTGCTGTCGGCGGCGCTATCGGCGGCCATTACGGGCAATGGTGCGATGCCCGCCAGAATCAACACCGCGAACGCAGTCATCGAAGGCAGGCGGTACAATCGGGAAGCTCCACCGACAGGGCAAATGGTGCGGGATGAAGAGGTCGACACAGTCTGCATGACGCTCCTGAGTGAAAGCTGAATGGCACCGTTAGGGAAGGTTCACATTAGCGCCGATGCCGCGGAGAATCGGAACTGGGCTATGCTATGAGCCTGAATAACCTCGATCAGAAGCGCCTGCAAAAGCGGCGAAATTAAAGACAGCCACATGTCTAAGCTCTTACCTGTCACGTATAGCGACGTCGTCCGCGCTGCCGCCGCCATCCGGGGCGCCGTCATCGAAACGCGCTTCGAAATGAGCCGTACGCTTAGCAAGCTCCTCGACGCCGAAATCTGGCTGAAGTTCGAGAACCTGCAGTTTACTGCGTCCTACAAGGAGCGCGGCGCGCTCAACAAGCTTCTCTCTCTCACGGACAAAGAGCGCGCCAGCGGCGTCATTGCCATGTCAGCCGGCAACCATGCCCAGGGCGTTGCCTATCACGCGCATCGTCTTGGCATTCCCGCGACCATCGTGATGCCCGCGTGGACTCCGACCATCAAAGTCGAGAACACGCGCAGCCATGGCGCGACCGTCATTCTCGAAGGACAGGCACTCGAAGACGCGTCGCAGTTCGCGGTCCGTTACGGCGCCGAGCACGGACTGACGTTCGTGCATCCCTTCAACGATCCGGTCGTCATCGCGGGGCAGGGCACCGTCGCACTGGAGATGCTCAATACCGCGCCGGATCTCGATACCTTGATCGTTCCGGTCGGCGGGGGCGGATTGATTTCCGGAGTGGCTGTCGCCGCGAAAGCGATCAACCCGAAGATCAGGGTCATCGGCGTCGAGGCCCAGCTCTATCCGTCGATGCTCAATGCCGTGAAGAAGTCGTCTCTTCCCGTTGGCGGCGATACGCTCGCCGAAGGCATCGCGGTGACGACGCCGGGCGACCGGACGAAAACCATCATCGAGGCGCTCGTTGATGATATTTTGCTCGTTTCCGAAGCCGACATCGAGCGCGCGGTCGCGCTGCTCATCAATATCGAAAAGACGGTTGTCGAAGGCGCGGGCGCAGCCGGGCTCGCAGCGCTGATCGCTGCCAAGCGGCTTTATAAGGATCGCAAGATCGGCCTGGTGCTCTGCGGCGGCAATATCGATACGCGCCTGCTTGCAAGCGTTCTGACTCGCGAGATGGCCCGCGAAGGTCGTCTTTCGCGGCTGGCGATCGATCTCCCGGATAGGCCCGGCCAGCTCGCGCGCGTGTCGGGCCTGATCGGGGGCGCCGGCGCCAACATCCTCGAAGTCTATCATCAGCGGATCTTTACCGACGTGCCAGCCAAGGGCACTGAACTCAATCTCGTCATCGAGACACGCGACAGGGCTCACTTGGAGCAGGTCGTCTCTGGTCTCAAAGCTGGTGGCTATGCCGTTCTCGTCAAGGGTTCGGGATCAGGCGCCCTCTGAGGCTGACCCTCCAAGAAAAAGGCCTTACGCTGATCGAGCGTAAGGCCAGTTGGATCGGTAGAGGGGATCGGGCCGTGAGAAATTCTGCGAACAAATCTACCTGGATGTCGAAGTCTCGAAGCTCGCCGGAGCCTGATCGGGGGTCGTGAGAGCAAGCGTACCGAGTAAAATCCCGCCGGCAACGAAGAAGCACACCGCCATGCTCAAGCGTGTCAGCTTGTCGATCTGCGTATTCCGAGCATGGATGGCCTGGAGGTCCATCGTCGATCGCCTGTTTTCGCTTGATCCAAGTAAGGTTCCTGTAACCGAATTTGATACCGGCGTCGAAACGGAAGTGGCTCTATCGCTAATGCACGAATTGTAAATTTAACGAAATCTTCATTCTTCTTAACGGGGCGCTCAAAGCGCTCACGCCGCGACGCTGTGCAGCCGGCTGAATTCCAGATCGACGAGCGATTTATAGGCGCCGCCCTTCTGAAGCAGGGCGTCTGGCCGCCCGTCTTGAACGACTTCGCCGTTCTGCACGACCATGATGCGGTCAAAGCTTCGGAGCGTCGACAGGCGATGCGCGATCGCGAGCACTGTCCGGCCGCGCATCAACGTCGACAGCGCTTCCCGGATCAGTTCCTCCGACTGCGTATCGAGTGCGGAAGTTGCTTCATCGAGGAGCAGGATCGGCGCATCCTTCAGGAAGGCCCGCGCGATGGCGATGCGCTGCCTCTGGCCGCCCGAAAGCTTCGCGCCGCGGTCGCCGACGACGGTATCCAAGCCGTCCGGAAGCTGTTTGATGAAGGAAAAGCATCGCGCCATCTCGGCGGCATCCCAGACTTCCTCGTCGGTCGCGCTGGGCCGCCCGTAACGGATGTTGTCGCGCAGCGTGCGGTGGAAAAGACTGACGTCCTGCGGGACGATCGCGATCGCATTGCGGAGCGCGGCATCGGTCATCGCAGCGCTCTCTTGTCCGTCGATGAGAATTGCGCCTGACTGTTTGTCGTAGAAGCGCTGCAGCAGCGAGAAGATCGTCGTCTTGCCGGCCCCAGACGGACCGACGATGCCGACGCGCTGTCCCGCGTCGATCTTGAAATTGAGTGACGAGAAGACCTGCCTGCCGTCAGGGTAGGCGAAACTGACGTCGCGGAATTCTATGACGCCGCGCGACGCGTGCTCGCCCGTCGCCACCGCCGGAGCCACAAGCTCATGCGGCACGAGCAACGTTTGGAGCGCTTCGGAAAAACGCGCGAGATGCTGCGTGACATCGACGAGCGCCACGGCAAGGTCGCGCGTTGCGCTGAGGATCGATAACCCAAGTGTGCAGACGAGGATTACGTCGCCGGCAGTCGCTTGGCCGGCTTGCCAAAGCGAAATCGCCCAGGCGAGCACGCCGGCTGTCAGGACCGCGGTCGTCACCGCGTGGAAGATGCGCAGCCTCTCGAGGAAATAGAGGCTCCGCATCCGCGCCCGCATCTCGCGGCCGATGACGGCGGCCAACCGCCGGTGTTCGCTCCGGAGTCGCCCGAAAGCCTTGACGACCGAAATATTGGAAACGACGTCGATCATGTCTCCGTCGACGCCGGCGGCTTCGTGAGCATAAGCATGATGCAGCGGTGTGCCGCTCGCCGCCCAGAAGAAGATGATGAGCACAACGACCGAGACGACCGCTGTAATGCTCAGCGCCATCGAGAGACTGACCGTCGCCAGATAGGCGATCGCAACGAACGTGGCGATGAGCGGCGGCATCGCATTGAACGTGACCATCGTCTCCGTCGTGTAGAGCGCATTCGCCGTTGCCGAGATGCGGCTGGTCAAGGCTCCAGGCGGCTGATTGTTGAAGAAGCTCGGCGCGTGTCCGGTGAGATGCCGGAAAAGCTTGCGGCGAACGCTGCCCGAGACGCCAACGTAGGTCGAATGGCATAGCCAAGCCGCGACCCGCCAGAACATGTTATCGGCGGCAAGGAGACAGATGAGGATTGCGAAAGCTGTCCACACGTTTGCGTGACGTGTGGGATCAGACAATGCATCGACAAGCTGTTTGACACCGTATTGAGTGGAGACTGAGCAAGTCACGGCGCCGACTACGGCAAGCCCAATCGCGACGTGGCTCCAAAGGTAGCTACCGACAATCCGGCGGATAAAGCGATAGGGATGATTTGCGAATTCCGAAAGGTCACCCATGCAGTCGCTCCCATCCACACGTAACCCGAACGTAAGTAAGTAACTTTCAGTTCCGGCGTGGGTTCAGGGACGAAAACGGCGCGTTTCGTCGCGGCAACCTCCCAGGCGTCGCCAGAGCTTTTGATCCGCCTGAATTTTTCAGGCGTTGGCGTGCTTGTATAAGGGCCACGCGCCACTATGGTGCCGCGCCATAGCCGTAGGGACGGGCCTGCGGGTGGGGAGAAGAGGGTCCGAGAGCACTTTGGGTTGCGCGATTGTAACATTTGTGAAGCGCGTGCTTATCGGAGCGCTCGGGCTGGTCGTGCTTGTTTACGCTAACGATGCATTCGCCGTCGATCCCGCGCCTTCATCGAACCAAACTCTCCGTGATCAGCAGCAACCTGGCAAATCACCTGAGAGCGTACCGCAGCGTCCGCAGGAACCGCGCTCCGCCAAAGCCTACGATGTGCTCGAGACATACTGTGCCCGTTGCCATCAGTCGGGACGCCTCGAACGGCCGCTGGCTTCAGGCGGCTTGGCGAACATTCTCGCCGTGGACGACCTTGCGCGTGACCCGGTCCTGGTGAAGCCGGGTCTGCCGGATGCCTCACGCCTCTACGACGTGCTGGAAACTCGGCACGCCCCGCTCGACGTTTTTAGCGGAGGCCCGGTGACGGCCGAGCCTCAACCTGAGGACATCGAGAGCATTCGCGGTTGGATCAGGGATTTGCCGCCCTCGGTGCAAAGATGCCCGTCGCGGGAACCGGTCCGGCCGGACGACATGGACAAGTTGATGCGCGATGCGCAGCGGCTCGAACGCGACCAGAGCGAAGACGTGCGCTTCATTTCCCTGGCAAATCTCTACAACTCTTGTGCGACGCCCGGCGCAATGTCGGCCTATGCCCAAGCGTTGAACAAGTTGATGAACTCTCTGTCCTCGTCAACTGAGCCTGTGAAGCTGACACCGCTCAATGCCGAAGGCACGGTTTTCTCTTTCCGCATGTCGGATTTCGGCTGGGACGAAAGCCGCTGGTCCTTGATCGAGCGAGTCTATCCATCGGCCCTCGTGCATCAGGTTGCCGCCGACATTCTCAAGACCGCCAAGACAAAAGTCGCGATCGTCAACGGCGACTGGCTCGCGGCCGCTGCGGGCGAGGCGCCGCTCTATTACGACTTGCTCGGGATTCCCGAAAAGCTCGCCGACCTTGCCAGCTTGAATGCGGTCGATATTGAGCAGAGCATTAAGACAGCGGCGGTGCGACGCATCGCGGTCAGAACGAGCGCCGTAACGCGCGGCAATCGACTGATCGAACGCCATCCCGGCGTGCGTGGCGGGCTTTGGCTCGTCTACGATTTTGCAACGAGCGCGGACGACCAGGATATCTTCGAACATCCGCAAGGCCCGAAATTGGCGCCGTTCGGTCAGACGCCCTTCAAGCCCGACGAAATCCGCGTGCTTTATATGCTTCCCAACGGCTTTTATGCGTTCGCGCTCTATGACGCCGCGGGAAACCGCATCGACCGCGTGCTTCCCGGTATCGAAAAGCCGTATGCAGGCGTCGAAGCCGATGCCGTCGAACCGACGACGAAAGCCGGCGCCAAATGTTTTGCGTGCCATACCGACGGCCTGATCGAAGCCAAGGATGACTTTAAGTCCGCTCTCAATCCGACCGCACCGGCAAGCCCAAGCCGTGAGGCGGCGCTTCGCCTTTTCGGCACCGACAGCGAAAACACGTTGCTGCTGATCGGCAGCCGCGACCGTTATCACCTCGCCGCGAAAAGCATCGGCATCGACCCGCAGACGAGAATCCGCGGAGAGGAGATCGTGACCGGGCTCGCCGAACGCTATCGCGAGGGTGGCGATTTCGAGACGGCGCTCGCTCAAACGGGCATCGAGCGCGACGCTTTCCTGAACGAACTGACGGACGCTAAGGGAGCCGCTGCCCCGCTAGCGCGGCGTCTGTTGCACGGCGTCCTGTCGCGCTCCGAGCTGGAGCGGCTGTTTTCGCTTCTTCAGGGCATCGACGATCCGCCGCCGGCGGTTGCGAAGCCCGGCGGGTTCCTGCACGACGTCAAATCCGATATCGGGCTCAGCATGTGGCTGGAAAAGCCGCGCCCCGCTCCGGGCGACCTCGTGACGGTTAAGGTCGAGGCAGATAACGATTGCTATCTGACGGTGATCAGCGTCGACGCAGCAGGCGTTGCGACGGTGCTGTTTCCAAACGATTTCGAGCCGGACAACCTGATATCCGCGGCAAAGCCTGTCAGCATTCCCCCGGCTGACGCGCGGTTCCAGCTCCGCTTCAAGTCGGAGGGAAGCGAGACGCTTCTGGCGCGATGCTCGACCAGTGCCACGCCGCCGATCGGGATCGAGCACGATTTCGAGCACCAGCGTTTCACGGCACTCGGCAACTGGGAGAATTTCATCGAGGACACGCTCGTAACGGAATCGGAGTTGAGGGCGAGTCCCGAGAAAGCCGAGCGGGCTCGTTTGGCGCGCTCGGGCGCGCTGAAGCGGCGGCGGGATCGAGGCGAGCGCATCGAGGTGCCGCGTCCCGATGTCCCGACCACCAAACCGCTGAGAGACGGTCGCGCCGTTTTGGTTCTCGGGCCGGGCTAATCGCGCGTCGGCGGCGAACTACGACACGCGTGTGACAAGCCGGAAGCTGACCTGCAACGCACAGCGGTCAGCCAATTCGACAACGATAGGCCGTGTCCGGCGCAAAGACCTTTACATGCGTCGCAACGGCACCTAAATGCAGGCCTTTATCGCCGCAAGGAAAGTGGGCACCGCTCGGCCGCCGCAGACCAACACGGATGGCCCTTCTTCAGGAGGTTCTTTCGCGATGGAGAAATTCGCAACCGCGCTTGAGATGGTGACGGAGATGAAGCCGGAGGGTCCGGTCTTCGCGGCCCGTCCGCATGCGGCGGGTCGCGCCGCGCGCTGGTTCACCAAGAATTTTCCCGGCGAAGTCGCTTACGCTTACAAGGCGAACAGCTCCGTGTTTCTGCTCGGTGCGCTCTACGGCGCGGGCATCACGCAGTTCGACGTCGCTTCCGTGGCGGAGCTTGAAGACGCTGCGACCATTCCCGGCGTGCGCTTGCACTTTATGCACCCGGTCAAATCGCGCTACGCCATTCGCCGCGCCTACTTCGACTACGACATCAAGTGCTTCGCCCTCGACACCGAGGATGAGCTGCAGAAAATCGTCGAGGAAACCGAAGGCGCCAAGGACCTCGAGCTGTTCGTCCGTATTTCGGTGCCCGCGAAGAACAGCCGCGTGCCGCTCGAGCATAAGTTCGGCATTTCCGGCCAGAAGGCGCAGCGCCTGCTCGTCAAGACCCGGCAGGTCGCCGACGAGCTTGGCATTACATTTCACGTCGGCTCGCAGACGACGACGCCCGACGCCTATGCGATGGCGTTCGACGAGGTCAAAAAACACATCGTCAAGGCCGGCGTGGTCGTTGATGCGATCGACATCGGCGGCGGATTCCCGTCGCGCTATACCGACAGCGTGCCGGCGCGCCTTTCCGATTTCATCGATGTCATCAAGGCGTCGATGGCCAAGATGCCGGTGACGGAGCATTGCCGGCTGATCTGCGAACCGGGCCGCGCACTCGTCGCCGAGGCGGAAAGCCTGATCGTCAAGGTCGATCTCAGAAAATCCGGGAACCAGCTCTTCATCAACGACGGCGGCTACGGCGCGCTGTTCGACAGCGCCCACATGGGCTTTATCTTTCCCGTGCGCCTGATCCGCGACGGGCTCGATCCCAATGAACCCTTGGAGCCGTTCGAACTCTGGGGTCCGACGTGCGATTCGATCGATCGCATGAAGGGGCCGTTCATGCTGCCGCGCTCGGTTCGCGAAGGCGACTACATCGAGATCGGCAATATCGGCGCCTACGGTCGGGCGTTGGCCACACGCTTCAACGGCTATGGCCAATACACGGATGTCATTCTGCAGGACGAGCCGATGTATTCGATCTACGCGGAAGAACAGGCACCCGTCGCGCGCAACGCCTGAGCGCGCACACTACGTCATGGCCGGGCTTGACCCGGCCACGGCTTTCAGTTCGTCGGCTTTGCAACGGCGACGAGCACTGGATCAGCGCGATATTCTCCGGGATAAAGCCGCTTCAGATTTTCGATCTTCGGCATGTCGTTGATGACGATGTAGGGATACGTCGGATTGAGCGCCAGGAAGTTCTGATGATACCCTTCGGCCGCATAGAAGCTGCGGCCGGGCTCGACGGTCGTCACGATGGGCTTTGAAAACACATGCGCGGCATCGAGCTGTGCGATGTAGGCCTTGGCGATCTTCGCCTGCTCATCCGATGTGGGAAAGATTGTCGAGCGGTACTGCGTGCCGTGATCCGGGCCCTGGCGATTGAGTTCCATCGGATCGTGCGCGACTGAAAAGTAGATCTGTAAGAGATGCCCGTAGGTGATCTTTTTGGGATCGAAAGTAATGCGCACCGACTCCGCATGACCGGTTCGCCCTGTGCCGACCACTCGATAGTGCGCGTCGTCCTGTTTGCCGCCCGCGTATCCGGAGATGGCCTCTTTCACGCCTGCAACGTGCTGAAAGACGCCTTGCACGCCCCAGAAACAGCCGCCTGCGAACACAGCGGTTTCAGTGCCATCATTGAGCGGTTCGTCAAGCGCCGGGGGAGGGATCGGCCGGGCTTCTTCAGCAGAGGAGGAATATGAAGCGGCGAAGACGCCAGCCGCTGCAAGGATCAATGCCCCGGCAACGAAGAGGCCGGGCAGCGAGCGCGTCTTCGGATCGGGCCGATTCGAAGAATTTGACGCCATTGTTCGCTCCATTGCGGAATTGAGAGCCCGTCACCAGGGCACGCACTCTCTCTCATACGGCCCGGCAGGCGAGGCTGTTACATCAACAGCGGGCGCCAAACCCGGCGCTATCGCTTTTTCCGCACCACGGCATCGATTTCGATATCGACCTCGTCGCTCACCATCGACGAATAGGCTGTCATGTTGAAGGCGCTTCGCCGGATATGAGTGGTTGCCACAAATCTCCTTGAACCCGGACTGTATTTCAATGCCGGATCGTCATCAGGGTGCAGCGAAACCTGGAGCAGAACGGGCCTTGTAATGCCATTGATAGTAATATCGCCGGTCATCTCGGCGGTGTCGGCAGCGGTCGATCGGACCGACCGGCTCTCGAACGTCATCGTCGGGTCCGCAACCACGTTAAAGAAGTCGCTGCTTTTCAGGGTGTCGTCGACGATCGGTTGCCCCGTATCGAGGCTCGCGGTCGCAATCGTCGCCGATACCCGGCTGCGTTCCGGCGCGCGTTCATCGAATTGCAGCGTACCCGTGACCTGGCTGAAACGGCCTCGCTGTTTTGCAAGGCCCATCTCATAGGCGAAGCGCACCTCTGTGCGCATTTTGTCGAACACGTAGATCTCTGAGTGCGCTGGCGTTGCTGCCGATGTGTTCAGCAACGCCGTAAACGCAATAGGAGATATAATCCGGCTGAAAGAAATTCCCATTCGGTGCCCCTCCCGTCGGTTGCGCGACGAGAGATCCACCTCGTTTGCGCCTCGGGCGCTGTTACGTAGGGAACAGCAGGGCTCTACCTTGAAATGCGGGAAATCTTCGAGCCTTCGAGCGTCAGGTTATACATCAAACCTTTCGGATCGAGGATGAAGCCGACGACAGGACTTGTGATCTTGTTGGTATCGATCGCGCCGCCGATGCCGACCGTTATGATCGCAACTGAACCGTCGACACCGACTTTCCAGCCCGACGTCCGGCGAAACTGTTCGAGCGCCTGCGGGGTCATGAACATGATGATGACCGAGCGCGACTGAATGCCGAGCTGAAATCCAAACGACGCCGAGATGTTATTGTAATAGCCGGCGGTCCGCCCGTGAATGCGCAGGGCGCCTTCGCCATATTCGCCGCCGAAGCCGAACCCGGCTTTGACGATGGACGGGAAGACGAGAATACCGACGGCCTTGTGCGCAAGCTCCCGCGCGCCGCGAACTTGATAGAAGAATGTGTCGAGCGTTGCATCAACGCCGGCATCGATCTCAGGCGCCGATGCGGCCTTCCCCTGTGGCGACGCAACGACGACGGCCGCGAGCGCGAGCAACGCGACAGCAAATCCTTTGAGTGACATTTTTATTCTCCCTCGGTCCCCCGACCCACTCGTGGCGCGGCTTCGTGGCCAAATTCGGAGCCGCCGGCCACAAAATTGCGCCAGCGAACGCCGTTTTTCAGATGAAGGTCATGGAATGGTGGGCGGTACAGGGATTGAACCTGTGACCCCACGCGTGTGAAGCGTGTGCTCTACCGCTGAGCTAACCGCCCTAGTTGAAGACGGCCCTTATGCGAGGCCGTATGGGAACCTGTCAAGCGTTGCAGTGCGAGGGGGGCGTCGCTGCCAGCTGACACACACACGAACCAGAACTGAACGACAGTCTTCGGATGGCAACCGCTCTGCCTGCTAAGTGTGCCGTGTACCCCGCGGTGCAAAAGCTGTTGTTTGACCGTGGCCAGAGTGTCACGGTCCCTTGCGCTCGCCCCTCGCAAAATGCGATGTCTGCCGCAAAGACGTGCGACGATGGAAGGCGCAGATCCGCGACTTCTTGAATCGGGGGGTCGCTCGGGAGGAAGGTTTGCAGCTCGCGAAGCCGCCACGCCCATTTCCATTGTCGCTGGGTTTGAACAAACTGGGCCTGATCGGGCTTCGGGTGCCGTGGCTTACGGCCCTCATCATCCTGATCATTACCGGCATCGCCGCCTTTGGGTTGACGCGGTTGAAGGTCGACGACAGCTTGTCCGAGCTGTTCCGGACCAACACGCCCGAATTCAAGACCTACGAGGAAATCGATCGCCGCTTCCCATCGAGCGAGTATGACGTCCTCGTTGTCGTCGAAGGCAAAAAGCTCTTAACGCGCGAAGGTCTCACGGCGTTCGCGAACGCCGCCGCCGACCTGCAACTTGCGGACGGCGTCGACGGCATCGTCTCGATGCTGTCGGCCCGCGGCAAGCCGGACGCGACGGGCTATGCGCCGCCCGTCGTCCCGGATGAACTGCCGGAAGATCCAGCCGCCTTCGACGCGGTCGTCTCGGCGCTCAAGACCAACGATATCGTCAAGGGCAAGTTCCTCTCGAACGACGGCCAGCTTGCGATGATCGTGCTCGCACTCGACCGTGCCGTCGTAGCGGAGAAATCAGCAAAAACGGTCATTGGCGACATTGAAAACACCGCCAAGCAGGACCTCAATCCGGCCGGTCTGTCCGTCAAGCTCGCCGGCGCTCCGGTGATGCAACTCGAAATCCGCAATTCGGTCGAGCGCGATCAGATCACCTATAATGGCCTTGGCCTTCTTTTCGGTGCGGCCATCGCAGCTCTCTTCTTCAGGCGCGTATCGCTGATGCTGGTTGCGGCGCTTCCGCCCGTGACCGCGGTCGTGTGGTCGCTCGGCCTGTTGGGCTGGCTCGGATTCAAGCTCAATCTGTTCCTAAACGTCATGACGCCGCTCATCATGGTGATGGGCTTTGCCGATAGTATGCAGATGGTCTCGGCCATTCGCATTCGGTTGCGCGAGGGAGACAGCAAGCTCGCCGCCGTGAAATTTGCGATCAACGTCGTTGGGCCTGCGTGCGTCCTCGCGCATGGCGCCGCGCTATTGTCGTTCCTGGCGCTGCTGTTTTCGGAATCGGGCCTCATTCGCACGTTCGGCGAAGCCGGTGCCATGGCGGTCGGTATTTCGTTTTTCGCCGTGATCGTCGTGCTGCCCCTCTTGGCGCTCATGCTGATCCGCAACGAGAAGACGCTGGCGCGCGAGCATACGCCCGCCGACCGCATGATGGACGCTCTCGGCAACTTCGTCGGTGTGGTCGTCGACCGCGTCGTCGAGCATGCGGTTGCCTACACGCTTCTCGGCTTCGCTTTATTCGGCTTATTCGCCTATCTGCATCTGCAGCTCGAGCCGCGATATCGGCTCGCCGACCAGGTGCCGGATCGGGAGCAGGCGTTGGCAGCGACTGGCCGCATCGATACGAAGCTTACGGGCGCCAATCCGTTCCACGTGATGATCCAGTGGAAAAATGGCGCCAGCCTCTACGATCCCGCGACCCTCAAGGTCATCGAGGAAACGCATATCGCGCTCGAGAAGGCGGCAGGCCTGGGCAACGTCTGGTCGCTCGAAAGTCTGAGGCGCTGGTTGCGCGAGAACGGCGACGACAACGTTGAGACGATAAAGAAATACGTCAACCTACTGCCTGAGCATCTCGTACGCCGCTTCATCGCGAAGGAGCAGAACGCCGTTCTGGTCACCGGCCGGCTTCCGGATGTCGACGCAAGTCAGATCCTGCCGCTTGTGCACAAGGTCGACAAGGCGCTCGACCCGATCCGCAAGGAATATCCGCAGTACGAAATTTCAGTGACAGGCCTTCCGGCTCTTGCGGCACGGAACAGCTATCGGATGATCTCGCAGCTCGACGAAAGCATACCGCTTTGTGTGCTGGTTGCAGCCGTGCTTCTGGCCTTGGCCTTCCGCTCGGTCTTCGTCGGCTTCATAAGCCTGTTGCCCGGCCTCTTTCCGGTTGTCACGTCGGGCGCTTTGCTCTGGTATCTGAACGGCGGGCTCGAATTTGCGTCCGTCGTGGCGCTGCTCGTCGTCTTCGGTCTCGGAGTCGATGCGCTCATACATTTCCTTAACAGATTGCGGCTTGAAGAGGGGCCGGGCGTTCCGCCCGAACTTGCCATCCGCAACGCGCGCGTCCTCGTCGGACCTGCTATCATCCTGACGACGGTTGTGCTTGCATTCGGCCTCGGCGTGACCGTCTTCTCGGATCTTCCGTCGCTCAGGCTGTTCGGTTTTGTCTGCGGCGTGACGCTGCTCGCGTCTCTCATCGCCGATCTGGTGTTTTTGCCGGCCAGCATTCTTGTTTACCGCCGCTATATCAGCCGTCATTTCTAACGCTGTACAGTTGCGGCCTCCGCCGAATGCGGCATATTGTTCCTCGCAGGCTCGGTGTATCGAGGCGGACGCGGTGACCCAGAAGCTGATATTTATCCTGGCCAACACCGATCCTCGCAATTGCGAGGACGTTGGCGCGCCGATCGTCCAGGCGACGGTCGCCGCCGCGATGTCCTACAACGTCGAGGTCATCTGCACCGGCACGTCGACGAAGCTTTTGAAAGTCGGCGTCGCGGAAAACATCCATCTGAAGCCCGACGAAACGCGTTCGATCCACGATTTCATCAAGGAGGCACACGCGGCGGGCGTGAAATTTTTCTGCTGTTCGCCCGGCCTCGATCTCGTCGGCATGCACAAGGATGACCTGATCCCCGAGTGCAGCGGCGTCGTCGGCGCGGCGCACTTCATAGAGGAAATCATGTCCGGCGAAAGCAAGGTGCTCACGTATTGACGGGCGTGCCCGCGAACTTTCGGATCGCCGCGCCGAGGTCGCGATAATCGTCGACGATCGCATCCGGCCCAAACGAAGCCACGGGATCGACACTGTAGCCGAAGCTGACGGCGATGACCGGAACCTGCGCCGCTTTGGCCGTGCGGATATCCGTTTCGCTGTCGCCGACCATGATGGACTTTTCAGGACGTCCGCCCGCGCGCGCAATCGTGCCCGTTAGATGCCGCGGATCCGGCTTATAGCTCCCGAGACTGTCGCGCCCCGTGAGGGCGGAGAAATAGCCATCGAGTTTGAGGGCTTCGAGGACACTGCGCGCCTGAATTTCGATCTTGTTCGTGCAGACGGCGAGCGTCGCGCCGTCACGCCGCAAGGCTTCGAGCGTTGCAACGACGTTCGGATAAGGCACGCTCCGGTCAGCGATATGCGCGGTGTAGTAGGCGATAAAGACTTCGAAGAGATCGTGAAGCTCGCGTTCGGGCAATGTGCGCCCGTGCGCCTTGATTGCGCCGTCGATCATCGCCAGCGCCCCGTGGCCGACGAACGGCCGGATCTCGAGTTCATTCACACGTTCGAGCCCGAGCGTCTGAAGCACATAGTTCGTCGCCTCGGCAAGATCGGGCGCCGTATCCACAAGTGTTCCGTCAAGGTCGAAAACAACGGTCCAGCCCTTCATGAATTCTCCTTGAATCGACCCATACTGACTAAGCGGGCGCCGAGTTCGACGTCCCGGTGTTACGCAGGCATGCTACCTGCGCGCGGCTTGAAAGGGCTCAACCGGCAGCCTACAGAGGTCGCGCGAATTGAAGGCAGCAGCAAGTCACGAGAGCGGTATCGGTATAACTCCTAGGGGCGGGCATGAGCAGCGACGATTGGAAGCGTCAGGCGGCGGAAAAGGCTTTGAGCTACGTTGAGGACGGCATGAAACTCGGCCTGGGTACGGGTTCGACCGCCGCGAAGTTCGTCGATCTCCTCGGAGCAAAAGTAAAATCCGGCCTGAAGGTCATTTGCGTTCCGACATCGGAAGCGACGCGCGCGCACGCGGCGGCTCTCGGCATTCCCCTTGCAACACTCGACCAGTATCCGGCGCTCGATCTGACTGTCGACGGCGCGGATGAGATTGACGAAGAGCTGCGGCTCATCAAAGGCGGTGGCGGGGCGCTGTTGCGCGAGAAGATCGTGGCAGTCGCATCCGAGCGCGTCGTCATCATTGCCGATAGCTCGAAGCGCGTTGAGATCCTCGGTCGCTTTCCGCTTCCGATTGAGGTCGTGCCCTTCGGTCTCGCAGCCACCCAACGCCTGATCGTTCAGCTCGCGGCCGATTCCGGCTGCGAAGGCGAGATCAAATTGCGGGCGGGTGCGAATGGTTCACCATTCCTGACAGACAATGGCAACCATATCCTCGATTGCTCGTTCGGTGCAATTGACGATCCGGAAGCGCTGGACGACGCTCTGAAGCTCGTTCCGGGCGTCGTGGAAAACGGATTGTTCCTCGGCATAGCCGACGTCGGAATCATCGCCGGTCCGATGGGCGTCGAGGTGCTGTCGGCAGTCGACACTGATTTTGACGAGGAGAACTGACTAATGCGTTCGATCATCGTTGCACTTTGTATTGTGATCGGTTTCGCCGCCCCGGCCTTTGCCGAAGATGCTCAGCCCCCTGTCGATCCTGCGCGCATCGCTGCGGCACGCGATCTCTTGGAGGTGACTGGCGTCACCAAGCAGATGGATGGCATGGTCGAGGCCATGTCGCGCGGCTTCGCTAAGGGCGCCGGTGCTGAAAATTCCGAGATGGGCAAGAAGCTCTCCACGCAGTTCGATTCCGGCATGAAGAAGCTGCTTGAATATAAAGATCAGATGATCTCCGATTTCGCCGTGCTTTATGCGCAAACCTTCACGGCCGAAGAAATGAAAACCGTTGCCGACTTCTATCGTTCAGGCGCCGGTGCAAAGTTCATCGAGAAGACGCCGGAGCTGATGCAGAAGGGCGCGGCCATCGGCATGAAGTACAGCCAGAAGATTGCCGATGAGATGAAGGCCGCGGCGCCACCGCCGGAGCAGACGACTCCGCCCGAGCAACAGACTGCGCCGCAGCCGAAGTAGAAAGCCGATTCCAGGTTCATGCAGAAATTCGAATACGATCTTTTTGTCATCGGCGCGGGTTCCGGCGGCGTCAGGGCGGCGCGGATTGCTGCAAGCCATGGCGCGCGCGTTGCAATCGCCGAAGAATATCGCGTTGGCGGCACGTGCGTCATTCGTGGCTGCGTACCGAAGAAAATCCTCGTCTATGCAAGCCGCTTTGCCGACGAATTCGAGGATGCTGCCGGGTTCGGTTGGTCGCTCGATCCTCCGAAATTCGATTGGCCGTCGCTGATCGCCGCCAAGGACAAGGAGATTGCGCGCCTCGAGGCCGCTTATGGCGCGACGCTCGCAAAGTTCAATGTCGAGGTCTTTGCTGAGCGCGCGACGGTCGGCGGTCCGAACGAAATCGTACTGGCCTCGGGACGCAAAATCTCTGCAAAGTACATTCTGATCGCGACGGGCGGCCGCCCGAACGTCGATCCGAATTTGCCGGGCAAAGACTACGTCATCACCTCCAACGAAGCCTTCCATTTGAAGGACATGCCGCGCCGGATCGTCGTCGCAGGCGGCGGCTATATCGCGGTTGAGTTCGCGTCGATCTTCAACGGGCTCGGTGCCGACGTAACGCTGATTTATCGCGGCGAAAAGATTCTACGCGGCTTCGACGAGGATATGCGCGACGGCCTGACGGCGGCGATGACGAAGCGCGGCATCCGCATCATCACCGGCAAGGTCTTCACGAAAATCGAGAAGACGGGGAGCGGCCTCACGGGTCATCTCACCGGTGGCGAAACGTTGAACGCCGATACCATCATGTTCGCTATCGGCCGTTCGCCCAATACGGCTGGCCTCGGCCTCGAAGACGCGGGCGTGAAGCTCGACGGAGAAGGCGCCGTTGTCGTCGACGCCGGATCGCAAACGACGGTGCCATCGATTTACGCAGTGGGCGACGTCACCAACCGGGTCAATCTGACACCCGTCGCCATTCGCGAGGGGCATGCTTTCGCCGACACCGTATTCGGAAGCAAACCTTGGTCCGTCGACTATACGACAATCCCGACAGCCGTTTTTGCAACGCCCGAGATCGGAACCGTCGGATTTTCGGAGCATGAGGCACGCGCGCAGTATGGCGCCGTCGATATCTACAAGGGCAGCTTCCGCCCGATGAAATCGATCCTCGCCGGCCGGGACGAGCGGATGTTGATGAAGCTCGTCGTCGAAAGCACTGGTGATAAGGTCATCGGCGCACACCTTTTGGGGCCGGATGCCGCTGAAATCGCCCAGATGGCGGCAATTGCGCTCCGCATGGGAGCAACCAAGGCCGATTTCGACCGGACCATGGCGCTGCATCCATCCGCCGCGGAGGAACTCGTAACACTGCGCGAAAAATGGATTGCACCGGGCGAGGCGGCTGGTTGATCGAAACCCGGCTGCGCACTAAGTGTTCGCCCGCGAGGCATGGGGAGAGGGCAGCATGACACGTCTCAGCGGAAGAATTGCGGTCGTTACCGGCGCGGGCGGCGGCATCGGCCAAGCCATTGCGCAACGGTTTGCGGTCGAAGGCGCGCATGTCTGGGTCACAGACCTCAACGGCGAAGCGGCCGAAGAGACGGTCCGCGGCATCAAGGATAAGGGCGGCGCGGCGACCGCGATGCTCGTCGACGTATCGAAAGGTCAGGACCTGACTGCGCTCGTCCGTAACGTGGACGCCGCACATGGCAAGGCAGATATTCTGGTCAATAACGCCGGCATCCTCGTCAGGGGCGAGGTGCGCCAGCTCTCGGACGCCGAGTGGACGAAATTGCGCGAGGTAAACGTTGACGCCATTCTGCGGCTCTGTCGCGACGCGCTGCCGTTGCTTCGCAAAGGGCAGCATCCCTCGATCATCAATATTTCGTCGATCATGGCGCATCGCGGCCTTCGACCGCTGGCCGCCTATACGACGACGAAGGGTGCAGTGACGGCGCTGACGAAGGGCCTCGCGGTCGAATATGCACCCTTCAACATTCGCGTGAACGCGATTGCCCCGGGTTACATCGAGACAGCGATCACGGACCGCCTTTTGAAGCTGCCGCCCATCAAGCAGGCCCTGATCGACAAGACCCCGATGGGGCGGCTCGGGCAGACCGAAGACCTCGTTGGTGCGGCGGTCTTTTTTGCCTCCGACGACAGCCTATATTGCACTGGATCGGAACTCGCCGTGGATGGCGGCATGGCGGCTGGGCTCTAGCCCCCTTCGGCTTAGGCGCCGCTGGCGTAGGAGAGTGATATCTCCTATAAGCCCGAGATAAACCGATGCAGAGCGGGATTGGGCGGCCGGCCGAAAGGTACGGCTCCGGCCGCTCGCCAGGAGTAGAAGATGGCGTCTGCCCCACAGACAGAGAAATGGTCGCCAGATAGCTGGCGCACGAAGCCGATCCTCCAGGTTCCGGACTATCCGGACGCCAGGGTGCTGCAGGATGTCGAAGCCCGTCTCGCAACCTTCCCTCCGCTCGTTTTTGCGGGTGAGGCGCGGGACCTGAAAAAGCAGCTTGCCTCGATCGCATCGGGCAGCGGTTTTCTCCTCCAGGGCGGCGACTGCGCCGAGAGCTTTGCCGAGCACCGAGCCGATAACATTCGCGATTTCTTCCGCGTCTTCCTGCAGATGGCGGTGGTGCTAACCTATGCCGGCGGACAGCCCGTGACGAAGGTCGGGCGCATCGCGGGTCAGTTCGCGAAGCCACGCTCGTCGCCGACCGAAAAAAAGGACGGCAGCGAGCTGCCGAGCTATCGGGGCGACATCATCAACGGGCCGGAGTTCACATCTGCGGCGCGTATTCCCGATCCGATCCGCCAGCTCGAAGCGTACCGGCAGTCGGCGGCGACGCTCAACCTCATTCGCGCCTTCGCGACGGGCGGCTATGCCGACTTGGAGCGTGTCCATCAGTGGAACATGGGCTTCGTGAAGGATAGCCCGCAAGGCCACCGCTATCAGGAGCTTGCCGACCACATCGCCGAGACGCTGCAGTTCATGCGCGCCTGCGGCATCACTTCGGATAATACGCCACAGCTGCGCTCGACGAATTTCTACACGAGCCATGAGGCGTTGCTGCTCGGCTACGAGCAGGCGCTGACCCGCAAGGATTCGACGAGCGGCGATTGGTACGCCACGAGCGGCCACATGATCTGGGTCGGCGACAGGACGCGCCAGCCCGACCATGCGCACATCGAATACTGCCGCGGCATCAAGAACCCGATCGGGCTGAAATGCGGTCCGTCGCTCGATCCCGACGGTCTGTTGCGGTTGATCGACCTGCTCAATCCGAAGGACGAGCCGGGCCGTCTGACGCTCATCTGCCGTTTCGGCTTCGACAAGGTGGAAGCACATTTGCCGAAGCTCATCCGAGCCGTGAAAAAGTCTGGGCGCACGGTGCTCTGGTCGTGCGATCCGATGCACGGCAACACGATCTCGGCCGTCAACGGTTACAAGACCCGGCCCTTCGACCGCATCCTGAAGGAGAGCCTTTCGTTCTTCGAGATCCATCGTGCTGAAGGCACGCACGCTGGCGGCATTCATGTTGAGATGACCGGCCAGAACGTGACGGAGTGCACGGGCGGCGCGACCGCGATCTCCGAGCAGGATCTGTCCGATCGTTACCACACGCACTGCGATCCGCGGCTCAATGCAGATCAGGCGCTGGAGCTTGCGTTCCTCGTTGCCGAGCAACTGAAGAAAGAACGGGCGGCGGACGCGCGCCACGAACCGAGAACGCTGATCGCTTGAGACGAATGCCGGCCGGGACGACGGTGCGCCGGCCGGCGTGCTGTGATCGGAGCGTCGTGCGCCGCCCACGGGAGTGCCAAGCATGGTTTATCGTGTCGTCTTGGCGGTCGCATTCGTGCTCCAGATCTCGGCCGTCGCCGCAAAGGATCTGAGAACGACGATTGGTCAGCAGGTCCAGGACCCCGGCATCTGTTGGGACCCCGACGTCGAGTTTCCCGTGCCTTGTGACGACGACGATGATTGATGGATCAGTTCGCTGCCCGTTGATCCAATCGATGCGATATGCTGTAAGCTGAGCTTTTAATTCGAATTGCTGAAATCACATTTATCGGAACGCAAACGACGCGCTGTACGTTGATTTAAAACAAGGCACTTCCCCCCCGTCCTCCTATCGTCCTCGATGTGTTCATACCTGTGAGGATATCATGGTTCATAAGATACTTTGTGCCGTTGATGGCACCACCCATTCCGACAAGGCCGTTCAGTTTGCAGCGGAGCTGGCGAATAAGCTCGGCTCGAAATTGACGATTGCTTCCGTCAACGTGATGATCGGCGGCGCACGTACCGGGGCGATGTACATCAAAGACGATAAGGAAGTGCAGGAGGCGCTCGATACGGCCGCAAAGAAGGCGGCTGCCGCCGGCGTCAAGAATGTTGACACGGCTTACCTGCGCAGCCGCGAGGCAGCAGCCGGCGTTGTAGCCTATGCCGAGCAGGAGGACTGCGACATCATCGTCGCCGGAACAGGAGATAAGCACGGGCTGTCTCGCCTCGTACTTGGCTCTGTCGCCGCAGACATTGCGGGCCGGGCTCATTGCACGGTCATTGTCGCGCGTTAAGACGTGACAACGGTTGCCTTGAAGCGGCATAAGACGGACATCGGCGCGCCTGTCTAGCAGCGGCGCGCCAGCCGCTTCTTGAGGAACCTTAGCCACCGCATGCGCATTGCCCTTGCCCAACTCAACCCGACTGTTGGAGATCTGGTTGGCAACGCCCGGCGCGCTGCCGAAGCGCATGCCAAGGCGAAGACGCTGGGTGCCGACGCTATCGTCTTCCCGGAACTCTTTCTGAACGGCTATCCGCCCGAAGATCTCGTCTTGAAGCCTGCGTTTCAGGACGCGACGCGCGTCGAGCTTGAACGCCTCGCAGCGCAGTGCGCGGACGGCCCGGCCATTCTCATCGGCACGATCTGGCGTGACGGCAACAAGGTCTATAACGCCGTGGCGCTGCTGGATCATGGCCGCATCGAAGCGGTCACCGTGAAAGCCGAACTTCCGAACTACGGCGTGTTCGACGAGAAGCGTGTATTCGCGGCTGGCCCGATGCCGGGTCCGCTGAACGTGCGCGGTGTTCGCATCGGGGTGCCCATCTGCGAAGACATCTGGGCCCCAGAAGTTGTCGAGACGCTGGCCGAAACGGGCGCCGAGATCATCATCTCGCCGAACGGCTCGCCCTTCGACTGGCATAAGCCCGATACACGCGTGAATATTGCCGTCGCACGCGTGACGGAAAGCGGACTGCCGCTGGCCTATCTCAATCAGGTCGGCGGCCAGGACGAACTTGTCTTCGACGGTGCCTCCTTCGTGCTGAATAGCGATTGCAGTCTCGCCGTCCAGTTTCCGGCTTGGCGCGAAGCCATCGTTGTTACGACCTGGGAGCGCACGCCGACGGGCTGGATGTGCAAGGCTGGGGAAGTGGCGAAACTCGCCGAAAACTCGGCGGCTGCCTATCACGCGTGCGTCCTGGGGCTCAAGGATTACGTCGACAAGAATGGCTTTCCAGGTGTCGTGCTCGGGCTGTCGGGAGGCATCGATTCCGCGCTCGTCGCGGCAATTGCTGTCGATGCGCTGGGACATGATCGCGTGCACGCGATCATGCTGCCATCAAAATTCACGTCCGACGAAAGCCTTGAGGACGCGGCTCAATGCGCGAAGGCCCTCGGCATTCGCTACGACAAGGTTTCGATCGAGCCTGCCGTCGCCGGATTGACTTGGGGCCTCAAAGACCTTTTCGCAGGCACGAACGCCGATACGACGGAAGAAAATCTGCAAAGCCGCGTGCGCGGCACGATCCTAATGGCGGTCTCGAACAAGTTCGGCGCGATGCTGGTGACGACAGGCAACAAGAGCGAGATGTCGGTCGGCTATGCGACGCTCTACGGCGACATGAACGGCGGCTTCAATCCGATCAAGGATCTCTACAAGACCGAGGTCTATGCCTTGGCGCGCTGGCGCAACGAACACCGGCCCGAAGGTGCGCTTGGGCCCCATGCCGTCGTCATACCAGAACGTATATTGACCAAGGCTCCGACGGCAGAGCTGCGCGCCAATCAGACGGATCAGGACTCGCTGCCGCCTTATGATGAGCTCGACGACATTCTCGTCAGTCTGGTCGAGAAGGAAATGCCGGTTGCTGCCGTGGTCGCTCGCGGCTATGCGCCTGAAACGGTCAAGAAGGTCGAGCGGCTCCTTTATCTCGCCGAGTACAAGCGCCGCCAGGCGGCGCCGGGCGTCAAGATTTCTTCCCGCAATTTCGGCCGCGACCGGCGTTATCCGATCACAAACCGGTTTCGCGAGGATATCCCGTCGGAAAAACTGTCGTCCGACGTGAACAGCCCGAACAAGACTGCTCAAGGTCCTGCAGTCCTGGCAAATCCGAAGCTCGCGAAGTAGCGGGGCGGTCTTGCCATCTGAGGGCTGCCCTGTAGGGTGCAGCGCGTTCAAAACCTGAGACGATCGAATGAAACCGCGCGTCCGCTTTGCCCCAAGTCCGACCGGCCGTCTCCACATCGGCAACATCCGAACGGCGGCGCTCAATTGGCTCTACGCCAGGAAGCACAAGGGCAGCTTTCTGCTCCGTCTCGACGATACGGATACGGTGAGGTCGACGGACGAATTCGCCCAAGCGATCCGCGACGATCTCGAATGGCTCGGTCTCACCTGGGACGAGGAAGCCCGCCAGCAGGATCGGACGACGCGCTACGAAGCAATGGCCGCGACGCTCAAGGCCAAGGGTGTGCTTTATCCGGCATTCGAGTCGGAGGAAGAACTCGACCGACGGCGCAAGCGTCAGCTCGCGATGCACCGTCCGCCCATTTACGATCGGGCGGCGCTGAAGCTTTCGGACGGCGAGATCGCCGAAAAAATTGCGGAAGGCAGAAAACCGCATTGGCGCTTTCGCCTCCCGAACACCGCGGAGGGAACAGGCCTCGCGCCGCAGCCGACGCTCGTCTCCTGGAACGATTTGATCCGTGGCGACCAGACGGTCGATCTCGGCTCGCTGTCGGATCCCGTTCTGATCCGCGAGGATGGCACGTTTCTCTACACGTTCACCAGCGTCATCGACGACATCGACTTCGGCATCACGCACATCGTGCGCGGCGAGGATCACGTCACCAATACGGGCGTGCAGCTTGCGCTGTTCGAGGCGGCAGGAGCAACGCCGCCGGCCTTCGGCCATCACTCGCTGCTCATCGGCGCCGACGGCCAGGCATTGTCGAAGCGCCTCGGCGCGCTCTCGGTGCAGAGCTTCCGCGACCTTGGGCTCGAGCCGATGGCGGTTTTGAGTCATGCAGCTCTCGTCGGAACCTCCGACGCCATCGAGCCGCTGGCCTCGCGGGATGCGCTCGCCGAAAAGCTCGACTTCGCCAAGATTTCGACGGCACCCGGCCGCTTCGATGTTGCTGAGCTGAAATCGCTCAATGGCAAACTGCTCCACATGCTCGATTACCCCGACGTGGCGGAACGCCTGCGAGAGCTTGGCGTCGCGGGCGGCGAGACGTTCTGGAATGCCGTTCGCGGAAACCTCGAAGTCTTGAGCGATGCGCGTCTCTGGTGGGACGTCGTCATAGGCGACATCGAGCCGGTGATCGAAGATTCGAAGATGACCGTCGCAGCCGCCGACACCTTGCCGCCCGAGCCCTGGACCGAGAGTACGTGGTCGGAATGGACGGCCGCCCTCAAATCGCGGACCGGCGCCAAGGGCCGCGCGCTGTTCCATCCGCTGCGGCTTGCGCTGACGGGGCGCGAATCCGGGCCGGAGCTGAAGGTCTTGCTGCCGTTGATCGGCAGGGAGCGCGTGCTTGCCCGCCTCGAAGGCAAGCGCGCGTAGAACCGCTACCGTTGCGATTCCGTCTGCCATCCGTTGTTGTCGGCAGGAGCCGGAGCAGGTGCAGGAGCAGAGGCCGGAGGCGATGCAGACTGCGCCGCCATTGCGCGCGCGTCGAGCCCCGAGGGATCGCTTGCATGCTGTTGCGGCGGTGACGACTGCGCCGGTGCGTTCTCGGCTTTCTTCGGCGCACTGCCGTCCGCAGGGACATACTCAGCCGATTTACACGAGCAGCCTTTGACGACTTCCTTGCGATAGCGGAATGCGTATTTGAGCTTCGAGTAGGCCTCTTGCGTTCGGAGCGCGACGGCCTGGTCGATCGCACCGCCCGGATTGGGATAGTAATAGAGCTCCGCCGGTGCAGCGCACTTCGACGAGCAGGCGTCCGCGTCTTGCGGGAAATGGCTCGGCAGCGTCGAGAAACTCATAGGGAAATAATAGCCGTCGCAGAGACGCACGCAGACCGTGCGGTAGGTCTGTGCGCCATTGGTTGCGCGCGGCGACCACGTGCTGCCACCGCTCGATTCCTCATCCTCCCACATGCCGTCGCTGCGTCGGCGCGCCATGTCGACATAGTTGGCGCCGCAGTTGTTGCGGGCCAGTTCTCGGATGATGTCGTCCTGATAGGAATGCCCGGACGATCCGAGAATATCCTGCCGGCGCGCATCGAGATCGGAGAGTTTCCGTTTCGATGCCTCGACCTGGCGCGAGAGGTCCTTGCACTGCGGGGTGTTGCGAAGCGACTTCGTGAAAAGGAAATACTCGTAGCAGCCGCGGTCGAGCTGCGCATTGCCGCTGTCCACGGCACGCTCGAGCGCCCGGATTTCATCCTCGATACGCGGTAGCGCATCACGTGACTGGCCGTTCTTCTGGCCTTCCTGAACCAGACGCTGCTCGAGCTGGTAGCAGATAGGGTTCTTTTGCGACCAGTTGCCCGCTGAAGGAGCGGGGGCAGGTGCAGGGCTCCCCGGTGAACGTGGCGCTCCGGGGGCGGCTGGCGCCATCGGTGGCGGCGCCTGTTGCGGAGGAGGCGCCGGGACGGCGTCAGGCTGCCGGTAGACAGGTTCGCTCGGTACGGGCGGGCGATCCGGCCGCTCCTCGTCACCCCCGCCGAAAGGCCACCAGCCCTGGGCCGAAGCGGCGCTCGGCACGAAGGCGAGCGCGAGCGTCAGCGCCGCCAGCGTCAGCATGAGACGGCGAACGACAATTCCGATTGATTCCGTTCGGCTCACGCCGGCCTCTCGAACCCGCTTATCGAATCTGCGCATAGCTGAAGGCGCCCGGTCCCTGAATAATGGGGGCCATGGCGCAGTTTGGAAGCCTTAAGCAGCGATTTGCTATCCGGTCAATGCGGAGCAATTGCGACCGCGCCACTTTCCCAAGACCATTCAGAACCTTGACGGCGGAGACGGCAAATCGCTAAGGCGCAGGGCAGAAGTTATCCCCGCGCCACTGCCGTGTGCCATACTTCGGACGTGGCCGCCCGGCGCGGTCTGACGCAGATGGAAAAAGACGGACGAGGTCAAGATTTGGCTCTGAAGCTCTACAACACGCTGACACGCCAGAAGGCGGAATTCGAGCCGATCGATCGCAAGAACGTCCGCATGTATGTGTGCGGCCCGACGGTCTACGATTATGCCCATATCGGCAACGCCCGTCCGGTCATCGTCTTCGACGTGCTGTTCCGCCTGCTGCGTTACATCTTCGGGCCGGATCACGTCACCTATGTCCGCAACATCACGGATGTTGACGACAAGATCAACGCGCGTGCGGCGCGGGATTACCCAGACCTGCCGCTCAACGAAGCGATCCGCAAGGTCACTGAGGCGACGGAGAAACAGTTCCACGAGGACATCGCAGCGCTCGGCGTCCTGCCGCCGACCTATGAGCCGCGCGCCACGGAGTACATCCGACGCGACGACGGCCGTGAGACGATGGTTTCGCTGATCGAGACGCTCGTTCAGCGCGGCAACGCCTACGTCGCGGAAGATCATGTGCTGTTCGATGTCGCCTCGATGCCGGATTATGGTCGCCTCTCGAACCGCTCGCTCGATGAGATGGAGGCGGGCGCCCGCGTCGAGGTCGCGCCTTACAAAAAAGGCCCGATGGATTTCGTGCTCTGGAAGCCGTCGAAGCCGGGCGAACCGGCATGGCCGAGTCCGTGCGGGATAAGGGCGCCCGGCCGTCCCGGATGGCACATCGAATGCTCGGCGATGTCCGGCGCGCTATTGGGGCCGGAGTTCGACATTCACGGCGGCGGCATCGACCTGACGTTTCCCCACCATGAGAACGAGATCGCGCAATCGCGCTGCGCCCACGGCACGTCCGTGATGGCCAATGTCTGGATGCACAACGGCTTCCTGCAGGTCGAGGGCGAGAAGATGTCGAAATCGCTCGGCAACTTCGTGACGATCCATGAGCTGCTGACGGACGGCTGGCCGGGCGAAGTGCTACGCTTCAACATGCTTCGAACCCACTATCGCCAGCCGATCGACTGGACAAAAAAGGGACTCGAGGAAAGCCAGAAGATCCTCTCCGGATGGTTCTCGCAAAGCGTCTTGGACACGGACGATCGAACGGACCTTTCGCCTGAGTTCATCGAGGCGCTTGAGGACGATCTCAACACGCCGAAAGCCATTGCTGAGCTTCACGGATTTGCGGCACTGAAGGACGGAAAGAGACTTGGCGCGGCGCTGGGTTTCCTTGGCTTCGATGGGGCGACCCTCAGAAAAGCCGACGAGCGCGCGGCGGAGGCCGCGCAATCGGTAGCGTCCAAGGTTGAGCCATTGATCGTCGCCCGCCTCGAAGCGAGGAAGCGCAAGGACTTCAAGGAATCGGACCGTATCCGTGACGAACTCGCCAAGATGGGTATTTCGCTGAAAGACACCAAGAACAAGGAAACCGGCGAAATCGAAACGACCTGGGAAGTCGCGAGGTAGGGATTAGGTTTTAGGTTTTATAAAACCCAGTCCCTAGTCCCTAAAACCTCGTCTTCAAATGGGCTTCGCAACGCGTGCGAATGTCGTTGAGTTCGGAGAGCGACCGCTCGATGTCATGCTGCTTCGTTTCGAGATCGTTGATCGCGGCAGTCACTTTCTGAAGTAGCAATCGCGTTTGCGCGAGTTGCTCCGGATCGGCATCGTAAAGCG
>DASZVX010000032.1:0-19689 GCA_035547255.1 Hyphomicrobium sp.
TCAAAAAAGGCGTCGTGCTGATCGCCTTGAGCTGCATATTCCACAACCTCACGCGAGGACATGTCCAAACGCGACATTTTACTATTCTCCAATGAGCGCCATAACGCTGGTGACGATTGCGAGAGCGTCGAGCCTTCAGTCGGCATCTCGCCCTCGCGGCGCGCAATCAGAATTGCAGCGGATGGATGAAATCTCGTAAAAAGCTACGCAAAATCTCTGTAATACTTAGGGAAACTTCGTTTCATCTCCACCAAGGCTTGGCGAAAAACGGCACATTTTGCTCGAAATGCGGCATGAAGTTACGAGCCCTTAACGGCGGTTGCCATCTTTGGCTAACCATGTTTTGAATCCGCCCCGAGGTGAGCCTTCGTCCACGCGGGGCAGCGGGGCATTCAGCCGGGGTTCAGCCTCTGTTTGGTAACCATGGTGGCGTTGACGGAAAACGTCTTCGCCAAGGGCTCGGAGGGTTCGGAACAGCGCGTTCCGGACGAGGGGATAATGAAGCAGACATTCGTTCGCCGTACGCTCGCGCTTGCGAGCTTCCTGGCGCTTGCGGGCTGCGCTCAGGATAGTGGTTCCCGGCCGTCCTATATTGGGCTTTCAGATTTGACCGCGGGGAATACCAGCGCTCAGGCTGCTCCCGCGGAGTCGCCATCGGCTGCGACGCGCTATGTGCAGTCGAACAAGGTTCTCGGCGCAATGGCGTTTCAGCGTGTTACCGGCCGCACCATTGACCCTGAGCGCCTGAGCGGAAGCGAGTAAGCTTCCATTTACGCTTGTTTACGCGGAACCTGGGGCTTCTTGAGCGCCAGTCCTCTCGCGACAGCGGGCCGCTTGGCGATGCGCGAGAGCCAACCCTCGATGTTCGGAAACTTTCGAATGTCCTGGCTCAGTTCAGGCCAAACCCGGGTCCACGTAAAATTTGCGATATCGGCGATCGAGTATGCCCCCGAGATGTATTGGCGACCTTGCAGACGCTTTTCGAGCACGCCGAAGAGACGCTCAACCTCTTTCGTATAGCGGTTGATCGCGTAGGGGATTTTTTCCGGCGCCGAGTACAGGAAATGCTCGCACTGTCCAGCCATCGGTCCGAGCCCGCCAACTTGCCAGAACACCCATTGATCGATTTCAGCCTTGGCGCGCTCGTTCGAGGGATAAAGCGCTCCAAACTTTCGCCCTAGGTACTGAAGAATGGCACCGGATTCAAAAAGCGACAGCGGCTGACCATCCGGGCCATCCGGATCGACGATGGCGGGGATGCGATTGTTCGGGGAGACGGCGAGAAATTCCGAGGCAAACTGCTCGCCGTTATTGATATCGATGAACTCAACACGATAGGGCGCACCGAGTTCTTCGAGCATGATCGAGATTTTGTAACCGTTCGGCGTCGACCAGAAGTAAAGGGTGATCGTCTCGTCCTGTTCTTCATCCTGCATATCGATCCTTATGGAACGAGAATGATGGACCCCGTCGTACGACGCGCGGCGAGATCGCGATGGGCATCAGCCGCAGCACTCAGAGCGTAGCGATGGTTGACCGCGATCTTGATCTTTCCCGCCACTACCATCGCGAACAGTTCCGCTGCGTTCTGTTCGAGATCTTCCCGTTTCGCCGTATAGGCGAAAAGCGACGGGCGCGTGGCGAAAAGCGAGCCTTTAAGGGCCGTTAGCTCGAAAGGAGGAACGGGCCCCGACGAGTTGCCGAAAGACACCCATAGGCCCTTGGGTTTCAGACAATCGAGGGACTTCGGGAATGTGTCCTTGCCGACAGAGTCATAAACGACATCGCAGCCTACGCCGTTGGTCAGCTCGCTGACGCGCGCGGCGAAATCCTCACGCCTGGTATTGATCGTGTGAGTGCATCCATAAGACTTCGCCAGCTCGGCTTTCTCGTCCGTGCTCACCGTGCCGATGATCGTCGCTCCGAGCGCACGGGCCCATTGGCAGGCAATCAGCCCGACGCCGCCCGCCGCGGCGTGCAGCAGTATGACCGTCTCAGGCCCGACCTTGTAGGTCTCGCGCAGCAGGTATCGCGCCGTCATGCCCTGAAGCATCATCGCGGCGGCCGTATCGTAGGAGATGCCCTCCGGGAGCTTGATGAGCTTGTCTGCGGGAACGCGCCTGACCGCAGCGTAGGCTCCAGGAACGCTTCCATAAGCGGCTCTGTCGCCGACCTTCAGACCCTCAACCTTGGGACCGACTGCGATAACCTCGCCAGCCCCTTCGGAGCCGAGGATCGCAGGTAAACTCGGCAACTTATAGAGCCCATCGCGCTGATAGATATCGATGAAGTTGACGCCAATGGCGTGTTGCTTGAGCAGAACCTCACCCGGCCCCGGCTCGCCAACTTCGACATCCTCGTAAGTCAGGACCTCGGGTCCACCGTGGGCGTGAACTCGGACCGCATACGCCATATCGTGGCTCCTCTCCTGCAGGGTCTTCGACCAGGATGCAGCCTGCAGACGAATCTCTTCAGCGCCAACAGGCAATTCGCCGCTTCATGGCGTATTCGCCACGAGTCTGCCATGCTGAATTTCTAGGGCCATTCCAAACGATAAACCGAGATTCGCTTTGAATATTTTTCGACCTTCCTTTTCCGATTTCAGAAACCTTCGGCTGCTTGCGGCCCTGGCGTCATGCATCGAGCTTGCGGGCTGTGCCGGCGCCCCGGATCCGGCCTTCGCGCAGCAGCGCGGTCTCAAGTGCGTCGACGACAGCAACGTCTGCATCAGTCAGCGCAAAATGGTCTACGATTCCTACATGGCCGACAAATCGCGCGCCTGGATGAAGCAGCCAGCCGGCCCCCATGAATACGCTTCCGGCGTGCGCCTCATGGCCTACAGCAAAATGCGGAAAGAGCTCTCATGTGAGGAGCTTGCCCACGCCAAGGAAGAAGCCGACCGCGGTCCTTCATCTCTCAGCGGCGGCGCCTACGTGGGGATCACCTCGGCACAGGTGGCACGAGGCGCGATGCTTGCGCGAGAAGTGTCGCGTGAACTTGCGAGCGAAATCACGCGGCGCTGCAGATAGAAGGCCTGATGCGCTTGAACAACCATTTCGGTTCCCTATTTGGCGAGGGCAGTGCACCTTAAGCCGTAGATCGCAGCACTTTCCCCGCCCCAACTCGAAAGCGTTTTCATGAACGTTCAGGATTTCGTTGATGCCATCGTTGCGTTCGTTCGAGCCAACGAGGGTTGGACCGGTCCTGTCGCGTTCCTCGTCGCGTTTCTCGAAAGCTTTTGCTTTCTTTCAATCCTATGGCCCGGAACCGCGATTTTAATCGGCATATCGGCGCTGCTCGCGCGGAGCGGCGTTGAAATGAGCGTCCTCGGTCCGGCTATCATCTGGGCCGGCGCCGGCGGTTCGCTGGGGTATGCCGTCTCCTATTGGATCGGGCTCTACTACAAGGACGGCATCCGCGAGATCTGGCCGTTCAACCGCGATCCTGCGATGCTCGATCGGGGCCAGGTCTTTTTCCAGAAGTGGGGGGCGATCGGGGTCTTTTTGGGCCACTTCTTCGGGCCGGTGCGGGCGATCATTCCTGTCGTTGCCGGCATGTACGCGGTGCCACAGTGGCAATTTCAGCTCGCGAACGTGTCATCGGCGTTCATTTGGGCGGCAGGCGTCATTGCACCGACCTACTTCGGTCTGAATTATTTACTCGAATGAAACGCCCCCGCTTCCTGCCGTAAGCGGCGACACAGCGGAAGCTTGCGTCCGTAAGGCCGATCCCGTAGAGGAGCGGTTCAATGTTGCGCCGGCACCGGCGCTTTCGCAAACCCGCTATGGCCGAGGCCCATCCATGTCAAAGACGTCGCTCAAGAACATCCAGAAGCAGAAGAAGAAAGCCCGTCGGACCATTGCACGGCCGGCACAGTCGCGTATCCAGGGCAATACGGCAGGTGTCAGGAAGCGCCTGAAGAAGGTTGCCGGGAAGGCTCGCGCGGCGAAGGCTTCCGCCTGATAGGCACCCGGTTTCGCGCATAATGCCGGAACACGAGAAGATCTGGATCAGGCTCCGCGTTACGTCGGCTGCGCCTGATCCATTTGGAATGGCCATAACGCCATGGTTTTGTTGGCGCGCCTGACATGAACGCACTCTTGCCCTCAGAGATGCTCTATCCTCCGACGGTCCAGCCGCCTGAACGAGTGCTGCCGTTGCCGAGGTTCTTGGCGCGCTTTATCCGAAATCCGCTGCAAGCGTTGCCGCGCTCGGTCTACACCGAGCGCGTCGTTACGTACGGCAAGAAACGCCCGCTCGTCACCTGGGTCACCGATCCTGAGCTCATCGAGCGCATTCTTCTCAAAGACGTCGAGCGATTTCCGAAAACCCAACTCGATCGCCGCGTGCTAACGCCCATGCTGGGCGACGGCATTCTGACCGCCGAGGGCGACAGTTGGCGCTGGCAGCGGAAGGTCGCGAGCCCGATGTTTCGCTATGCCGAGCTGCTGAGCTATGTGCCGACGATGGTCGACGCTGCCGAGCAGCTTCTGGAAGCGTGGAAGCCGCGCGGCCAGGAGTTCACGACCGATATCGAAGAAGCAATGACGGAAACGACCTTTTCTGTCATAGCGCGCACGGTGCTGGCGGGGATCGACGAAAACGAGGCCAGCGCGGTCAAGCGTTCAACTCACACCTATCTCGATCGCATTTCGTGGGAAGTCGCGGCCGCGATTCTGGGGCTGCCCGCAACGATGTGGCATCCGGCCAAAGCCGACATGCGATCCTCGGCTCGGGAGGTTCGCGCGATCGTGCAGCGCCTTCTCGAACAATGTCGTCAGGCGCGCGGCGCCGGCGACGATCTCGTGGCACGTATGATCGCTGCGCGCCATCCGGCAACCGGAGAGCCGATGTCGGACGCGGCGATCGTCGACAATCTGACGACATTCCTGTTCGCAGGCCACGAAACGACCGCCAAGGCTTTGACGTGGACTCTTTACCTGCTGGCGCGTTCGCCTCAGTGGCAAGATCGCCTGCGGGATGAGGTGCAGAATGCCATTCTCTCGCAGCGCGTCGGTCCCGGCACCATCGAGCGCTTGCCTCTGACACTGCGCGTCCTGAAGGAAGCGCTACGCCTCTATCCTCCGGCGCCGGTCATGACGCGGCTCTCAACGGAAGACATCGACCTCGCCGGAACGCGCGTGCCGAAGGGATCTCTCATCGTCATTCCGATTTTCGTGCTGCACCGACATCGCCGCCTGTGGGATGATCCAGACCGTTTCGATCCGGACCGGTTCCTGCCGGAAAACGAAGCCAAATATCCGCGCACGCAGTTCATGCCCTTCGGCTACGGCCCGCGTATCTGCATCGGTTCGTCTTTCGCACTGATCGAAGCGACGACAATTCTTGCGACTTTATTGCAAAGCGTTCGCTTCGAATGGAACGGCCGTCACGTGCCCGAACCCGTGAGCCGCGTAACACTCAGGCCCAAGGGCGGAATGCCGTTGATCGTCAGAGCGATCTGACACCCGGCGACGGATTGGCGCGTTAGCGTTTCATTTACCGAGATTAGCGACCGGCAAATTTTCATTTCGCATTTGGCGGATCCACGTGAGCGGGATCGCAACTACTCAGTGCTATGTTTTGTCGCATAACAATTGCTGCCCTCCGAAGGAGAGGCCAATGACAACGACAAAATTACTCTATGCCGTAGCCGCAATCATTCCGGGCGGCTTTATCGCGCTCGCATGCTTCGGAATTCTGCATGTCGTGAGGGTCGGTCTTCGAGAACGCCGGCAGCGTCAGGCGGCGGGCTTGGCCGCCTGAGCGCGAGGTGTCGCTGCCTAGGCGCTAGATCCCGAGCTTGGTCTTCAGGATCTCATTGACGGCCGCAGGATTGGCTTTGCCACCCGTTGCCTTCATGACCTGACCGACGAACCAGCCCAGCATCGACGGCTTGGCCTTCGCCTGCTCGACCTTATCGGGATTGGAAGCGATGATCGCGTCGACCGCCTTTTCGATGGCGCCCGTATCGGTCACCTGCTTCATGCCACGCTTATCGACGATCTCAGCGGGGTCGCCGCCTTCCGTCCAAACGATCTCGAAAAGATCCTTCGCGATCTTTCCCGAAATTGCATTCGATGAAATGAGATCGACGATGGCGCCGAGCTGCGCAGCCGACACCGGGCAATTCTCGATGTCCTTGCCTTCCTTGTTCAGCCGGCCGAAGAGCTCGTTGATGACCCAGTTCGCCGCGAGCTTGCCGTCACGGCCACTCGCGACGCTTTCGAAGTAGTCGGCCGACGACCGCTCGGCAACGAGCACGTCGGCGTCGTATGCCGATAGACCGAAGGACTTCATGAAGCGTGCCCGCTTCTCGTCGGGAAGCTCCGGCAGCTCCGATTTGAGTCCGTCCACGTAGTCTTGCGTCAACTCGAGTGGCAACAGGTCGGGATCGGGGAAGTAGCGATAATCGTGCGCCTCTTCCTTCGAGCGCATCGAGCGTGTCTCGCCCTTTGCTGAATCGAACAGGCGCGTTTCCTGGTCGATGGTGCCGCCATCCTCGATGATGTCGATCTGGCGGCGCGCTTCCACTTCGATCGCCTGCCCGATGAAACGAATGGAGTTGACGTTTTTGATTTCGCATCGCGTGCCGAGCTTGTCGCCAGGCTTGCGGACCGACACGTTGACGTCAGCACGCAAGTTGCCCTTCTCCATGTCGCCGTCGCAGGTGCCGAGGTAACGGAGGATGCTGCGCAGCTTGGTGACGTAGGCCTGCGCCTGCTTCGACGATCTGAGATCGGGCTTCGACACGATCTCCATCAGCGCGACACCCGAGCGATTGAGGTCGACATAGGAATAATCGGGATGCTGATCGTGCAGCGACTTGCCGGCGTCCTGTTCGAGGTGCAATCGCTCGATACCAACCTTCATCGTCTCGCCGTCGGCGTCGATCTCGACCTCGCCTTCGCCGACTACAGGTTGCTTATACTGCGATATCTGATAGCCCTGCGGCAGATCCGGATAAAAGTAGTTCTTGCGGTCGAAGACGCTCTTCAAATTGATCTGAGCCTTAAGACCGAGCCCCGTGCGGATCGCCTGGGCCACGCATTCCTTGTTGATGACGGGGAGCATCCCGGGCATCGCCGCGTCGACGAGCGAAACGTGGCTGTTGGGATCGGCCCCGAACGCGGTCGAAGCTCCGGAAAACAGCTTCGCGTTCGAAGCGACCTGAGCGTGGACCTCCATGCCGACAATGACCTCCCAATCGCCCGTGGCGCCGGCGATGAGGTTGTTCGGCTTGGATTTCACAGCGACTTTCTGAGAACTCATTCGTCGTCTCCTGTCTTGCGCAGCGCCGTCGCGATCGATGGCTTGCGAGACAATTCCTAATTGGGTTTGCGCTTCATCAGATAACCGACTCCCGCATAGACGAAGCCGGCAATGAGCGAGACGATGAAGACGCCCACGACGGACCGCGCGAGAGTCGGCGCATCCCAGATGCGAAAGAAGGTCGCGACATAGAGCACGGCGACGCCAGCCACCGCGCCTGCGAAAGCCGCGATCATCAGCTTGCTCTTGTCGTTGGCTCTCTGACCCAGCATGAACGCAACAACAATCGTCGCCGGATTGAGAATTCCGTACAGCAGGACCTCGGTCAACGGCACCATCTGTTCAAAATCAGGCACTGCCGTTCTCTCCGCTCTTGGCCTTGGCGGCCTCTTGGGCCTGCCGGAGTTTTTCTTCTTCAAACTGGACGAACCAGCCGATCATATTGCGCCACTGCGCGCCGACCATATCGATCATTTCCGGCGGCATGTTCTTATCAGCGGCCCGCGCTTTGACGCGATCGATGACCTGTTGGATGCGCCACTGAACGACGGCGCCCTCTTGCGTCGATATCTTCAACTGCCAGGCGCGATCGACATATCCGTACCGCTCAGCAATGAGATCGACGAGCGCCGCGTCGATGCGGTCGATCTCGCTCCGTACTTGGGACATGTCGGCGCATTCCCACGGCCGTTTCGGATCCATCGTCTCTAACCCTTTATCCACCATTTGGCCGGCACGGCAAACCGGCCTGCCGCATCTTCAATCACCTGAGCCGTCCGGAACAGCGTCTCCTCGTCGAATGGCTTGCCGATGAGCTGCAGACCGAGCGGCGTACCCTGAGAAGAAAGCCCGGCCGGGACCGACATACCCGGCAATCCCGCCATATTGACCGTGACGGTGAAGATATCCTCGAGGTACATCGCCAGCGGATCGCCGGTCTTCTCCCCGAATGCGAACGCGGGCGACGGCGTTGTCGGCGTCAGAACTACGTCGACCTTGTTCCAGGCTTCGTCAAAGTCGCGCTTGATCAGCGTGCGCACCTTCTGAGCCTTGAGATAATATGCGTCGTAATATCCAGCCGACAGCACGTAGGTGCCGATCAGGATGCGGCGGCGAACCTCTTTGCCGAAGCCTGCAGCGCGCGTTTTCTCGTAGGTATCCGTCAGATTATCGCCGTTGACGCGGAGCCCGTAACGCATGCCGTCGTAGCGTGCGAGGTTTGAAGAACATTCGGCCGGCGCGACGATGTAATATGCGGGCAGCGCGTACTTCGTGTGCGGCAGCGAGATCTCATGGATCGTCGCTCCCGCGGCCTTCAGCCAAGCGATGCCTTCGTCCCACAGCTTCTGAATCTCGGCCGACATGCCATCGACGCGATATTCCTTCGGAACGCCGATGCGCAGGCCTTTGACGCCTTTGCCGACCACTGCCTCGTAATCAGGGACCGGAGCATCGACCGATGTCGTGTCCTTCGCATCGTGGCTCGCCATGATCTTGAGCATCATCGCGGCGTCGCGAACGGTCTTGGCGATCGGGCCGGCCTGATCGAGAGATGAGGCGAACGCGACGATGCCCCAGCGCGAGCAGCGTCCGTAGGTCGGCTTCATGCCGACGGTGCCTGTCAGCGCGGCAGGCTGGCGGATCGAGCCGCCCGTGTCCGTTGCCGTCGCAGCGAGGCAGAGGTCGGCGGCAACGGCGGCCGAGGAACCGCCCGACGAGCCGCCCGGTACGAGCTTATCGTCCGAGAGCTTGCCGTCCGCGCCCTTGCGGCGCCATGGGCTCACGACGTTGCCGAAGGCGCTCGTCTCATTCGACGAGCCCATCGCGAACTCGTCGTTGTTGAGCTTGCCGAGCATGACGGCGCCGGCATCCCAGAGATTTTGTCCGACTGTCGATTCATACGGCGGCTTGAAGTCGTCGAGGATCTTCGAGCATGCCGTCGTGCGGATGCCAGTCGTGCAGAAAAGGTCCTTGTTACCGATCGGAAGGCCTTCGAGGGCACGCGCCTGACCGGCGGCGATCCGCTTGTCGCTTTCCTTCGCCTGTGCGCGCGCATGCTCCGGGGTCTGCAGCACGTAGGCATTCAGCGCAGGGTTCGCCGCATCGATTGCTGCAAGGAATGCATTCGTCAGCTCGATCGCAGAAAAGGACTTTTTCTTGAGGCCGTCGCGGGCCTCGGACATCGTCAGCTTGGTCAGATCCGTCACCGGTCAACAGTCCCTTTCAATCCTTTGCAGCGCTCATAGACGAGTGCATCGTCTCCGCTCGCGACCTTGATGCGGTCGGCATCGAGCCGGGTGAACGTCACCGTCTCGTCGTATTCCTCGGCGCCTTCGGAGCATTGCATCTTTGCTTCGAAGGTGTTCGGCGCCGTCTCGCGGACGGTCTCGAAGCTGCAGCTGCCTTCCCAGCTTCTGGTCCCTTGCCGCGTCAATTTCAGCGGATAGGTCGAGATGTTGGGCGCCGCCTTGCCGCTCTCGATGTCGATGAGCTTCTTGCATCCGGTCGTCGGCGAATAAGTGCCGTCGCCGATGAACGCGCCATCGACCTTCGACTCGGCGCACTCGCCCGCAACCGAGACGACGCACAGGCATGCCGCTAGAAGCAGGATGCGTAGCATCTCCCTACTCCACGATCTTCGGCACGACGAAGTAATGGTCTTCCGTGAGCGGTGCATTCGCCGTCACCGCGTCGGCAATGTCGCCATCGGTCACGACATCGTCCCGCATCGTCAGCTTCTGAGCGACAACCCGTGTCATCGGCTCGACGGCCGACGTATCGACCTCGTCGAGTTGCTTCACCCAGTCGAGAATGCCGGACAGCTCTTTCTCGAGGCCCTTTGCCTCGGCATCGCTAATCCTGATCCTGGCGAGGCGCGCGATACGGCGAACGGTCGCTTCGTCGACCTGCATCTGGGGATTCCTTCGAAAAGCTCGGAGAAGATTCTTCGGTGCTCTCTTACCCGCCCCGGTGCCTCCGAGGCAACCGGCCCGGCGGGTTCTTGCGCCCAGACGCCACGGCCAAGGCTAAGGTTTTGTTTTCCGCCGTTTTTGCGGTGTCCATCGGCTCGCGGTGCTGCTACTGCCTAGCCGAGCTTAGATCTGGAGCATATGGCGACCCTGCATGAGCCCGTCCGTTTCCCCGGCATCCCCCGGGCGCACCACGGAAGACCCTCAAGAGTTCCTCGATGCCGCAGCTTCGTCCGGTCGCCTTATCGGCATCGACGGCGGCACCAAGACGCTCGGGCTCTCCCTCTCCGATGTGACACGCACGATCGCCTCCGCGCTTGAAACCATCAGGCGGACAAAGTTCACCGCCGACGCTGCCCGGCTTCTGGCGCTCGCGGCAGAGCATGGCGTGACCGGGCTTGTGCTGGGTTTGCCGCGCAATCTCGACGGAACGGAAGGCCCGCGCGCTCAGGCGACGCGGGCGCTCGCTCGCAATCTTAACAAACTCAGCCCGCTCCCGATTCTGCTTTGGGACGAACGGCTGACAACGGTTGAGGCCGAGCGGATGCTGATCGATGCGGACCAGAGCCGTAAACGCCGGAGCGAGGTCATCGATAAGCTCGCAGCTACGATTATCCTGCAGAGCGCCCTTGACCGCCTCGGTCGGCAGCGCTGAAGAGGCTCGCCTGGGTCTTCTCCCCGGAAAGCATCCACCTGCCGTTAAGGGATTCCGACTACGCCCACGACCCGCGCTTGCGGGAGCCCCAGACTCCGCCTATAGAAACCGCTTTAATGACATCCAAACCGAATTCGAACGCGTTGAAGGTTTTTCCGCGCCGCCATTTGCTGACCTGCGAAGGGCTGTCGGCGAATGAGATCAATTTTGTGCTCGATCTTGCCGATAAGGCCGCCGACCACATCCGGCAGAACGGCAAGAAGCGCGATGTCCTCGCTGGACGGACGCTGATCAACCTCTTCTTCGAATCCTCGACCCGAACGCAGGCCTCCTTCGAGATGGCCGGAAAGCGACTCGGCGCCGACGTCATGAACATGAACGTCGCGACTTCGTCGGTCACGAAGGGGGAAACGCTGATCGACACGGCCGTGACGCTCAATGCGATGCGCCCCGATATCATCGTCGTCCGGCACCATGCTGCGGGTGCCGTCGAGCTCTTGTCACAAAAGGTCGACTGCTCGGTGATCAACGCGGGCGACGGGGCGCATCAGCACCCGACCCAAGCCCTGCTCGATGCGCTGACGATCCGCCGGGCCAAGGGCCGCGTCGCCGGACTGACCGTTGCGATCTGCGGAGATATCCTGCATTCGCGCGTCGCGCGGTCGAATATCAATGTCTTGAATGCGCTTGGCGCCCGCGTCCGTCTGATCGCGCCGTCGACGCTACTGCCTTCATCTCCCGAACGCCTCGGGGTCGATGTTTTCACCGATATGTGGAAGGGCATCGACGGCGTGGATGTGGTCATGATGCTGCGCCTGCAGCGCGAGCGGATGGATGCTTCCTATGTCCCATCCAGCCGTGAGTTCTTCCATTTCTTCGGGCTTGATCACGAGAAGCTCGCCCGCGCGAAGCCCGATGCACTCGTGATGCATCCAGGGCCGATGAACCGCGGCGTCGAAATCGCGTCCACTGTTGCCGATCATTCGCGCAGCGTCATTCGCGAACAGGTTGAAATGGGGGTTGCCGTGCGTATGGCCGTGCTCGAAGCGCTCTCGGCACATCTGCCGAGCTTCAAGGACGTCGCGTGATGAGCAAAATCATCGAGAAGCCCAAAAGCGTCGGGCCGGCGACGGTCTTCATCAACGCCCGCCTGATCGACCCGGCGTCCAATCGCGACGAACCCGGCGGATTGCTCGTCAAAGACGGTATCATCGCCGACCTCGGCAGCCATCTCCGCCGCAATGCTCCGGAGGGCGCGACGGTCGTCGATTGCAATGGGCACGTCCTCGCGCCCGGATTAATCGACGCGCAGGTGTTCACCGGCGAACCGGGGTACGAGCACCGCGAGACCCTGAAGACCGCGAGCCACGCCGCTGCCGCCGGCGGCGTCACGACGATTGTCGTCATGCCGGAAACCAATCCGGTGATCGATCAGGTCTCGCTGGTCGATTTCATTCAGCGCCGCGCCCGTGACAACGCCCTCGTCCACGTTCACACGATGGCGGCGATGACGAAGGGGCTCAAGGGCGAGGAAATGACCGAGATCGGCCTTTTGAAACGAGCCGGGGCCATCGCGTTCTCGAACGGCAAATCGAGCATCGTCAATACTCGCGTGATGCGCAACGTGCTGAGCTACGCCAAGGACTTCAACGCCCTCGTCGTTCACCACACGGAAGATCCCTACCTCTCGGGCAGCGGTGCGATGAATTCCGGCGAAGTCGCCTCCCGCCTTGGCCTTCCGGGAACGTCGAAAATCGCTGAGACGATCACCTTGGAGCGTGACGTCCGTATCGTCGAAATGACCGGCGGGCGCTATCACGCCGCGACAATCAGCTGTCAGGAAAGCCTCGACGTCGTGAAGGCTGCCAAGGCGAAAAAGCTACCCGTCACGTGCGGTGTTTCGATCAATCACCTGACGTTGAACGAGCACGACATCGGCCCTTACCGCACATTCTTCAAGGTCCGCCCGCCGCTCCGGCGGGAAGAAGACCGCATGGCGATGGTTCACGGCATTGCGAACGGCGACATCGACGTTATCGTCTCAAGCCACGATCCCCAGGATGCGGACACCAAGCGACGGCCATTTGCGGAAGCAGCAGACGGCGCGGTCGGTCTCGAGACGCTGCTGCCGGCAGCGCTTCGGCTCGTGCATTCCGGTGACGTGACGCTTGCCGCGATGCTCAAGGCGTTGACCATCAACCCGGCGCGTCTGCTGGGGCTGCATAGCGGCCGGTTGGCGAAGAGCGCCATCGCCGATCTCGTGCTCTTCGATCCTGGAGAGCCGTGGGTCGTCAACAAGGATCTCCTACGCTCGCGATCGAAGAACACGCCTTTCGACGAGGCCAAGATGCAGGGGCGTGTGCTCAGAACAGTTGTTGCTGGCGAAACGGTGTACGAATACGCTGGGGTTGAACGCACATAAGATCCTTCTCGGATCGGCCGAACAACGGAAATCACGCCAAGCATGGACCCGTCGTCCTTCCCTGCGCTGTTGATCGCATTCGGCCTCGGGTACGTCTTAGGGTCCGTCCCGTTCGGTCTGCTGCTGACGCGCATCGCGGGCCTCGGTGACGTCCGTCAGATCGGCTCGGGGAATATCGGCGCAACGAACGTGCTGAGAACGGGTCGCAGAGGTCTCGCGGCGGCGACACTTCTTCTCGATGCCGCGAAGGGAGCGGCTGCGGTCCTCATCGTAAATTACTGCTTTGGACCGACGGCAGCGGCGATTGCCGGCTTCGGCGCTTTACTCGGCCATATCTTTCCGGTCTGGCTGAAGTTCAAAGGTGGAAAGGGTGTTGCGACCTTCCTCGGCGTGCTGATTGCGATGGCCTGGGAAGTGGCGGCGATTTTCGCGATCGTCTGGCTCGCCGTGGCGGCCATAACCCGGATTTCCTCACTCTCGGCGATCATCGCGACGGTTGCCGTTCCGATCGGCGCCTGGATCCTCGGTTACGATCAGGTCGCCGTGGTGTCGGCGCTGATGGCGGTGGTCGTCCTCATCAAACACCGTGGAAACATCCGCAGGCTTCTGGCGGGCGAGGAGCCGAGGATCGGTGCGAAGGCCTGAACAGTCGCAGCTTTTCAAACCAGCGCCCCTGCCGACGGCCGAACTCTCGGATGCCGAGCGGCTGGCCTGCTTGAGGCTTATCCGGTCCGAGAACGTCGGGCCGGTCACGTTTCGCGAACTGATCAATCACTTCGGTGGCGCGCAGAACGCGCTCGATGCGCTTCCGGACCTTTCACGGCGGGGCGGGGCCGGCCGGCCAATCCGCCTCTGCTCTCAGGCTGACGCAGAAAAGGAACTCGAAGCCGCATCGCGAACCGGCGCCGTTTCCCTGTTTACGATCGAACCGGATTATCCGGCGCTTCTCGCCCGCATCGAGGCGCCGCCGCCGATGCTTTACGCGAAGGGCCGACGCGAGCTTTTGAACATGCCGGGGATCGCGATCGTCGGATCGCGACAATGTTCTGCGGCGGGCGTGCAGTTGACGCGGCGATTTGCAAACGAACTGGCGGAAGCAGGTTTCAAGATCGTGTCGGGTCTCGCACGCGGCATCGACCGCGCCGCTCACGAAGCTTCGCTATCGCGAGGAACGGTGGCGGTTCTGGCGGGCGGGATCGACTGGGTCTATCCGCCCGAGCATGCGGAACTTCAACGCCTGATCGGCGCCGAAGGCTGCCTCGTCACGGAGCGCCCACCCGGCTTCAATCCGCGGGAACGGGATTTCCCAAGGCGGAACCGGATCATTGCCGGGCTCGCCTATGGTGTCGTGATCGTCGAAGCCGCGATGCGTTCGGGAACGCTGACGACGGCGCGCTACGCCAACGATCTCGGACGCGAAGTTTTTGCGCTTCCAGGCCATCCGCTCGACCCGCGCGCCGAGGGCACCAATCGGCTAATCAAGCAGGGCGCGACGCTTGTTACCGAACCCAGCGAAGTCATCGAAATCCTGCGCCCGATCGTTGGCCACGAGACCTTTAGCGAACCCTTTGCTGAACCAAGCTTCAAACTCCCGGTAGCCCCGGATCAGCTTGAAGCACATGCGCTCGCGTCGTCGCCCGGCTCCAGGCAAGGGGGCTCAGATGGACCCAACAAAATGGCGGCCGTTCTGGCAGCGCTCGGCCCCGCCCCAGTTGCAGTCGACGCGATCGCACGCGCGACTGGCCTTACCGTGCAAAGCGTCCATATCGCGCTTCTGGAGCTCGATCTGGCGGGCCGGATCGAGCGCCAAGGCCTTAGCCTCGTGGCTTTGAAAAGCACCTAGCGCCCCTTATCCCTTGAGCGACTCTGCAATTGCCTCGGCACGGGATTGGGCAATCAGACCGGGTAGCCTTGCGCAACTTTCGCGTTCAGCGAGTTCCTGCAGCTCGCTCAGCAGATCGGCAAGGTATTCAAGGCGCTCGCGTCGTTCCGGATCTGGCGATTGAGCGCGTGCTTGGGCGTTCGGCATCCCTTCCAATTTCCTCACCTCGAGCCTCATTCTAAGCCTTGCCGGTGAGTAACTTATTCTTCTTAAGGTTGCAATATCCTGAATTAAATATCACAGGTCGTAATCGCAGCCATTTGACACCGCTGCGGCGATCAACCATGTTCCCCGCCCGCCGCACGGCCACCGATGTAAGCCGTAGATTCTCGACCTGGCTCGAGGCCAGACGGTCCAGGAGCGCAAGCACCACATGAACGTCGTTATCGTCGAATCCGCCGCTAAGGCCAAGACGATCAACAAATATTTGGGGTCTGGCTATAAGGTCATCGCCTCTTACGGACACGTCCGGGACCTGCCTGCGAAGGACGGTTCGGTTGAGCCCGACCATGATTTTGCGATGCACTGGGAGGTTGATGGCAAATCCCAGAAGATCATGCGCGAGATCGCGGATGCGGTCAAAAACGCGGACAAGCTGATCCTGGCGACCGACCCTGATCGGGAAGGCGAAGCGATCTCCTGGCACATCCTGGAGATCCTCAATCATAAGAAGGTGTTGAAGAAAGGCACCGAGGTCGAGCGGGTCGCGTTCAACGCCATCACCAAGCAGTCGATCCTGGCGGCGCTCAAAGAGCCGCGCAAAATCGACGAACCGCTCGTCGATGCCTATCTCGCGCGCCGCGCACTCGACTATCTCGTCGGTTTCACCCTGTCGCCTGTCCTTTGGCGCAAGCTGCCAGGCGCCCGCTCAGCCGGACGCGTGCAATCGGTGGCGCTGAGGCTCGTCTGCGACCGCGAAGCCGAGATCGAAGCTTTCAAGACCGAAGAATATTGGACGATCGAAGCCCTTCTCACGACGAGCAAGGGCGAAGACGTCAAAACTCGCCTTGTTGCGATTGAGAAAACGGCGCTCAAGAAGCTCGACATCAAGGATGAAGCGTCAGCGACCGCGATCAAGTCGGCGCTTGAGGGCCGCGACTTCCGCATCGTTTCGATCGAGAAAAAGGCGGCCAAGCGCAATCCCTATCCACCGTTCACGACCTCGACGCTGCAGATGGATGCGTCGCGCAAGCTCGGCTTCTCGGCCAAGCAGACCATGCAGATCGCGCAACGCCTTTATGAAGGCGTCGACATCGGCGGCGAGACGGTCGGTCTCATTACTTATATGCGAACGGACGGCGTCCAGATCGTACCTGAAGCCGTCAGCCAGATCCGCGACGTCATCTCGGCCGAGTTCGGCAAGCAGTACACGCCGTTCGCACGCGAGTACAAAACGAAGGCCAAGAACGCGCAGGAAGCTCACGAAGCGATCCGCCCGACCGATCCGCGCCGAAAGCCTGACCAGGTGCGCAAACACCTCGAAAAGGATCAGGCTGCGCTTTACGATTTGATCTGGAAACGCACGATTGCCAGCCAGATGGCGCCCGCCGATTTCGAGCAGACCGCAGTCGAGATCGAGGCAAAGGGCAGCGACGGCAAAACCTATGGGCTTCGCGCCAACGGCTCGGTTCTGTTGTTCGATGGCTTCCTCAAGGTCTACGAGGAAGGCCGCGACGACCGGTTCCGCTACATCGAGAAGGGCAAGGACGATCCCGAGGGCGAAGACGAAGATCGCCGTCTGCCCGTGCTCGCCGAAGGCGACCATCTCAAAGACAAGGAAATCAACGCGGATCAGCACTTTACGCAGCCGCCGCCGCGCTTTTCCGAGGCGACGCTCGTCAAGCGTATGGAAGAGCTCGGCATCGGCCGGCCTTCGACCTACGCGTCGACGATGGCGGTGCTCGTCGATCGCGACTACGTCCGGATCGAGAAGAAGCGCATGATCCCGGAGGACAAGGGGCGCCTCGTCATCGCGTTCCTCGAAAGCTTCTTCAAGCGCTACGTCGAATACGATTTCACGGCGGACCTCGAAGAGAAGCTCGACCTCATCTCCAACAACGAGCTGGCGTATAAAGAGGTGCTTCGCGATTTCTGGCGGCAATTCATTGCCTCCGTCGGCGAGATCAAGGATCTGCGCGTCGGCGACGTGCTCGAAGCCTTGAACGAGATGCTCGGGCCGCACGTCTTCCCGGACAAAGGAGACGGCAGCGATCCGCGCCTTTGTCCGAAGTGCGGACAGGGGCGTCTCAGCCTGAAAATTTCGGGCAAGTACGGTGCGTTCATCGGCTGCGGGAATTATCCCGATTGCAATTACACGCGCCAGCTCACGCAGAGCGACAGCGGCGAAGCTGCGCTCGACGGCAAAGTGCTCGGCTATAACGACGACGGCGTCGCGGTCACGCTACGCACCGGACGCTTCGGCCCCTACGTCCAGCTCGGCGAAGCCGAAGGCGACGAAAAACCGAAACGCTCCAGCATTCCGAAAGGCATCGATGCAGCCACGCTCGATTTCGAGAAGGCGATGCAGCTTTTGTCGCTGCCGCGCGATGTCGGCTTGCACCCGACGGAAGGCGGGATGATCACGGCGAGCCTCGGCCGCTTTGGACCCTTCATTCTGCACGAGCACGACGGCGCCAAAACCTATGTCAATCTCGGAAGCGTCGAGGACGTTCTGACGATCGGCATCAACCATGCCGTGACGCTGCTGGCCGAGAAACGTGCGGGCGGCGGCAAGAGCCGCTTCCAGCGCAGCGCTCCCAAGGTTCTGAAGGAGCTCGGCGCACACCCGAGCGAGGGCGGCCCGGTGCAGGTACTCGAGGGCCGCTACGGTCCTTACGTCACCCATAATAAAGTCAACGCCACGGTGCCTCGCGGCAAAGACCCGGCTTCGCTAACGCTCGATGAAGCTGTTGCGCTCATAGCGGAACGTATCGCCAACGGCGGCGGCAAGAAAACGAAGTCCTCGCGATCTGCAAAGCCAAAGGCGGCCAAGGCTGCGAAGCCTGCTAAGGAAGAAGCGGCAACCCCTGCAAAGCGGCAGGCTGCGAAACCCGCGGCGGCGAAAAAAGCAGCACCAGCAAAGAAAGCGGCCCCGGCCAAACCGGCGGCCAAGAAACTCGCAAAGGCCAAAGCCTGAAGCAGAAATTACGAGGGAAGACGCCAGCCGGCAAACAGCACGCTGGGGCGCGCGTTTCCACCGATCGCGGTCTGCCGAGCAAAGAGCAGATCCTCGAGTTCCTGAACACTGCGCAGGGGAAGGCCGGCAAGCGCGAGATTGCGCGCGCCTTCGGCGTTTCGGGAGGTGCGCGGATTGCGCTCAAGCGCATTCTCGCCGAGATGGCTGCCGAGGGCACGCTTTCGGGCGACAAGAAACATCTCAAAGAAAAAGGAAAGCTGCCGCCCGTCACAACGCTCGAAATCACCGGGCGCGACGACGACGGCGATCTGATTGCGAAACCTCTGCAATGGGACGAAGACGACGGCAAACGACCAATCGTGCGTGTGTCGCTTTCGACCCGTACGTCCGATAACGACATCGGCATCGGCGACCGGGTGCTGGCGAAGCTCACGAAACTGCCGCGCGGCAGCGGCGAAGCCTCGTATGAGGCAACGCCAATCAAGAAGCTGCCCAAGGACAAGCGCCGGCTGCTCGGCATTTTCCGAGCCTCGAAGCGCGGCGGCGGTACGATCGAGCCGATCGATCGCAAGGAACTGAAAAGCTGGCCGATCCTGCCCGACGATATGGGCGGTGCAAATGACGGCGACCTCGTGCGCTTCGAACTCGTCCGGCGCGGGCGGTTCGCGACGCCGCGGGCTGAGATCGTCGAAAGCCTCGGCAATCCCGACGACCAGCGGCAGATTTCGCTGATCGCGATCCATGCGCACGGCATTCCGGAGGACTTCCCGGAAAGCGTGCTCAAGGAATGTGAAAACCTTCCGCCACCGACGATGGAGGGGCGCGAAGACCTGCGCTCACTTCCGCTGCTCACGATCGATCCCGTCGATGCTCGAGACCATGACGATGCGGTGCATGCCGAGTGCGACAGCGATCCCAAGAATGAGGGCGGCTTCATTGTGACGGTCGCGATTGCCGACGTCGCGCACTACATCCGGCCGGGCTCGAAAATCGACCGTGAGGCGCAACTGCGCGGCAACTCGGTCTACTTTCCAGATCGCGTCGTGCCGATGCTGCCGGAAAAGATTTCGAACGACCTTTGCTCGCTGCGCGAAAGCGAAGAACGGGCCTGCCTTGCGGTGCGCATGATCTTCGACCGCCACGGCGAGAAGCGGCGTCACAAGTTCGTTCGGGCAATGATGCGCTCCGCCGCCAAGCTCTCCTATCAGGAAGCCCAGGCCGCGATCGACGGACAGCCCTCCGACAAGTGTCAGCCGCTGATGGATCGCGCTTTGAAGCCTCTCTGGGCGGCCTACGAGGCGGTCGCGATCGCGCGCGACAAGCGCGGACCTCTCGACCTCGATCTCCCTGAGC